>PBPC01000051.1 GCA_002724575.1 Gemmatimonadota bacterium | reverse complement strand
TGGTTGGGCACCCAGACAGTTGTTCCATCAGTGCTAAATGAAGGATGCCAAGGCTGCCCACCGATGGGTATTGATTTGACGAGAGTGGGTTGAGGATTATTTAGGTCAAAAATCAATAAGTCTCCGCTCAGCTGACCTCCGGCGACCATCCAGTCACCGTCTGGAGATAAAGCAAATTGCACCAGCGTATGAGTCGTGCCGTCAATGTTATAGAGGTCGACTTCTTCAACACCGAGGGGGGCATAAGCAATAGTGTTTTGACCTAAGCTGGCGGTAAAGAATCTTTCTCCGTGGGGGTCTACAGCCAATGCGTGTGGTCGTGGGAAAAAGACGTCGACTTCTTCTATCTGCATTGAACTGCGTTGTATTACACCGATGCGTTGAGGTGGGTTTACCGCTGCCATCGAACGCCCCACATAAAGACGATCGGATGTCGGGTCCAAGCTCAACATACCTGGTGCTTCAAAGTTCGCCCGCGCAACAAGTCTATTTTGTCGATCGAACTTTAGAACTGTTCCTGCAGAGATCAGCGACACATACCAAAAAGAGCCGTCTGGTTCCACGGCCGTATGATGTGCCTTAGCTGATTCGGTGAAACCCAGTGTTTTTAGATCAACTGTTTCAAGTAGCTCATTACTTTTCGTATCAATTACAGAGACCGTCACCTCTTCCTGGCTGGCTACGTAGAGAAGGTCTTGGGCAGCTAAAGACGTCGGGGCTTGAAATAAGACGACACCAAGGAGCAAGAACTGGGGCATCACCCGAAGGTGGTGCCCCAGTGACTCTGCTACCCGGAACATAAAGCTTACTCCGAGATTGTCCGTGGACGGTATCTAACGACGAAAAGCCCTTCGCGGCTACTCGTCACCACTACAACTCCGCTCTTGAAATATGGATAGTTCGACCACGAACCAGTCATAGATGCGTCATCCCCACCATAGGGTACAGTATCAAAATTACCTACTAGTTGGGGGTTTTCAGGATCTGAAATATCCAGGACCCTTAATCCACTTTTGTAATTGGATTGGTACATCGTGTTCCCTAGAATATAGAGATTGTGATCCGTTGCCTTTGTTTCGGCCATGAACTCTCTAGCTAGGATTGGATCATCTAGGTCAGCGAGGTCCCATATGAGCGTCCGAGTGTTCGTTACGTTACCGCCGCTTTCATCCAGTTCGTCTCCCATGAAGAAGTAGGACTGATCTTCCGAGAGCCATCCCTGATGTGAGTATCCGACATTAGGATAGGATGCCATTGCGATGGCGATTGGATTTGACTTGTCAGTCACGTCAGCTATCGAGAGCGCGGTTTCATTAGAGCCAAGACAAATCTCACGTCCCTGATAGTCAGCATCCGGACCGTGATATATCACGCACTGCGCATCGTGAGAGTAGCCAGTCCGTTGCCGACCTGTCGACATATCTTGAAAACAACCAGCGAACACCGGAGCCACGGGATCTTGAATGTTGATCATGTGGAGTCCTCCGCCACATGTTTGCCCTCCTCCACTGCTGCCTACCGAATACGCAAATCCGGTCTCTTCATTAATAACGATATTGTGTGCGCTTGCGATTTGATCGTAATGCGCGTCACTAGTGAAGGTTTGTGGATCCGACCCGTCTAGCCCCCTGAGTCGGGTTAAATCAAAGACCTGCATCCCATGTTCTCCCGCTCCATCAGAAACCACAAACATGTGATTTTGATAGACCTTCATGTCCCTCCAAGTTGAGGCGTTAGCACTCTCCGGCATTGGAAGTCGACCGAGGTAGGTTGGCATACCCGGGTCTGTGACATCAACAAAAGCTGTTTGGTTAGACATGCCTACCAGTACGATTTCTTGTCCCGTTTCAGGATCAGTCCAGCCCCAGACATCGTTCGTTACGATTCCACGGTCAGCACCCATTTGAGCCACGGGCAAAAACGAAACAAGGTCAACTGATTCACAGTCGAAACCTGAAGCCTCACCGTCCGTCGAGCAGGACACCTCGTCACCTGTGATTGCGTCCATACCCAGCACGTCACCAGTGATCCTACCGGCAGAAGTCCAGTCGTCATCCACTCGCTCAAATACCCAAGCAGCTCCAGCACCACGGTCAGCACCGTTTGCTACACCCACAGCGATATTACCTCCAAGACCTACGGTCCTTCCGAAGAAAGCCCTTCCATCCTCATCTGAGGAGATCTTGGCAGCTGCATTCCATTCAAAAGTTTCTGGATTGAACGTATAAGAAAACACCCGTCCCTGTCCTTGGACTGCGCTGAAGGCGCCGATCAGGGCAGAGTTTCCATCTAGGGCGATAGAACCACCAAATTCCATTGCGCCGCCAGTTGACTCGTACGGGTATAGAAGAGATGCCAGTTGCCACATGTCCCCGGAAAGTCCATAGACGAATACCGCACCCATTCCAGCTCCTGGGGCTCCAACTAGTGAGAAGCCATCCCCGATTGCGATGTCAGTTCCAAACATTGTCTGGTCACTAAGAGCTGGTGCCTGCAATTGCCCCATCTCTTCCCAGGTGTCCGAGTCTTCACGATAGGTGAAGCTATAGACCCTACCTTCACCATCTGAGCCGAAAGGAGCTGAGATCAGCATCTGATTTCCCTGAAGAGCGATGCGAGAGCCGAAGGTGTCTCCTTCATCAATATCAGCAGGTCTGATCTTGGAATGTTGAACCCAGGATTCTCCTTCACGGCGGAAGGCATAAGCTGCGCCCGTTCGATCGTCCTGAGCGATTGTCCCGACCATGATCCAATCATTATTCATAGCCAGTCCTGTGCCGAGGCTATCGGCAGGACTTCGGTCTGTGGTTTCAAGTCGCCCTGATTCAATCCAAGTGCCACCTTGGGCTTGGTATACATAAACTGCACCAGCCCCTTCATCGGCTCTTGTTGCTGAGACGAGTAGCGTGTTCTCGTATTTAGCCAATCCAATTCCGAAACGATCACCTGGTTCCGCACTGGACGGCTCGATTCTCTGGGTCTGAATCCAGTTTCCGGATGGGTCCTGTCTGAATACGTAGACGACACCAGAGCGCATTTCATAGGCAGCTTCACCTACAAAAACCTCATCACCGTCCACGGCGATAGCGTTGCCGAACGCTTGTGAAGCAACTGGGGTGCTCGGCACTAATGCCAGCAGGGCGAGTATCGAGGCTAGGGATATCCTCTTCATGAATACCATCTCCGTGTTGTGATTCAGTGCGCGAAGCCCTTCCGCACCCATCTAATCGTCGTTGATCTAACTGCAAGAACCCGCGAGGTCGGGTTTTGGTCAAGTCATGAAGTCTACGTGCAGGTTCTTTGAGAGTTCCACAAAACTGAATTTCGCTTAAGGAACCCCGATAACTCAACAATATCGCCAAGAGATTACCTGGTCGATGATTTTTGTTCTTATTGTGGCACCGTCTTGCCTCTTCACACCTAGTGGCGCCACACTGCCAGGGCAGAATCGCAGCTAGCGAGAGAGTTTGGCGTTTGAAGTGAGCACCAAACTCACTTAATCGATGACAGACCCGACTCCCATCTTGATTGGGCAAGGGTCTATCCAAAGCATGCAATGGGAGTGGGCCATGATCAACGCGGTTGCAGTTGCGGGAATCCTAACACTGTTCCAGACGGCTCCGGCTAGGGTAGAGGTAACCCCGGAGCGTTCCGAGATTGAAGTTCAGGCTACGGCGCAACTGAGTGCACGTGCATTTGACGGGTCAGGTCGAGCTATTAGTGGAATGCCAGTGCGTTGGATTTCATCGACACCTGAACTTGCAACAATTGATCAGATGGGTCGGGTTCTTGCTTTGAATCCTGGAATTGCACGTGTCAGTGCGGTCATCGGAGGGAGACCGAGTGGTTCAGTGACGATCGTAATCCGTGCATTGCCCGCTGCAGAGCTCTCAGTGGAACTAGCGAATGATCAGCCGTATGCGACACAAGCTCTACCGCTTCAGGTGATTGCACGGAATCGACTCGGAGAAGCCGTAGATGATCCGGATCTTGCCTACGCGAGTTCGGATGAGTCAGTCGCGGTTGTCGACCCAGCTGGGTTAGTCTTCGCTCGCGCGGAAGGAACTGCCCGGCTCAGTGCCTCGACTGGGACGGTGCGAGGTGGGACAGTGATCAATGTGAGGGCGGACCCAGGACTTTCCTATTCACTCACTCCTACCGAAGCCCAGGTCCGGACGGGAGATGTGGTACGGTTGCAGGCCTTGGTCCGGTCCCCGGATGGTGAAGTCCAGGGCTTTCCTGAGTGGTCGGTAACCGGAACAGGTGCCCAAGTAGAAGATGACAACGGTGAGGGGGTCTTCGTTGCTGAGGAGCCTGGGACATACCGTGTATCAGCCCGACTCGGAGAGAATTCTGTATTGAGTGCAGTTGTGCGCGTTGAATCACGAGATGCGGATGCAGAATTACTTCAAGTTGGGCGCGGCCCGATCTCAGAGCATCACTCGGGTGACGTCTGGGTATTCGAAGGTGTAGACGGACGTGACTATGCATACATAGGCACTTTCATGCATGACTGGATGAAGGTGTGGGATGTGACTGATCCTTCAAACCCAATGCTCACCGACTCAATCCAGCTGGATGCGAGGAGAATCAATGATGTGAAGATTCATCCGAACAGCAGATTGGGGATTGTCACGCGAGAGGGTGCGTCAAGCCGCCGTAACGGGATGGTACTCCTAGATTTGGCTATGCCAGCACATCCGACCGTTCTAGGTGAGTATACGGAGACACTTACTGGGGGAGTTCACAACGTCTGGATCGATGGTGACAACGAACTGGTTTACGCAGTCCACAATGGTACTCGAGCAATTCATATCATTGATATCTCTAATCCTGAAGCTCCGAATGAAGTTGGTCGCTGGCAGATAGATAACCAGCAACGATCGCTACACGACGTCATTATTCAGGAGGGATACGCATACGCTTCATACTGGGATGATGGTGTTGTGATCCTAGATGTCGGTGCTGGATCTCATGGGGGTACGCCACGTGCTCCAGTTCTGGTGAGCCAATTCAAGTATCCTGTTGGAAATACTCACGTAGCATGGCGGCATGGGCAGTACCTTTTTGTTGGAGATGAAATCTTCCCAGCAGTTTGGGATGCAGATCAGCCCATAGAGGCTCGAGGGTACATTCATGTACTTGATATGAGTGATATCGAGAATCCGGTTGAAGTTGCTAAGTACGAGGTCCCCGAAGCAGGAGCTCATAACGTCTGGACTGAGGGTGACCGGCTTTACGTGGGATACTATCAGGCAGGTCTAAGGGTCCTAGATATTTCAGGTGAATTGAGGGGCGACCTTTATAAGCAGGGACGTGAGATCGCCGTGATTAAGACAACGGACGAGAATACGACCACACCTAACTGGGGAATGACGTGGGGGGCTCAGATTTTCAAGGGTCGCATCTATTCTTCCGACATTAATTCAGGCCTGTGGATCACTGAACTTAAGGAGCGTTCCCGGATAGTCTCTTAGGCGCACCGGACCAGCTCCATTATAGAATAGAGTTGGAAATTTATGCTGATCGTTAGCCTGGGTCGGGATTAGCATTGAGCAACCTGTATAATTCTGAGGGTGTAACTAATGCGGTAGATAGGGTCGCTCGTCGCACACCCCTTCTTCGAGCTCCTGGCCTTTCAGATCAACTTGGTCGACCTGTGTGGTTAAAGGCGGAGTGCCTCCAGGTGACCGGATCGTTCAAGGTCCGAGGGGCTGCGGCTAGGCTATCAGTACTCAATGATCAAGAGCGGATGCGCGGGGTGGTTTCGTGTTCTAGCGGAAATCATGGGCGGGCAGTTGCCTACGTAGCTAAGGAGTTCGGGATTCCTGCCTCGGTTTGTGTACCAGAGTGGGTTGATCCGGTGAAGCTTGAGGGCATAAAGAGGAATGGGGCAGATGCAGTTTTGGTCGGCTCCACGTTTGATGAAGCTGAAGCTCATGCCCTTGAACTCTCTGAAAGAACTGGCCGGACATATATCTCGGCCTACGATGACCCTTGGGTGATAGCAGGGCAGGGGACGATTGCCCTAGAGATTCTCGAACAACTTGGAGAGTCACCCGCAGCAATCCTGGCTCCGCTTTCAGGTGGAGGACTCCTCGGAGGGATCGCTTCTGTGTTTGCGGAGAGGATTCAGGATCAAGCCTGTAGGATCGTGGCGGTGTCTGCAGAGAATGCTGCGGTAATGCTCACAAGTGTGAGGGCTGGATATCCGATTGAGTTGGGTGAGGAAGAGACCCTTGCTAGTGCTTTAGCCGGGGGTATTGGCCTGAACAATCAACATTCTTTCAAGCTGATCCAGGATTTAGTTCATGAGCACATGACTGTGACAGAAAAACAGATTTCGGATGCGATGCGGTACTGTGCCATGACACTAAGGTTGGTCGTGGAAGGAGGCGGGGCTGTGGCCATTGCAGCGGTGCAGAGTGGTGTTTGGAAAGCTGCAGACATTAGGGATGGACCACTGGTCATCCTTCTCAGTGGGGGCAATGTTGCGAAGGAAACCCTAGCTTCTGTTTTGGCCTGATCTCTTCTTCGGCTCCTGGTCATTAATCTTATAGGACCGACACGTTAGTTGAGGCGTCTTATTCAGGTACCAATTCACTGAGAACGGTTCCGGCGGGAGCCTTCAACTGAGCGGAAGCATAGGATGTAAGGCTGGTTTCCTGAAGGTTTATCTCGATCAGATCCCCCCCGTTACCGATGGTTGCAAGCGGTACTGATGCAGCGGGGTGAACCAACGCGCTCGTTCCAACCACGAGGCAAAGATCCGCAGAGCGTGCAAGACGAAAAGCTCGCTCAAGGATCGCTTCATCTAGGGCTTCTCCAAACCAAACGACGTCGGGGCGCATCAAGCCAGAGCAGTGATCACATTGAGGTAGGGTGTCGGTGCTAGTGGTATCAATTACTAGGGAGCCTGGTTGGCGAGAGTCACACGCTGAGCAGCGATCACGATTAATTGATCCATGTAATTCCATGGGTAGAGCAGGAGAGATGTCTACGACGCCTGCTTGTGCTCTCGCGGCACGTGTGTGGAGGTCATCCACGTTCTGTGTAATGATCGCCACTTCAGGGTGATTCAGCGCTAGACGGGCAAGAGCCAGGTGCGCAGGGTTTGGAGAGCAAGCCGCTACCAATTCCCGACGCCAGGCATACCATTCCCATACAGTTTGTGGATCTCGAGCGAAAGCCTCTGGAGTAGCAAGCTCTTCTGGCCTATAAGATTTCCAGAGACCTTCGGGGCCACGGAAGGTAGGGACTCCCGATTCCGCGGAAATGCCGGCTCCAGTTATAGCAACGATCCGCCGTGCGTTATCTAGGAGTGCTCTGGCTTGTTCGAGTGCTTCGTTCACTCTTTTGGAGTTGTCTTATGCACGTAAGACAGCTGACGCGAGTAATACCCAGCCTAGAATGAGTGCTAGCCCGCCCAAAGGTGTCACGGCTCCGAGCCAGCGTTGTCCAGTTAGAACAAGTATGTAGAGGCTTCCTGAAAAGATTAGGATTCCTAATACAAAGAGCCATCCCGACCATTCAAGTAGAGCCGTTTCCCACTGTGTCACAGCCCACGCTACGCCAAGTAGCGCAAGGGCATGATACATCTGATATCGAACACCAGTTTCAAATGTCACAAGATCTTCGGGACTTAGGATTCCTCTTAGACCGTGAGCCCCGAAAGCACCAAGACCGACGGCTATTCCCGCTAAGATTGACCCAAGGCCAAAGAAAATCCGCTCCATCGTGACGTCCTCCTAAGCATGTAATTGGCTAGATCTAAGTTGGTTAGTAAGCGAGTGCGTACGCTTCACGGCGCGGGTCTGCTGCGGCAGTAAGCGTTCCGGTTTCAGGATCGACATAAATCATCTGCGCTCCTCCAAATGTTGCTGTCCATCCTTGAATAATTCGAAGATCATGGCCGAGCCCAGAAAGCGATGACTGAACAGAGGAGGGAACGCGGTCCTCTAATGACACAGAAAGCCCTTCCGAAGAACGGAAGCGAGGCGCCTCAATAGCTTCCTGTGGGGACATTCCAAATACAAGTAGGTTGTGCACGATCTGCAGCAGAGACTGAGTTTGGCTATCACCCCCTGGCGTTCCGATAGTAAATGCGAGGTCACCGTTATTGAGGGCCATCATCGGTGTTAGCGTATGGTATGGACGTTTGTTGGGGGCAACCTGGTTTGGGTGCCCATCCTCCAGGGTGTAGAGTGAACCTCGATTATGAAGTAAGACACCAGTTTCAGGGTCGAGGAGGCCCGAGCCGAAGCCTGCGAAATTGCTTTGGATCCAGCTGACTGCATTCCCAAATTGGTCGACCGCAGTGAGATAAACAGTATCTCCCGAATCATCAGATGACCCGTTATCCGTTCCGAATGATTCACCTCCAAATCCCGGTTCTACTTGCTCTGCAGCACGGTTCACATTCACGAGTGTTGAACGGTCTAATAGGTATTTTGGATCTAACAAGCGGTCTATTGGCACGAGCGCCTTATCAGGATCAGCTACCCAGCGGTCACGATCAGCGAATGCCAGCTTCTTGAGTTCAATCATTGTGTGTAGGTACGACGCAGTATTATGGCCCAATGATTCGATAGAGTGAGCCTTGGTCATTTCCATATAAGAGAGTTGTGCAACTCCCTGGGTGTTAGGAGGCATCACGAGAAAAGTATGATTCAGATAGTCGCCCTTAAGAGGTGAAACCCAGTTTGACGTGTGAGCGGCAAAGTCCTCAGTACGAAGGTGGCCACCTAACTCTTCGATGAACGCAGCCAAACGTTTGGCAACCTCTCCTGTATAGAATCCTTCCCGCCCCTCACTTGCGATTCTTTGGAGGGTGGTGCCCAGTGCTTCATTCTTGAGGAGGGTACCAACGGGAGGTGCGTTGCCGCCGGGCAGGTAAAGGTGTTTTCCAGGCTCATTCAAGGCGCTGCCCTGAGACTCAAAGTCTTGAGCAAGTCTCTTTGAAACAGGGAACCCTTTGGCCGCGTATCCAATTGCTGGCTCTAATAGTTGATCGAATGGCTTTGATCCATAGCGCTCATGGGCATCCAACCATGCGGCGACAGCGCCTGGAACGCTCACCGAAAGAGGACCTGTACCGGGTATCTCGGAGAGGTCTCGACTCTTGAAGAACTCGGGTGTCGCAAGTGCACCAGAACGGCCGCTACCATTAAGTGCAGTAACATCACCGGTAGCACCGTCAAAGAAAATGGCAAAAGCATCGCCACCGACACCATTCATATGCGGTCGCACAACTGCCAGGACACCTGCCATCGCGATGATCGCATCTGTCGCAGTTCCGCCATCCTGAAGTACTGCTAGACCTGCTTGTGCAGCCAATGGATGTCCTGCTGAGACAGCCCCATTTACCCCTCGTACGTCTGGCCTATTCTGTGGTGCGTATGATGTCGATGAGACGGACTCTCGGTCGGGTGAGTCAGGCGCAGCGCATGATGTGAGGCTCATTGCCAGGGCGACTACGAACGGTGTCAGGATCGATCGTTGTCCTTGAAGCGTCATATTGATGTCCGGTAGGATAGGGTGTGCATCTACCTCACGTTGGTGTGGAGATGTAAAGAACGCCAGGGGCAGTGGTGGCAGGTGGGGTCCTGGATTATCGTTCGGGCCGTTTATGTCCTGATTTAGCGAGCGCCCTGTCCGTGTTATCCGCTAACCCCTCAAGGGAACCACGAAGCAATCGATCATCGTCGATTCGGATCGCGATCATCATGTCCTGTGCTCACGGTCTTAACGATGCGTACGCTTCCTTTGTCCCACCACTCCTTCCAAGGATCATGGATAACCTTGGATTGTCGATAGCTATGGCTGCAACTTTGTCGGTGAGCTTTTCAATAGCGTCGGCGCTCCCGCAGCCGATATTTGGCTACTTGGCCGATCGAAAGGGGCGCAGAATCTTGGCAGTCGCTGGCCCACTCATATCAGGAGTGTTTGTAGCATCGATCGGTTTTGCAGGCTCATTCTGGATGTTGGTCTTGCTTTTGACCTTGGGTGGGTTAGGGAGTGCAGCATTCCACCCACCGGGAGCTTCGTACGCAGTTAGCATTTCAGAAGGGAAGGGTGGAGGAGCTAGATATTCCATCTTTTCGTTCGGTGGTTCAGTAGGGTTTGCAGTCGGGCCCTTGGCGGCAGTGGGGTTAGTACAATGGCGCGGCATGGAAGGACTTTGGCTCGCTATGCTACCGGTGGTTATCCTGATGCCGATATTCTTCTTCGGTCTTCCTAGCGGACGTGCCGAAGTGTCTCAAGCGAGTGCTCCGCCTAGCCTTCGGATGGTCCTCAAACATTTCTCCGGGCCATTAGGCTTAATCTTCGGGATCAGTGCCACAATGGCATTCGTTCAGCGAGCCTTTCTGACAATGGAGCCGATTATCGTTGCGCACTCTGGAGGCTCAGAGGCTTTAGGTGCGGTGGCGCTCTCAGTTTACCTAGGGGCGCAGGCGTTTGGCACCGTTGCGGGTGGGCTTTTGGCTGACCGCGTCAACCGAGCATCCCTGCTTGCACACCTGTGTTTTTGGGCACTTCCTGCACACTTGTTTGCGATCTGGATGGGCCCTCAGACTGGACTAGGCCTCGTAGCCACTGCAGTAGCTGGATTTCTTGCGATGGCCACTCTGCCTCCGATTGTTGTTATGGCCCAAGAGATGATGCCTGGCGCAGCAGCAGTAAGCTCTGGTATCGTGATGGGCCTTGCCTGGGCTACGGGTTCGATTGCTGTGCTTGGTACTGGCGTGCTTGGAGACTCGATCGGCCCCCAACTAGCAACTCTGGTTTCAATGCCAATTATCATTGTCGCAATCTTATTGTCTCTTCACCCCGCGCTTAGGCGGGGTGGGGCAGACTCTGTAGCGAGTATCTAGAATGCCATTGCATCTTGTTCCCGTTCGAGACAGAAAACTATTCCGCTTAGTCAAACATTCTGTTCCTGTGAATTTGGTAAAAGGGCGTTCACTTTACACACCTGGTGACCCTGCTCGTGATGTGTTCTTAGTCCACACCGGATTTATCCGTTTGGTGCTCCCAGGTATGGAGAAAGGAGCTGGGGACCGGACTGTGTCAGTAGCCGTCCCTTGGGAACTTTTTGGGGATGAGGCATTCGTAGGAGGACATCGGAGATACGGCGCAGTTGCAGGTTCGACGTGCACTGTATTTCCTCTGCCCAAAGGTAAGGTTTTGGCCGGGCTGAAGACGGCAAAGAAGAGTCTGAACGCGTACCTAGAAGGTGTGGAGCGTGAGCTGCATCGCCTCAGGCATGCTCAAGGAGGATCAGGAGGTCCAACCGCGTCACAGAGACTTGCTGAGGTCCTTCTTGATCTGGGCGTACGATGTGGAGATAAGACCGGCAGGGTAATTGACCTGTCAGTTCGATTCACACACCAAGTTTTAGCTGACTTGGCAGGAGCTCACCGGGCTACTGCAACGACACTCATCAATGACTGGTTGTATGATGGGGTGATTGGAACAAAGCCTAATGGATGTTTCCAGCTCCTTAAGCCACAGGAGCTTTGGGCTTTGGCAGGATACGACGTCAAGGAATCCACTGAGTAGTGTTCTCGTTGACCCAAATCCTTGTCCCGCCTAGCTTTTTCTCTTCGTTCCTGAGTGCCTAATCGATCACCAGAATCAGTAGGAATTTGCATTATGGCTAAGCGTCACCCTGGCTCTCGCAGGACATATCAGGAAGCTTCGACTGATCCTGATGATGTTTTTATTGCCAGGGTTCTAGAGGTTGGGAATTGGGCCCGTGCCAATCAACAACTCGTAACGATTCTAGGGGTTGTTGTAGTGATCGCCATCGCGGGCGTAGTGTACTACAACGGTTATCGTGAGACGCTTGGTGCACAGGCTGCAGAACAAATTGAATCTGTACACCAATCTATTGTCCTGCAGGATACGGAAGGTGCCAAGAACGAACTCATAACGTTTCTTGAGCGTTTCAGCGGTACTGCTTATGAAGGCGAAGCCAGACTGCTTCTAGGTGACCTTTACCTACAGAGTGCGGATCCTCAACAGGCCCGTCAGGTTCTCGAACCTCTAGGTGCCTCACCACGTGACCCGATTGAGTTTCAGGGCGCAGCTCTTCTTGGTGCCGCGTATGAAGAAGAGGGCCGAATGGAAGATGCTCAGGCGACCTATATACGTATCGCTGATCGAGCGGAATTGGTCTTTCAGGTTCGGAATGCATTGAGCAGTGCTGCACGAATTAGCGTTAGCCAGGGAGACGCTGCGGGCGCGATTGAGCTCTATGAGAGAGCCCTGGATACTTTCGAGGCAAACGAACCCGCTCGCGGAATATATGAGCTTCGAATCCAAGAATTGAGGACAGCAGGGGTTTCCGAGTAGAACTCTCATCCTGAAAAGCACTAGTTTTTGGCGGGTCGTAGAGAGTTACAATCGCGGGGCAGTACTGGAACGATCTGGATAGATTAGGTTCGTATAATATATATTATGTAACCTTAGGTCATAAATACTACAGTTAAATCCAGACAAAAGGTGCGATTGGGTCCCCAGAGATCAGCGTATACGTACTTGCCAGGGCTCTAGCGCCTCCACTTGCACTGGGGCCGTTCCAGGCCCGACCAGGCCTAATTTTAGCGCGGCAGTATAGGAAACGTCGATTATTCGCAGTTCTGGGTCCACAAATGGACCACGATCGTTGACCCTGAGGACTACGGAGCGCCCATTATCGAGGTTGGTCACCTGAACGTAGCTCGGTAGTGGTAAGGTTCTATGGGCAGCTGACATCCCGTACATGTCGTACGTCTCGCCGCTACTTGTCCGGCGACCATGGAATGGTTCACCGTACCAAGAAGCGATTCCGGACTCCTCATAGCCCTCTGAAGTGTCTAAAACCCTATAAGTGATACCAAATTCGTCATACTGTACCATGTTCCCGTACCGACTGGGTTCCTCAAGAACCGGGATTAGGTCAGGAATCGATTCTAACTCTGAAGATTCCTCATTTCCCCGTATTCTTTCGGCATTAAGATCGATCTCGGTAGGTTCCGGCGCGGGCGGCTGGACGTCTGACACGCCGATCATCGTGCAGGAAGCACTGGGAAGTACAACTATAATGGCCAGTAGGCCCAATTTGCGCGTCAGAGACATAGGTTGAGTGCTGGGTTGGTTGTATCTAATTGGTATTTCCTAATAAATACCTGTAAACCTATAGTAAACAACTATTTAACATCATCACATTAATGTAGATTATAGGATATTAGTTCATAAAATATCTTTGCTTATAAGTCTGGTTTTTGAGCTAGGATGGCGATTCTTCTCCTAAGAGGAGGAAAAAACCTCTGACCAAGACGTTCAATGGTTCGAAGTCCTGGGATATGCGACTCTACAAAATAGGCCCGCTCAATTTGGAATCCTGCTTCAATCAGGAGCTTCTTTAGGACTGCCATAGACTTATAGTCGACATGGCTTGGGTCTCGCTTAAGCAGAATGTTGCGATTCTTCAAAATCTCAAGCACATGGCCCCTGTGAGGGGTCCAGATGCTAAAGTGCCCTCCTGGTTTTAAGAGCCGATAGACCTCAGAAGTGACTTTTTCAGAATCAACGGGATACAAGTGCTCAAAAATGTCTGCGGCGATTGCCAAATCAAATGTTCCGCTCTCTAGACCTGTAGAACTCGCGTTCGTACATAAGAATCGGAGATTTTGCTTTGGATTCTCTGTGAGTCTCTGATTGCAGATCTCAACACTTTTTTCACTGAAGTCTACCCCAACCACTTCGGCAACTTCATCTGCGAGGGCAAAACTGAAGGTGCCCCACCCACAACCGATATCGATGACTCTGTCTTCTCGTCTCGGATGGTAGATCTCTGTTACTCGTGATACGCGGTAGCGCTGAAATCTGCTATTAGAGTCCAGAAGATGGGCTGCTTTCCCTTCGAAATAGTCACTCGAGTCGTAGTAATCTTTATCGATTCGAGTTTCGCTCATCACAGTTGCCGAAAGATTTGAAGGATTTTAAGCCACCAGACACGCCACACAGCTTCCCTGACAATCTTCTTTGACATCTTCGATTCCCCCGAGTCCCGTTCCGTGAAGAGAATGGGGATTTCCGTCAGGGAAAAGTCTTTACACCAGGCGCGAAACTTGAGTTCGATCTGGAAGGCATAACCATTAGAGCGAACTCGGTCGAGTTTAACCGTTTCAAGTACTCTGCGATGCCAGCAGTTATATCCGCCTGTAGCATCCCGCACAGGCATGCGCGTGATTGTTCTGGCATACCAAGATCCAAAGTAACTGATAAGCAGCCTCTTCATGGGCCAATTTGATACTGTCACGCGACCGTGTAGGTAGCGCGAACCGATTACAACATCGGCCGTTTGGGCAGCTTCGATCATCAGTGGTAAGGCAGCAGGTGGATGTGAAATATCAGCGTCCATCTCAAATAACAGGTCATATTGACGACTGATCCCCCAATTAAAACCATCGAGGTATGCCCTGCCGAGGCCATCCTTTTTCGGTCGATGCAATACATGAATTCGCGGCTCCTCAGCTGCCATGCTTTCAGCCAAGTCACCTGTGCCATCAGGTGAGGCATCATCTACTATGAGGATGTCTATTCGGTGATCCTGGCTAAGAACTAAAGGAGCCTTATTGGAAATATTTTCTAGCTCATTATAGGTCGGAATAATTACAAGGAAGCGGCCTATGCTCACTGAACTAGCTCCTCCCCTGCCCTTTTAGATGTTATGTGTTGAAACCAGAAGACAGACGCTGGAACCACTTCGGTTAGCGTAGTCCAAAGACGCGCAACAACCGCGATGACTCCAGAAGGTCCCAAACCGAGATGGGGTGATAAAAAGACAATCAAGAAACCCTCTCGTACTCCGAGTCCAGCGGGTGCAAAAATCATGAGATAGCCAAGGACGTAAGCTGCAGGAAAGGCAGCAGCTACTGGTATCAATGAAATGTCGGAATCAAAGCTTGCCACCATCATCCAGAATGCGAGTGCGTACACAATCCAATTGACAAAGTATAAAAGGAGCCAGCGTAAGCCTGAGGTTGGACTAGGGGTTTCGATTGTTTGGCTGCCCATGAAACGAAGCCAGAGTTTTGCGCCAGCTTTGAACGATACTGGTATCGTAGCTAGGACTACCACGCTCCCGATAAGGACTATCGAGATCAAGCCAAAGTAACCAGGAGGCAAGATTACATAATACAAACCAATGCCCAATCCGGCTGCTGCTACGAGAGCGATTCCTTGCCCAAGTACAGCTGCCCCAACCGCAGTACCTGGGTGTACTCCCCTATCCTTTGCTAGAGCCGTAAGGCCGGCGATCTGCCATATCTTGCCAGGGATATATCTCCCTAGATTCGCGATCATAAAGAGGCGTATCGCGTCTGCCTTTGGTATTTGAGGACCACCAAGATCGTTGACGATATACGCCCAGTTTGTTGCTGAAATCGCGTACCCAATCATGAGTAGTAATGAGGAAGCTACGAAAAGTGGGAAATTGGGTGTTAGCAGATCTGTATCGAGTTCTCTTAATGCAGCTGTGTCGAGCCCAACACGACTTATGATGAACCATGTCACGAGGACCGTGATTACCATTTGGCCGAAGTGCTTCACCCAGGTCTTCAGCTAGTCCTCCTAGACCTGAAAATCCTAAAAGAGTCAAAGGCGGCGGCTCCAGCGATGCCGAAGAAGAGGATGATGCTTATCCATAGGCTGCGTACTAGGAGCTCTGAACGGTACGTCAAAACCACTTGGTGTTCACCTGGTGAGATTGGGATAGCACGGAGTGAGTGGTACGCCCTAAGGATATCCACCGGTGTGCCATCTATTTCAGCTTTCCATGCCGGGAACCAGTTATCTGCGATAACGAGCAGTGCTGGATCTTCCGTTGAAACTTCAAGACTCAGTCGGTTTGTAGTGCGTTCGATCCAAGAAACTTCCCCGGTTACTGGCCTCCCCATGAGATCAATTGGTGCTGGTTCATTGAGTACCACCTCCAGTTCGGGATCAAATAAATCGGAGAGCATGTACGGGATCGCTTCATTATCAGTTTTGATTACTGAATTACCCACGAGGCGGGCTCGCGGAAGGCCGGGGTCGGAGAAAATAGTTTCAAAGGGTCTACCGTCTTGCAACTGGAGCTGAGCGATCGCAGGACCTTGTATAGAACCGCCCATCTCCAAGTCTGGCCATAGGATGTATCTCACGTTCAGCAACCGACGAATATTAGAGTTTTCGTAAAGGTTCCGCGGTTCTGATGACCCGGTCATCCCTATCAATTCCCGATAACGAGAGAGATCATTCGGGTGGTGGCCTGCTGCGAGTTCTATACCGTGTAATGCCGGGGTAACGTCCTGACTTCTCTGTCGAAAAGAAAGGAGTCGATAGGGCTCAGGGTTGCCCTGTTCACGTTGGAGGATGGCTTGGATGTTTTCTGTTGGTGCAGCCCATTGCTCAAAATCCATCGTGTTTACATAAGGTTTGTCGATCCGTAGAGCGTCTGCAGAAATTAGAATTAACAGGACTGTGAGCCATCCTACCGAGCCTATGTATCCCCTCCTTAGTAACCATGTTATACCTGAGGTGGCCATAGAAAACAGAAAGACTATGCCCGCTCCTCTTACCAGAAATGGTAGACTGTTTTGGAGTATCTCTTGGCGTTCAGGTGTGATGTCTGAGTAAAGCACAGTAGTCCATACAGATGTAAGAACACC
>PBPC01000050.1 GCA_002724575.1 Gemmatimonadota bacterium | reverse complement strand
GTCCAAACGCAGTATATATTGATAGTATAAGGTTCAAATACACTATCCGTGAGCGAGAACGATGATTTTGAATGCCCACTCCGGCTTCCGTTATTTAGTCATGATCGCTGGGCTCATCGTGATTGGCTATGCACTCTATGGTATGGCTACGGGTCGACCTTATGACAAAACGATGCGTATTACATCGGCAGTTTTCACTGGCCTGGTAGATCTGACAGCCCTTCTGGGTATAGTGACTCTATTCTCGGGCACCTTCTATCCTGCCCTAACCGGCCATATCACACCGATGGTTCTGGCTGTACTCGTGGCGCATGTCGTCTCAAGAGTCATGAAGAGGCGGCCGGAGGATGAGCGGACTTACGCCCCACATCTAGTAGGGACACTCGTGGTTCTAGGCCTTATCGCAATGGGCATTATGGCGATAGGGAGACCACTCGTCGGTAGCTAAGCTCCTTATCGGTTCCGATGTATCCCGGAACATGATTTCATGAAGTGTGATCCCCCGGGTCGTGCCGAAGAGCCATCCCAAGCCATTCATACTCACGGGCCGAAAGACTTGGGCATCGTAATGGGCGGTGGTGGTGCCCGGGCAGCGTACCAGGTCGGCTTCCTGCGTTTCCTTTCTAAACATTTTCCGGAACTCCAGATACCCTACATCACGGGAGTATCAGCTGGCGCGATCAATGCGGCACTAATCGCATCACATCACGGGACGTTCCGTCAGGCGGTCGACGAACTAAGCCAACTCTGGGCCAAACTTACAGTTGAAGATGTGTTTCGAGTGGATACCCGCTCGCTGACTAAAAATGGGATACACTGGCTCATACAGCTTGTTTCGGGTGGGATTAGGGGAGCACCTCGAGTTAGAGGCCTAGTCGACACCCGTCCATTACGCGAATACCTAACAGAAGTGCTACATGCCCCGGACGGTGAATTAACCGGCATACAATACAATCTTGAGCGTGGCCGACTTAAGGCCGCAGCCTTAACAACGACTAGTTATTCCACGGGGCGATCAGTCACATGGGTACAGGGCTCGCACATATCGGAATGGGAACGCCCACAACGTAAAGCCCACCGCGCTATACTGACCGTGGACCATGTAATGGCCTCTGCTGCTCTCCCGTTATTCTTTCCAGCCATTCAATTAGGTGACGCTTGGTATGGTGACGGAGGCATGCGGCTAGCGGCGCCGCTCTCGCCTGCGCTGCACCTTGGCGCACGCCGAATTATTGCGATCTCAACACGCTATGGTAGAAGTGCCGAAGAAGCTGAAGAGCATAGCAGTCAAGGCTACCCGCCTCCGGCTCAGGTCGCTGGAGTTCTGTTAAATTCAATCTTCCTGGACCTCCTCGACCACGATGCCCTGCGGCTCGAGCAATTGAACCACTTACTCGCAGACCTTCCGAGAGATAAGAGGCAGGACCTACGGCCCGTGCGACTCCTGACGCTGCGACCCTCGTGTGATCTCGGAACCCTGGCGCATGAGCATGAATCTCAATTGCCCAAAGCTTTCCGATTCCTGACTCGTGGACTCGGGACCAGGCAAACCCACTCTCCCGACTTTCTCAGCCTTATTCTATTTCAACCAGATTATCTAAGAACATTGATCAAAGTCGGTGAGGCAGATGCAGCAGCCCAATCAGACAAGATCTTAGAATTCCTTAGCGAAAATATCTGATGAGGTGGCTACGGGCACGGAAGCACCCTTTCTTGGTATTACATTCTAGTAGATCAGTACCGGTACCCATGAGCGGTGGGTTCTGAACATACAACTCTGGAAGTCATAGGTATCTGATGGCCGAAGACAAAAAGCTTGCTACTGAGATTGAAGCACGAGAGGTAGCTGAACAAGCACGTGAACAGGATTGGGGTAAACGTAGTTTCGCGCGTGCGATTTTCGATGGAAGACTAAACGTTGACCTAATCCATCCTCTCCCTGAGCCCAATCCTGACGAAGAGGGCCGGGCCAACGAACTCTTGGAAAACCTTGAGGTTTTTGCTCGAGAGCATATCGACGGAGATCAGGTAGATAGAGATGGATGGGTACCAGAAGAGGTGCTCACGGGCCTTGCTGCGTTAGGTGCTTTCGGCATCAAGATCCCTGTTAAATACGGTGGTCTTGGATTGTCACAGCATTCGTACAATCGTGCGCTCGCGATCGTGGGCTCCCGATGCGGTGCGACTGGCGCGTTTCTCTCAGCACACCAGAGCATCGGTGTTCCAGGCCCGCTCATGAAGTTTGGGACCGCAGAGCAGAAAGACAGATACCTGCCAAGGCTCGCGAAAGGGGCACTCTCTGCATTCGCGCTCACCGAACACGACGTCGGTTCTGACCCAGCGAACATGTCGACAACAGCAGAGCTTTCAGATGACGGTTTGCACTGGATCCTTAACGGAGAGAAGCTTTGGACGACCAATGGTCCACGTGCTGAGCTCATTGTGGTGATGGCTGGCACTCCTGCACCGGAAGGATCAAGTCGTAAACCAATCAGTGCCTTCATCGTGGAAACGGAGTGGGAAGGCGTGGAGGTCGCCCACGAATGTTCGTTCATGGGCCTCAAGGGACTCTCAAATGGGATTATGAAATTCACGAATGTGAAGATTCCCCGTGAGAACCTTCTGTGGGACGAAGGCAAAGGGCTCAAGCTCGCTCTAATAACCCTCAACACTGGGCGTCTAGCTATGCCGGCGTTCTGTGCCGCAGGAGCAAAAGGGGCACTGGAAATGTGCCGAGATTGGGCAAATTCACGGGTTCAATGGGGTCGCCCCATAGGAAAGCATGACGCAATCGCTCAAATGCTCGGCGAGATGGCTGCAAACACATTTGCGATGGATTCGCTCGTTGATCTCACAGCTCGTATGTCAGACTCAGGTAACTTTGACATCCGTCTCGAAGCAGCAATCGCAAAATTATGGGCGAGCGAGACCGGCTGGGATATTGTGAACGACGCACTCCAGATCCGAGGGGGACGTGGTTACGAAAACCACGAATCCCTGCTCGCTCGCGGCGATGTCCCTTACCCTGTTGAGCGGCATCTTAGAGACGGCCGCATTAACAAGATATTTGAGGGCTCCTCCGAGATCATGAGACTCTTTATAGCTCGGGAAGCGGTGGATTCACACCTTGCTATCGCAGGAGATCTCATCAACCCAAAAGCATCCTTGGCAGCTAAGCTCCAGGCTCTTATCCGTGCAGGCTTTCATTATGTATGGTGGTACCCGACTCGGTTCCTGGGTTGGGGCGCATGGCCTCGCTACAGGAAGTTCGGGAGGCTTGCTACCCATCTGAGATTCGTTGAGAGGGCATCACGTAGGCTTGCCAGAGCCACATTCCACGCGATGGTTCGTTTCGGGCCAAAGCTTGAGAAGCGTCAAGCTGTACTTGGACGAATTGTGGATATCGGTTCTGACCTATTAGTCATGACCGCGGTGATCATCCGAGCAAAAGAACTTGGCGAGACGTCAGAGAAGAAAGGTGCCAATGCTCTTGCTGACCTGTTCTGTCGCATGGCACGCAGAAGAATCACCAGCAGCTTCCCTGCACTATTCAATAATGATGACTCTACAACCTATGGAGTTGCCCGTCGTTTCTTAGACGATGACTTCGTGTGGTTAGAAGAAGGCATTGTCTCAGCAGAAGCATACAGGCATCAGGCGGAAGCAGCTATATTTGCGCGCTCAACACTGGAAGCAGAACCACTCGAAACTGTACCGACCACCTAAGAACGCGTGCTCCACTATCGGGCTTTCAACGTAAGCGTCTTCTGGACGCTCGGCCTCCTATACCTTGGCAGCGTCGTGCATGCAACTGAGTCTAGTCTAGCATGTCCTGATTGGCCTACATGCTTTGGCACTATGATGCCCGAAATGACAGGAGGAGTCTTTTGGGAACACCTCCACCGGCTGGTCGCGGGAGGGCTTGTCCTCCTGTTTGGACTCAGTACTTGGCTGGCCAAAACCGCAACCCAGGATCGACCATGGATTTTCAGGGCGTGCCTGGCTGGCTTGGGTCTCCTTATCGTCCAATCAATTTTCGGAGGACTCACGGTGATATACCGCCTCCCAGATTTGATCTCAACCACACACCTGGGGCTCGCGTTTATCTTTCTGGCACTCGTGACAGTGCTTGCATCAGCAACAGGCCCACTCAAAACATTTGAACGCCATCTTGGTGAGACCGCAGACCGCATCACAATCCTCGCTAGTGCCGGCGCTGCTCTGATTTTCCTTCAATCTCTAATTGGAGGACTCGTGCGACATATGGATGCCGGGATGGCCTGCCCCGATGCACCTCTCTGTCTCGGTGAACTCGTTCCTCCGCTAGTCAACTCAACAATTACTCTACACTTCACTCACAGATTAATCGGGATTGTCGCGGCGTTACTGATCATTGGCCTCTCTATCTGGATCTTACGCGTATCAGCCCCAAAGCCTCTCCGCCTATTGGGCCTTCTCGCGGCCGCTCTGGTTGTAACACAGGTCATCATTGGCTTTGTATCTGTGCTCACATCTTTAGCGGTTATCCCGGTCTCACTTCACACACTCATAGCTGCGGGCCTCTTGGCGACACTCGTGCGCCTTGCGACCTTGGCCCGACTATCACCTAAGTCAATGTCCTCGACCTCAGAGCTAAGGGCAGGGTAGTCATAGAATGGATCTAATGCGTGTTGGTGATCTCATGGCGATGGTTAATGCAGGGCTTAACGCAACAAGCGCCTTAGCGCTCTTCGCAGGCTATCGCTTCATCCGCCAACGAGCACTCCATGCTCACCGTAAAGCAATGGTTGTCGCAGTCACCACTTCAGCAATCTTCCTGGTATTCTATCTCACTCGGGTAGCATTAACCGGGACGCACGATTTTGCTGGGGAAGGTCTCGCGAAAGTGGTATACCTTAGTATCCTTTTTTCCCATATGGGCTTGGCACTGCTTGTTGTCCCGTTAGTTCTCCGGCTTCTTTACTTGGTTCGACACAGACGCTTCAGCGCGCATTCAAAGCTCGCCCGTTGGACATTTCCGATTTGGGCATATGTCTCGGTGACTGGCATCATCGTGTACCTGCTTCTCTATCAGGTTTACGGGTATTCCTGATTCCAGAGAAAAGCAGCTATAGAAGACGACTACTCAGGAAGTAGGTTCAGGAACTTGGGAAGGACACCTCTACTTCCGCACCACCGTCCGACACATTGCGCAACTCAATTTGTCCACCCATCTGCTCTATAAGGCTACGCGCATGTGGTAGTCCGAGCCCGAGTCCCTCAGCAGACGTCGAATAGAAGGGATCAAATGCTCGCTGGAGTGCCTCGTCTGAGAAACCTGGGCCATGATCTCTCACTAGAATAAGAGAGCGCCCGTCTACTGCCTGAACAGAAATATCAATCGTGTTATCACCACCGAAGCGGCCGGCATTGTGGAGAATGAGATAAAGCACGTCCATAATCACCGGACCACTCACTACTGCACGTACTGGCCTACTGGCGAGTTGCATCCTTAATCGCACATCCTGATCTCCCGAAAACTCTTGAGCAACATGCTCGACAAGGGAGATCAAAGATTGCCCCGACCTACTCATCGACGGTTCTTCCAGGAAAAAATCGATATCAGACAGCGCTCCTAGTGCATGCTCTATTCTCTCCCGTAGTTCATCGGCCCCCGCAGCCTCGCCTGCCTCGATCAACGGCTTGCGCACATTTGTCTTTAAGAATGCGCTCACTCTTCCAATCGCTTCAACCAGGACCGTGTTGAGTTCACTTTCACGGGAGGACGATCCGGCTTCCAGTGCAGCATGGTCCTCCGTTTCAGAGGATCTAGCTGGGGCACCTTCAGAAAGACCGACCGCACGGCCTGTTGAGCGCCCCAAAATAAAGCCAGCGATAGCAAGAACAGCCCCCACAGCAACTCCTATGGCAGTTTCCATACAATTCCTGTTATAGGGGTGCTCTGACGCCGAGATGTCGGAGCAGGCGGACAGATCTTCGCATGCCCTGATCACACTGGCAACACAAAGTTGCTGGTCACAAGCTCCGATCGTATGCTCGAGCTGTGTTAAGACTAGAACCCATCCGGAAATTGCTTGAGTTGGCGGGAGATCCTGACAACCCAACCGCTGAGGAACTCATCGAACTCTTCGGTCGGATTCAGACCATCGCTGTTATTGGCCTGTCGCGGGATCCGGACAAAGCTGCTCGACGAGTTCCTGCCTATCTCGCTTCAAGAAACTACGATGTCATCCCTATTAATCCTTACGCAGACAAAATTCTCGGTAAGGAGACTTATGAGACCATAAGTGATGTACCTGGACCCGTTGACCTTGTAGTTATTTTTCGGCCTTCGGCTGAAGCCGGACAATTCGTTAGAGAGTCTGCGAAACGACCGGAGCAACCAGCGATCTGGCTACAAGAAGGCATATGGGCAAACCTAGAGATTAGAGAGGTGCGAGCCCAACGAGTGACCGCTGTCCAGAACATGTGCACATACCTCGTGCATCAAGCATTAGACAAAGGAAACCGAGCATAAACTGGACCTCCTTCAACCAGGAGCTAGTCAGCCAGCATTCTTTGAATCATGTATCAGAATGGCACAGGCGTCCCTCAGGATATAAACCAGCCCCTCAGATTATACCGGCAAGCATGTGAGGGAGGAGGCGAAGAAGCCTGTAACCGGCATAAGGTTCAGGTATCAGAACGCCGGGTATATCACAACCAAAAACTAACCAGTAAGAATTTCTGATAACATTTCAGTATGGCCCTTAGGCTTTACCTTTCTCCAGACCTGTGCTACCACACCCTCCTTGTCAATCAGGAAAGTGCTTCGCTCAATCCCCATGTAAGTGCGACCGTACATCTTCTTCTCCTTCCATACACCATAAGCTTCAGAGACTGAGTGTTCTTCATCAGCGAGAAGTGGAAAGTTTAGATCAAATTTCGCTCGAAATTTGGCATGGGATTTCACAGAATCTGGACTGACACCCAGAATGACCGCCTTCACTCCTTCAAACCGAGGCATTGCATCGCGGAAATCGCAAGCCTGAATTGTGCAGCCCGGCGTATCATCCTTTGGGTAGAAGTATAGAACAACGTTCTTCCCTCTAAGCTTTGAAAGCGTCACAGATTCTCCCTGATCGGTTTCGAGCGTGAAATCTGGCGCTAAAGTTCCACTTTCAATCATCCCTAAGTCCTCTGTTACTGGGTTATTGGGTCCTGTTTCAGTACAACATGACCGCTCACAATAATTCTTCAGTCAGCGATACTATGCTGCTGTCCCACCTGCAACGATCATCACCGCGAGCCTGGCACAGGGTGTGCCTAACTTCAGCGGATGTGTGTCCAATCTGCTCCAGAATCCGTTGGCAGATCCCAGAAATAAGATAGCAAGCGCTACCCTCAGGATCGCCACCCCTGAAAAACAAGCCCTGTACCTCAACATTCAAAGGTCCCTCTGTGAAACTAAGGATACGTCGCCCAAATAGGTGTTTTACATGCCGACGCAAGTAAACACGGGCCAACATATACTGAATAGATTCAGAGAATATCTGACCCCACCGAAAGGGGAACTGGACTTCGACTAAGTCACGTCCAGTCTCTAAGAAAACCTCATCGCTATCGGATCTTCTGTTCACCAGTGTAAAAAGATCTGTTATCCCTTGGTCCGTAAGATGAACCCCCTTCCGAACGTCGTCCTTATAAGCACTAATTTGACGATCTACTACATCGCTCAAACCAAGCCTGCGTGGGATGGTCCTCGCCGGGTTCTCTTGTTCTAAAAGCTCGTCCGGTAGATCCCGGTCGCGTACAACCTCTAGGAGACGTAATCCCACAATAGACTTGACGCGTCCAGGGTTCTTAGGGTTCGTGTCGAGAATCAACTCACTAACAATCTTACGGGTAGGATGACACACCAATCTCTGTCGAGCCGTCTCTCACTGCAACGCATCTGGAATTGTCCTACGCGCCCGGCAGCCCAAACCCTCCGGCACCATCCCGTTTCGCAGTCCCTAGCTAGCTGTACATTAAATACATGAAGCGTTATCAGGCTTTTGACCCTCCGGAATACTTAAACTGGACACCGGACCCCGACCTTATAAGGTCGCTAAAGCAATCGCTCTCCGAGCATCCTGGCCGGCGTGAGATTGTCGATAATCTACAGGAAGACGATCTGCTTTTGATCTATCGTGACCTACTGCGGACACGACTCCATGATATCGGACTCAAGCGTTGGGTAAGAGGCGGCATTATTTCAAAGGCTTGGCTAGGAACCGGTGAAGAAGCGGTTACAGTGGGCGCAGTCAGGGCCCTAGACACTGACATTGACGTCGTGAGCCCAATGATTCGCAACGCTGGAGCCCTCCATATGATGGGTATGTCCTTGGCAGATATGTTTCGAGGATACGTAGCCACCTCGGATTCTCCCAGCGGAGGCAGAGACCTACATATAGGCAATCTGGAGGACGGGATTATTCAGCCCATTAGTCATATGGGAACCAGTGTGAGCATCGTCACGGGTGCTGCCATGGCTTTCCGCAACCGGGGAGAAGCCCGTGTCGCCCTCACTTGGGTCGGCGATGGAGCTACTAAAACCGCTGCATGCCATGAGGGGATGAACTTAGCAGCAGTCCAAGACCTTCCAGCGATTTTCATTATCCAAAATAATCAGATCGCACTTGGGACTCGGCTAGACCAGCATAGCGCCGGAGACCTCCATGACTGGCCGGCCATGTATGGAATTGAACCACAGGTATGCGATGGTAACAATGTCTTAGATGTGTTTTCGGCGGTTCGTCTCGCCGTAGATAAATGCCGGGCAGGTAAGGGTCCTGCAGCAATCGTTGCAGATACTTTCCGAATGGGAGGGCATGCAACGCATGACGAGCAGGAAGCAAGAGAAACATTTCCAGCAGAATTGTTCGAAGAATGGGGGCGACGTGATCCGATAGGCTTATTCGAAGGCTACATGACAGGTGAAGGAATCACGATCGCTAGCATGGAGGCCACCGAACTAGAAGTTATAAGAGAGATTGATCAGGCAATTGAAGATGCGCTCAAATCTCGAGATCTCGTGCCGGCCCCAGAAAAGGCACTGTATGATGGCTTTTCAGAGGGAGGAGTTCTTATTGGTCTTGAAAGGCGCCCACTCTAGAACCTAACCCCCCAATATTTAGCAACCGGATTAATAGTTTCCGAACTGACGGACAAAGACATGTTCGATGACCTCAGAGCCCAATTTCGTAAGGCGGTCGAGAACTTTAATGAGGAATTGAACCGCAACGAACTCTCGCATAACACCAATGATCTTATCGGTTCAATGAAAGATCAGGTCAGTGAGGCGATATCTCATATAAATCTTCTGGCACTTCAAGTCTCCAAAGCAAAAACTCAGATGGCTGAGAAAGCACGCGCGGCTGAAACATGCTATCGGCAAGCAGAGATAGCTCGCCGTATAGGGGATACTGAAACTGCTGCTGTGGCAATGAAGTACGCAGAAAAACACGAAGAACATGCCCGTGTCCTCGACAACAAGATCGACGCG
>PBPC01000049.1 GCA_002724575.1 Gemmatimonadota bacterium | reverse complement strand
GCACCCAATTCGGCTATCGATCAGTGAATAATTACCAAACGCACTTCTTACCTTACGACCCTCCAGGTGACACCCCATTTACTTGGGACCTTGGTGAGGAAGCGAGCCCATTTTTCGAAACGGGAAGTGTTGCTGGATCTGCTAGAGCGGCGCTAGGAGCGGCGATTCCATATCTGAGAGACATCGGGGCTGACAGAATTGAAGAATATCGGCAACCCTTACTTGATCTGCTGCGTAAAGAACTACCAGATCTGGGTTTTGAGTGTGTCACACCAGACGGTACGACTTCACCCATCATTACCTTCACGATGGCCGAAGGGGCCGGGGTTCGTGAGCAACTCAATAAGGCGGGTATCGACATAAGTGTATATCCGAATCACCTACGGTTCTCACCCTCGATTTATAATGACCTCACTGATGTGGAATGGGTACTAGAATCGCTTTCTTGACCCTAACCGAAGCCATATAGAAACTCCTTCGTCCACCATATGGAGCATCCTGTGTACTCAACCGAAATACTTAAATTGTATGCCCTGACTGCGCTGGTCTTCTTCGCTGTGGACCTTCTATGGCTGGGTGTTGTCGCCAAAGGATTTTATCAGGAACACCTAGGTCACCTTATGAGAACCGACGTCATCTGGGGAGCCGCCCTGTTGTTCTATTCGATCTTCATCGGAGGTGTACTGATCTTTTCAGTACTACCTGGGCTGGAAGCCCAGTCACTCAGCTACACCATAGCGTTGGGTGCATTTCTCGGCCTAGTCACCTACGCCACATTCGATCTCACATGTTTGGCACTGTTAAAAGATTTTCCGGTTGTGGTGGTCTATGTAGATCTGTTATGGGGCATCGTTCTTACGGCGGGTGTTTCTGCGTCAGGATACGGCCTCGGAAAGTGGCTCGGACTTTAAGGAGAATGACTGCACCTTAGGCTCAATCACATTCACCGAGTCCTGATCACAAAATCACATCTTCAGATCACCTCATTAACTACAGGAATGAGATCTCGTTGTGTGTCCCGTCACAAAAAGGTTTCTTGGCGGTCTGACCGCACCTACACAGAAAAAAGGGTTTCCCCTCGCGGGTCTCAACCACATTCCCTTCATGATCACACAGCTCCACCTGCCCCTCGACCTTGTAAGGGCCGGTCTTAGTAATCGTGATCTTTACCTCTGACAAAACATCCTCCTTAATCCAATGGAATAAAATACTTTGAGGTCAAATGACATCCGTTTTTACTCCCGCCATGGGTATTGGGGCCGTATGAGGTGCCAGTCAGTCTCCCCTTGGAATGCCATACCAAAGTCTAGAACAGTTTGATCATCGAATGCTGACCCAACAATCTGGGCACAGAGGGGTAGCCCATCTGTGTCGAACCCGCATGGAATATTTAGGCCTGGGTGTCCAACCAGGTTCGCGATGTAATTGAGCCTGGGTGTATTCACACTAAAATCGTCAGGTGGCTCCCACTCATTACGAGCGGGAATTGGCCAACCGTTACTGACCTCCCTCAGTGCTGCACCATTTGGCCATGTTGGAGCGATGACCGCATCGTACCTAGACAAAATCTCGTCTGCCTCACGGGTAAGTTGGCTGCGAATTCGTTGAGCAGTCAGGTAGTCTCCGGCTGGCATCATGCGTCCAGCCATCCATCCAGCAGCTCGATCTTCATTGAATGAGAACATGCCCAAGGCCCGTCCATCGTCAAAAAGGGGCTTGAATATGGTGCCACTCTCTACCGTAACGATGGTCGTGAATAGTGCCCCAGTGGGATATAGCGGCAGTTCTATGTCTTCCACGATGACACCCATAGCTTCCCAAACATCAAGTGCTTGCTGAAAGACCTGTCGATTATGGTCAGATTGAGTAAGGAGGAATTCCTTGCGATGCACACCCAATCTCTTTCCTCGGAGACTGTCTAGATCCGGATTGAATGCAAATGGATGATCTGTTGATGAATTATCACGGACATCTGGACCATTAATCTCTTCGAGGATGTACCCGCAATCCTCCGCCGAACGTCCAACTGGACCGATCTTGTCCAAGCTCCAAGAAAGAGCCATACAGCCGTAACGGCTCACACGGCTGAATGTGGGGCGAAGCCCTGAGGCCCCAACTGCAGAACCAGGAAATACAATTGACCCGCCGGTTTCCGTTCCAATCCCAAAACCAATCAGACCAGCTACCGCAGCTGATACAGTTCCGCTAGATGACCCGAAGCTAGTCCGATCTAGTTTCCAAGGATTCAGTGCAGAACTGGTGTTTCCACCAGCAAACTCTCCGAGCGACATTTTCGCCATGAGAACTGCACCAGCATCTGCTAGTTGATCAATCACAGCCGCATTACGGTCCGGGACTCGATCTCGGAAGATGCCAGAACCCCAGGTAGTGCGAATTCCGTCGGTATCGAGAAGGTCTTTTACACCATAAGGGATACCGTGCAGGATGCTGCGCCTTTGACCTGAACGAAGCTCGACATCTGCCCGCTCTGCCGATTCAAGTGCATGCTCTCGAGCAATAGTGACCATAGTAGAGAGCTGTCCTTCATGATCAGGCCTTGGTTCACTCGGAAGATCAAACGGAGGTGGATCGAGTTGCTCCGCGCGATCAAGATACATCTGAGTGAGTTGAACTGATGTCATTTCACCAGAAGACAACTTCTCTGCCAACTCTCGTACCGTTAGAAAATGAGTAGTTTCCTGCATGAGTCAGCCTCGGTGAAAAATCGTGAGTGGCTGCTCATCATTGTCTAGTGGAAAGCTTCGTAACTCGTTCGAGATTCGAATGCTATTCGCTACTGCTCTGCGTAGTCGTTCGAACTCTTCTTGGCGTTCATAGATCCCGCGCGACCCCTGAGCATCGAGCAGCGTATGTAGTGTTTCCGTTGAGACTTCACCTGTTTCAGCAACCTGAGTGCACGCTTGTTGCCATGCCATAGCCAAGCCGGCAGCACCTACGCTGGCCACCTTGGTGAACTGCCGACGAGTAACTTTCATCTCTACCTCCTGTGAAAGAAGCCGATGTTAACGAATGACCTTTAAACTCCAGGGATGAGGTCGTTGCGCACCTCATCAATGATGCCATAGAAGCAACACCATTCTCCCTCCAACACTGCAGGTCTCGAACGCAGTCCGAATACCACACCATCTTCCGGAGCCACAACTTCAACGCACACTTCACCATAAAGATTGTAGATCTTCCCTAAGAGCGTGTCCTTTCTGATCGGTTTTTCAAAAACCAACTCCTGGCTACCTACCCACATACCTGATGCTGGCGCTAGCAAGGCCTGCTGATGACCCATTCTCCATTCATCGGCATACTCTGCGTCCCCTGAGACCATACCATAATGGCGCATGACATTCAGATAACTTGTTGCCAGGTCATCAGCGATTGCATGGAAATCACTCGTAAGTGTTCTACAGTTACCCCCCAGTTCTACGGTGATACCTGCTTTTCCAAGCTCTGCCATCTTCGAGGCAGGATTCTTCCCGCCAACTCCGCTGCGAAAAACCAGATTCCATGGCGTACCCATCGAGGCGGCAAGTTCCATGCTCTGAGTATTGTCGGATGCAAAGATCATATGTGCGAGATATGAGTGTTCTCCGCCTGAGTGAATCGCGATCTGCAGGTCACAGGCATCTTTCATGGCAATCCAATGTGCCCATGCCGCACGTTCGGTAGGATAGCCATCAAAGCTCCCTGGGTAGATCCGATTCATATCATAGGTGAATGAGTCCAACGGATCTCCGCGTTTGCCTGCTTCGAAAGCTGGTACATTCATGGCTGGGACACCGACCACCGTCCCCGATACCGCCAAAGGATCAAGTTGATCGAAGAGGCGAAAGATTGAGAAAGCACCCTCTGGTTCATCACCGTGTGTCGCTCCGTTTATCCAGAGGATTGGACCGTCAGCAGCACCATGACAAACAAGCAGCGGAATTTCCCGGTCTCGCCCATCAGTAGCAAGACCTACATGCAGTGCAGCTTGGCTAATGGCTGGCGATTCGATACTGCGATTTCCGATCTCGAAGTTATCTCTCATAGGTTTCGTCTCTTCAACATTTGATTAATTCAAGGAGGCACGGGACGTCAATCTGCTGCACTAACTCCCTGAGGTCATTAAGTGGATCATCCCAGTTCTGGCGCCGCAAGCTAGGCTGGGGCGCAAAGATAGTCACATCTTTGATTGCTATCTTTATGATAATGGGCTCTTTGCTAGTCCCGCTTAGATTGTTAGCGTCACCAGTCGTTCTACCAGACAAATTACAGATCCTACAGCGGCAACTGCAGCATTTGCCTGCCTCCCCCATCATTAGAGACTTACTCACGATGCACGAAGGAACTTCCGGAGAACAGAAAATCCAGGCTCAACAGCAGAGCCGAGCCAGAGCTGAAAGATTCTACAGGCGCCAGATGAGGAGTAGCCTTTCAGAGAGAATGGTCGAACTCATCGGGAACCAAGAAATGGCATTTGTCGCTACTGCCGATGCAGATGGGAACTGCGACTGCTCGCCAAGATTTGGTGCAGCGGGCTTCGTGCTGGTACTGGATGATAGGACGCTGGCCTACCCCGAGTATCGAGGCAATGGTGTTTTTGCCAGTCTCGGAAATATCTCTGAGAATCCCCATATCGGCCTAGTTTTTCTGGACTTCTTTGATACGACCGTCGGGTTACACGTAAATGGGAGTGCTAATAGCTATGTACCAACCGAACTACCCTCAATCCTGAGCGTGTACCTAGAGAGAGAGAACCCCAAGATGGACTCCCCAGTTGAGCGATGGGTAGTGATCACTGTAGATGAAGCGTACATCCACTGCTCCAAGCATGTCCCATCCTTAGAAAAGAAAGACAAAGCGATCAGGTGGGGGACAGATAATAGAGAAGCAAAGTCCGATGATTATTTTCTAAAAACAGCACGAAGAGAATCACGGATAATCCCTACAGACGCTTAGGACAGAACCTCTGATCTGAGATAGTTCCGTGTGAGCCGAGAAGGAAGCTTATACTCCCTTCTAGACCTCCACTTACTTGATAATCGCCATAGGCAGCAAGACCAAGTAGGCCAGAACTAATAGAAGTGGAGCAGCAGTGATCGACCCCTGGGCTAGCAGACCATATCCGAGCGCCAAGCAAATGATCCCTGCACAACCCAACATCGCGTTCACTTTCGTAAACTTTAGAGCCGCCGGGGGCTTAGAGACTTTTCGTAGAATCTTCTTAGCCATATTCCATCAGCTTGCTAGAGGGTCGCTAATGCTACCTGGAGGCACGACACTAATCAATTCACGCATAACTCAGAGAAGATCCTTCAGTTTCTTCTTCGTGATTCCTAGAAGTTCAGCCGCTGCAGCTTCGTCACCTGCACACCGTGTGAGAACTGATTGGACGTGACGAGTGATCGCCAGGTCCAGAGTCAGATCATCCGAGGTTATACTCTGATCTCCTAATACCAGATGGTCTTCTCCGATTACCGAACCTCTAGCAAGAATTGCTCCTCTCATTAGAGCGTTCTCAAGCTCCCGAATGTTACCCGGCCAATTATACGAAAGAAGATTTTCTAGTGCGGCATCAGAGATTCTATACACTTCCCTATGGGTCTCTTCACGAACACGCCCCAACAATGCATTAGCAATGAGCGGGATGTCCCCCGGACGATCTCGGAGTGGTGGAACTACGATCTCAACGACCTTAAGGCGAAAATAGAGATCTTCTCGGAACCGGGCTTCCTTTATCAACTGTTCAACCGGCTGATGTGTTGCCGCAATCACACGAGCATGGGTAGTTCTGGGTTCTTCGCCCCCAACAGGATAGAAAGATCTTTCTTGCAAGACACGGAGGAGTTTTGTCTGAAAGTCCGGACTCGTATCACCTATTTCATCCAGAAAGATCGTCCCCTCACCCGCTAGCTCGAAATAGCCTTTCCTAGCGCTAATTGCTCCTGTAAATGAACCTTTTGTGTGCCCAAAAAGCTCTGACTCCAGTAGTGTATCTGTTAATGCTGTACAGTTAACCGCAATGAATGGCTCTCCGGAAAATGCAGAGTGCTGGTGAATTGCACGTGCGATAACTTCCTTACCGGTTCCTGTCTCACCTCGAATAAGGACAGTTGCGCGGTTTCGTGCCAGAACACCGATCGTCTTGTAGATCTCAACCATCTGAGGATCACGGCCGATGAGCTGACCACTCTTAAGACTAACTTCTTCATCTTCAGTACCCGGTCCCTCATTGTCCTCGTCGAGTTCACGGAAACAGCGTTCTGCTAGAGCTTGCAGTACCTTCGGATCTACTGGCTTCACAAGAAAATCGAAAGCACCTGACTTCATCGCTGTCACCGCAGTTTCCATGTCATCATGACCTGTCATGACGACAACGTAAACACCCTCCATCGCCTCCCGAATCTTGCTCAGAAGCTCTAGTCCGGTCATACCAGACATCCGTACGTCTGTCACAATCAGACCTGGATCAAACTTCTTTACCCGAGAAAGTGCTTGCTCGGCACTTTCAGCGACCTCCACATCAAACCCAGCATGATTTAGGCGGGTCCTGTAGACCTCAAGGGCATCTTTATCGTCATCGACGACCATTATCCGGCGACTCATAGTTCTTCTTATACCCCGAAGATCTCGATTCTGCACCTATCGTGACTCATACCTATCCTCATCTGAATGATCTCCTCCAGTCCCTCGTAGCCAGTATGATGGTTGCTCAGGAAGTTCTCTAGCCCTAAGCCTGGCCATCTTTTCCTGGTTTCTGGTTCGCCGCACTTGTACAACCAGAAGCAAGATGAGTGCCAACATCATCCAAAAGATGGCGGAATGACTTAATACGAAGAGCCAACCGTACCGATCCTTAACATGCTTCTTCCAGTCCTCCTCAAACTGACTCGTGGTGAGACCAAATACGGATTGAAAGGCAGGCTCAAAAGCCCTATCGAGACGCCAGCGATCTAAGAAAATCTTGAGTCCTCGATCACCACCCTCACCAAGAAGGTAATTGACCGCACTAGCAGATAAGAGATACGCAACCTCCGCCTCAGCCCGACCCGATGGCCATCGTAGCGTGAGAGAGTCCATCGATGGAGCGTTTCCTAGCGCTAAGAGCACCCTCAGTTTCCAAGCTTCCATCGCTCTGAAACCACCTGATGCCCACTGGGCATAACCTTCATCAAACCATCGAGGAGCCCGTAAGCCCTCAAGCGCTTCAGCTAACCCAAGATGGGCCCACTCATGTCGAAGCGTGCGCCTCCCCTCCGAGTCTAGTAGCCGTGATCCATTTGCCGTCATCATAACCAAAGTGCTAAGTCGAGGTATTGCTACTCCTGAACTCCACTCTGGAACAACTGATCCTGTGACTTCATCGAATGCTTCAAACGAATGAGCTAATACTGCTCGGACATCACCGGGCACAGAGTCTGGAAGTCCTGGTAAGTCAGCTTGCCCATCTAAGAAGGCTAGGACTGCTGCAGCAACAAGTGAGTCCTCGGAAGTGAAATCTATAAATGCACGCTCTCCGCTAATCCGATGATAGGGTGCACCAGCTAGCGAGTCAGTCAAGTTTTCTTGGGTGGGAGTAGCAGCCACCAATATGGTGATGGATAGTACGAACGGAATGGTGATGGATAGTACGAACGGACCAAAACCACGAGCAGAGAGAGTACTCACTCGCATTCTATCCACTCCTCATGGAGCTAGAAAAGCTGATTTTCCCCAAAGAATAACCCCGAACAAATCAGCTAAGCTCACCTCGAGCCCATCCTACAACACCAGATAAATCATCTGGAATATCAGCTTCAAAGTCCATCTCTATGCCCGTTACCGGGTGCTCAAAGCTGAGTTCAGCCGCATGAAGAAACTGTCTTGGAACTCGATGTGCTAACTCTCGAGCCCACGCCCTCTGGACTCCTCCCATGCCCCGCTCCCACCCCACTCCGTAAAGCTGGTCAGCGACGACAGGATGACCGATGTGAGCAAGGTGTACCCGGATCTGGTGTGTCCGTCCTGTCTGAAGACGAACATCAATAAAATCTGCACGTGGCCACTGTTCGCGGACCCTTAGATGTGAGATCGCAACTCGACCATCCTCTCGCACAGCCATGCGCTTTCGATCCTTTGAATCTCTACCCAATGATGCATTGATAATCATCTTCGACGTCGAGAGGTGACCCCAAACGACCGCACGGTAGATGCGCTTGACCCGTCGCTCCCTGAGAGCGTCTGAGAGGAAATGATGCGCGTGGTCTGTTTTTGCTACTACCAAGAGACCAGATGTGTCTTTGTCGAGTCGGTGAACAATCCCGGGACGCAGTCTCCCCCCGACCCCAGAAAGATTGGAAACATGATATAATAGAGCATTAACCATCGTACCTGACCGATGACCCGGAGCAGGGTGAACAACCATCCCAGCGGGCTTATTAACAACCACCAGAGCATCATCCTCATGTACTATCTTGAGGGGTATCTCTTCAGCGATCATCTTCACCGGTTGCACAGGCGGAACGACCACTTCGAGTTCGTCACCTATATCAACCACCAAGGACTTTCTCGCAGGCTCTCCATTTACAGAAACAAGTCCGCTGAGAAGTAGTTTCTGTACGCGAGTTCTTGATAGGCCCAAACGATCAGCTAAAATCCGATCAACACGTCCAACCTCAGCCTCTTGGACTACCAGATTGTGTGTTTGTGCTTCCACGGTTGCTTACTTTGTCACCATGCTCAATCCGATCTGAACAAGCATGTCGTCGATTTCAACCTCGCGTAAGTGAGCAAATTTCTCACCGTCAATCTTACTATCAACAACCAGTTCAAGTGCAAGCGTTTCACCAGAGATGAAGTCTCTGTGCGAAATGGTTGCATCCTGCAATCCTGCTGCACCCGCTATGCCTAGCTCGATACGATCGGTAATCTCCAGACCTGTGTCCTTTCGTAGCCGCTGAACCCGATTCACAAGCTCTCTAGCAATGCCTTCGTCCAGCAGTTCTTGATCGAGTTCAGTATCAAGCGCCAAAGTCGTAGCACCCTCCCCCTTTACTAAAAGGGTTCCTGAAGCTTCCTGAACAATCTCAGCATCTCCTTCTGCCAAATGATAAAGTTGATCATCAACTGAGATCTCTACTACGCCCCCGTCTCGGTATTCCTCCAGCTTTCCCTGAGATAGTGCTCGAATGACTTCAGCAGCGGTATTCGTCGCCTTTCCGAATACTGGTCCAAGAGCAGCATAGTTTGGCCTTGCCACGAGCGTAACAAGACCTTCCAAGCTAGAACGAAAAATGACATCCTTCACATTGAGTTCTTCTCGGACGACACTGAGAACTTCGCTAGAGAGCTCTTTGCCTTGTGGCAGAATCACCTCGGCACACCTTAGAGGTTGCCGCACTCGAATCTGCGCCTCCTCCCTAGCTGCACGACCAAGTGAAACCAGTAGACGCGCAGCAGACATTTCCTGTTCTAGATTTTCATTAATTAATTGGGTTTCTTCGGGAAAGCGCTCTAGGTGAACACTCTGGTTAGTGAGAGCTCGGTGCATCCAATCAGACGCAAAAGGAATAATCGGGGCAGCAAGCTTGGTTACAGTGCTCAAGGCCTCCCACAGAGTTCTGAATGCTGCTTTCGTATCCTGAACATCACTATTTCCCCAAAACCGAGGACGGCTTCTGCGCACGTACCAGTTAGATAGGTCTTCCACAACGAAGTCGCCTAGAGCCCTGTAGGCACGGGTAATCTGGTAAGCTTCTAGATCTTGTCGCACCACAGAGATCAGAGAATCCAAACGCGACAATAGCCATCTGTCCAGCAACGTCCGTTCCGCTGGTAATGGGTCAGCATCTGATGGAGACCACTCCTCCGCTGAAGCATAAAGTGTAAAGAATCGATATGTATTAAAAAGCGTGTCGAAGAACCGGCGAGCTACCTCTTTGACTCCCATTGAGTCATATCGCTTAGGAACCCAAGGATTTGAAGAAGTGATGAAGTACCAACGCAGAGCATCAGATCCGTGTTCTTCGATTGCATCCCAAGGGTTGACCACATTCCCCTTCGATTTGGACATCTTCTGGCCTTCTGCATCTAGAACGAGATCATTGACGATTACGTTCTTGAATGGAGTGCCCCTCTCTAGCAAAGTCGAGATAGCTAGGAGCGAGTAGAACCAGCCTCGAGTCTGATCCAGTCCTTCTGAGATGAAGTCAGCCGGAAAATGTGTGTCAAACTTATCGCTATTTTCGAAGGGATAGTGCCACTGGGCAAATGGCATTGCACCTGAATCAAACCATACATCAATAACCTCAGGCGCACGCCTCATCGTTCCATCGCACTCCGCACAGGGCCAACTATAGTCATCAATGAACGGACGGTGAGGATCAAAGTCTTCTGGTAGTCCCCCAACTAATTCAGACAATTCAGAGAAAGATCCGATCCACTTAAGATGGTCTTCATCCTCATCGCACACCCAAACTGGAAGTGGAGTACCCCAGTACCGGTCACGCGACAGTGCCCAATCAACATTACCCCTGAGCCATTCTCCAAAACGGTTCTCGCCGACCTCAGCCGGATACCATTTTACCTGATCATTGTTCGCTAAGAGGGTCTCTCTGAAGCGTGAAGTAGCGGCAAACCAAGAGTCTCGAGCAACGTATAGCAGAGGTGATGCACAACGCCAACAGTGTGGATAGCTGTGGGTTACACGTCCAATTTCAAAAAGTTTTTCTCGCGAGCGCAATTCCTCGATCAAGACAGAATCCGCATCTTTAACAAACTGACCACCCACTAGAGCAGTACTATCGGTGAAGCACCCGGCAGCATCGAGTGGATTGATCATAGGAAGACCATGCTTTTGTCCAGCTACGTAGTCATCCGCACCGAACGCCGGAGCCATATGAACAACACCAGTGCCTTCTTCGGCACTGACAAAGTCCTCCACCACGACAGTCCAACCATTGCCACTATCTTCAGGATCAGGAACGAGGTCTAGCGGTCGCTCATAACGGAGACCTGCTAGCTCAACCCCCTTCCACCTGGTGCCTACTGTGGCTGTTTCACCAAACAGAGCTTCCACTCGGCTTTCAGCAACTATGAAAGAGCCCTTATCGCTCAGAACTTCCACGTACGTAAGATCAGGATGGACTGCTAATCCAGTATTGGAGGGAACCGTCCAAGGGGTCGTAGTCCAAACCAAGAAAGCACGACCCTCAGGATCCAGATCACCTTGATCATTTACGACATGGGCAATGAATGTCAGCGAAGGATCCTCGACGTCCTTATACCCTTGCGCTACTTCATGAGAGGAGAGCGCTGTTCCACAACGCGGGCAATACGGAACACTTTTGTGCCCACGGTAGAGTAAGCCTTTATCAGCAAATTCTTTGACTATCCACCAAACTGATTCGATGTAGTCCGGTCGAAAGGTTACATACGGCCTCCAGTATTCCAGCCAGTAGCCAATCCTTTCGCTGAGTTCCTCCCACTCCTCCTTATAAGTAAAAACAGAATCTTTACAGGCTTGATTAAATTCCGCGATACCAAGCTCTTCAATCTCGGGCTTCCCACTTATCCCAAGCTTTTGCTCTGCCTCTATTTCAACGGGTAGGCCATGGGTATCCCACCCGGCAATCCTGGTTACAGTCCGACCCTCCATTGATTGAAAGCGACAGACCAAGTCTTTGATCGTTCGGCCAATCACATGGTGCAAGCCAGGGCGTCCATTGGCGGTTGGCGGACCTTCATAGAACACGAATGGTTCACCGCCCAGGTTAGCCTTAAGAGATTCGCGGAAAAGATCTTCCTCTTTCCAGCACTTAAGGATTTCCTTCTCTATCTGGATTAGCGTATCCGGTAACTGGGGATAGCTCATATTCATGTTCGTCTACCAAAGAGTGCTGTACCAACCCGAACCATAGTGCTTCCCTCTCGGATGGCGATCTCGAAATCGTTAGTCATACCCATAGATAGTTCGGGACCCACTAAATCACCTTGATCTCGTAATTTTTCATGAATCTTTCTCAAGCCCCGAAACGTGCTGGTCAACTTCTCCTTATCTGCCCCGAACGGTGCCATTGTCATCAACCCTTCGACTCGGATACCCGGAGATTCAGCTATACACAAGATATCATCCACTGCCGAAGCCATATCAAAACCACTCTTTGAGACCTCTCCAGAAGTATTCACTTGGGTCAGAATTCGAACTGTGACTCCTTCTTCTTGGGAAAATTTAGAGATGCGATTTGCAAGTTTTGTTGAATCAACCGACTGAATAATATGGGCAAGCTGTGAGGCTCTCTTTGCTTTACGACTTTGCAAATGCCCTATCATGTGCCAGGTGGCAAGATCGCGCCCAAGCTTAGCAACCTTATCCTCGAGTTCTTCCACCCGGTTCTCACCCAGATCGGCTAACCCTGCATCCAAGGCAGCTGAGACTGCATCCACAGAGTGTGCTTTCGTGACTGCTACAAGACGCACGCTATCGAACTCACGACCGGAAGCATCCGTTGCTTCAGCGATACGCTCACGAACTATGGGGAGTGTCTGAGAGAGCAGTCTCACATAGCTGGGATTCATCGTAGTATTCAAATTCATAGCCCACTAAGTAAACGAAAGGGACCCCGCCGGAGCACCGGCGGGGTCCCTTTGGATCCTCGGAGGCTCCGTATCAGCGGACTTGGAATGTAATCCCGAAAGAAACCCACACAGGAACCCTCTTATCCCGGTTTAATGCTGCCGAGAAGCGATACACTCCTGCTACAGCTAGTGCTGCGTCATCTAATGCTTGGTGCCCCGAACTCTCATTGATCTGGAACTGCTGCACAGTCCCTTCCTCATCAATAAAGAAAAAGACCTGAACTGTTCCACCAATACCAGCATCTCTGAGGAGAGGTGGATATTCACGTTCCATAGCCCGGATAACTTCTGCTCTATTCTGGATATCCGGAGCGACTGTAAAGGGGGTGAATGTCGGCGCCGCCGAAATATCTACAACCTGCTCTTCTGGGGGAGGAGGCAATTCTTCAACTGGATTGTCCTCAAAAGTGGTCGGAGCAATCGTTATATCTTCATCAATATCCGCAGATGCCATCACCGGGGTAGCTGGACGAGCTATCTGTTGCGGTGGTGGCGGAATTTCAATCTCAGGTGGTAGTTCGATTGCCTCTAACTCCTCCGACTCAAAAGAGAAGTCCGCTGCAGTAAGTTCTGGCCAGAAAGCAAACGCAGAAAAGTGGAAGACCGTAGCCGCAATCATAGACGCCCAGAACACAGAACTAAAACTTCGTTTTAGTTTCTCATTAGCAGTCTCATTGACTTCCAAGGCTGTCACAGCTTCGTCAGCGCTCATCGTCTCTCCCTCTGCATGCTTTGCTCTAACTGTGTTGCGAAGACCACACGAACAACACCGGCATTCACCAGCGCTGTCTGTAGCTGGTCCATATAGCGGTATGGCACTTCCCGATCGCCACGAACCGAGATCACTAGTGCTCTTTCAGATGCAGCATACAGTGGTGCAACGACAGTAGTCGCTTGCTCCATCGTATGTGGCTGGTCGTTAATGTACACTCCGCCTTCCCGCTCCATCCATATGTTGAGGATGTTCTTTTGCTTCTCATCAATCTTCTGCGCAGACTCTGCCTCTGCCCACTCGATCGGTCGATCACGATCTCGCTGGAAGACAGTAGTAACCATGAAGAAGATCAATAAAAGAAATGCGATATCAGCCATCGACGAAGAAGGGATCTCTGATGACGCCTTTGAACTCTTCTCGAACCCACCACCCTTGATCGACATATCTAGTTCTCCAATACCTGGAGCGAGATACGCTCAGCGTTAGCCGAGTGTAGTGCGTCCAGCACATCAACCATGAACTTATACGGCGCATCCGGATCCGTCTTTACAGCAGCAATCAAATTGGGATTCGAGGTCACTTCCTGACGCCACAATCCTTCTATTTCTTGCGGGCGCATCTGTTGCTCTTGCTGACTCTCTCCTCTTTTCACCGTTACGATCCCCGATGATTGAATCAAGAGATGGAGGATGTTCTTCTGGCTGACCTGGGCTTCCTCCCCTGGCTCGGGAAGTACAATTGCTAAGCCCTTATCCTTGGGAAAGGTAGTTGTGACCAGAAAGAAGATCAGCAGTAGGAAAGCGATATCAGCCATTGACGATGTAGGAACCTCGCTGCTGGCCTTCGATTTCTTATTACCTAGAACCGACATTTTCGCTCCCGGTTTCGTTAACTAAGTGCCTTTTATAGTTCAGCGGTGACTAAAGCTCTATGACTTCGAAATCTTAATCTCTATCTGTATCCTCATCGGATTCTTCCTGTGCAAAGAAACTACTAATCCAACCTAAGGCTTTCTTAGCCATACCTTCATTTTCAGGCGCTACATGTGCCTGAGTTGGCCCATCCGCTGAAGGCTCCCAAGTTGGAGTTTCGGCCGCTACACCAGCCGGTACCTGCTCCTCACCATCACTTCCTTCTCTGAGAATCTGGATCTGCCCCGACTTCTCCATATCCCAAGCTATATTCAGGATCTTCTGAGTTCCATGCTCCATATCGACGATTAGCTTATCAATACGAGTAACAAAAAAGTTGTATGAGATATTCACCGGCACTGCGATAAGTAGTCCAGCTGCGGTAGTAAGCAACGCGACTTTAATACCACCAGCCACAAGACTCGGATCCACGTCACCCGCCTGCTCAATAGCAGCGAATGCGAGAATCATGCCGGCCACAGTACCGAGGAAACCCATAAGTGGGGCTACGTTCGCAATGGTTGCAAGAATCACTAGACCTCGCTCCAAAAAGCCAAGCTCTATAGTCCCCGTTGTAGCGACTGCAGACTCTAGCTCGCCAGCAGCAAGCTTACGGGTCTGAATTCGTCGGAGACCAGCAAGTAAAATTGCACCTGCCGGTCCTGGGGTATCTTTACAGATCTCAATAGCAGCTGACACGTCCCCCGAGCTCGCAGCCTCTTCTACTTCTTCCAATACGTGGTCAGTACCGCGGTGAGCCATGTGTAGTGTATAGGCTTTGGCAAAAATCACACCCAGGGCAACCATCGAGCAGAGCGTGAGCGGATACATCATCAGTCCGCCGTCCGCAAATAGGGTCATCAACTGATATTGGGTGCCCACTTAGGCCTACTCCTGATTGAGTTCTAGGACCGAGCGCTCGAGCAGAAAAGCCTACGCTAGACATATGTTCAGCGCTGACAGATCCTTACAAGACCCGCGGAATGTAGAGTAAGTTCGAGGAAAGTGTCAACGTATGAATGTTGACAAGAAAATATAGATAGACTCCTGCGTTTTGATACCTATACCCCTGTCGGCTCAAGTGCCGTGTCTAGTGCTGGCAATCTACCTAGCAGAATTTCTCGTAAACGCTCCGCACCAAGGTCCCGCTCCAAGCGGCCTTCAATAGCTACAGCAACCTGCGAAGTCTCTTCACTTATAACAATTACAATTGCATCTGTTTCTTCACTCAGGCCAATAGCCGCACGGTGTCGTGTCCCTAGCGAATGGTCGATCTGAGACTGCGTCAAAGGTAGGATGGCACCCGCGCTGCGGATTTGATCTCCAGAAATTAAAACAGCTCCGTCATGAAGCGGTGAATAGGGCGTAAATATTGTCTTGAGGATTTCCGCTGATACACGAGCATCAACCGAGCTTCCAGTCTCGGCATATTCATCTAGGCCGATTTCCTGTTGTATAGCTATTATCGCTCCGTGTCCTGAACGAGATAAGCTGGTTACAGCGTCTAACACCTCTTCTGCAATTCGCCCTACTTCTAGACGCTGGAAAATACGAACCATTTTGCTACGACCAAGTCGAGCAAGTGCCGACCGGAGTTCAGGTTGGAATACCACGAGCGCTGCGATTGCCCCGTATTGAAAAACCGCCTCTAAGAGAGTTCGGATTAGAACCAGGTCCAGCAAGCGAGCAGCACCGTATATGAATGCAAGCAAAACTAGTCCGAGCATAATCTGCATTGCTCGAGTACGCTGAATGACTAGTAAAATCCGGTAAGCCAGGAATGCAACAAGAAGGATTTCTACTAGATCAGTCCATCCCGGCCTCAAGAACTCTAGTTGTTCCCAGATCCGGACCACTGCTAGTAATCCTCAGTCAAGCTTCCGTCACCGTTCGCCATCATAATCAGGGGCTTCATAAATGCTGGTAGCAGGTCCTGGAAGGGGGCCGTCTGCTCCGGGCAAACCTAGTGGGGATGGGGCGGATTTCTTAGGCTGCTCTGACGGATCAGATGGGCCAGCCTCGATTTTCTCGCTGTCCGGCACAGGTTGGAGGGGGAGTGCTTCTCCTCGCTCAAGAGCCTCGATTTCTTCGCGACCCAACGTTTCACGTTCTAAGAGCGCCTGCGCCACACTCTCAAGCAAATCTCCGTGTTCCTTTAGTACTTCATGAGCACGTTCATGGGCTGTGTCTAGGAGACGTTTCACTTCCTCGTCAACCAACCTAGCAGTGTGTTCAGAGATAACCCTCCTCTGGCCAAGTTCTCTGCCCAAGAACACTTCCTGCTCAGAATCACCCACAGATACCAGTCCGACGACATCACTCATCCCAAAAGTCGTCACCATCCGTCTGGCCATAGCGGTTGCACGCTCAATATCATTCCCCGCACCGGTCGTAATATCCTTCGGCCCGAACGTGACTTCCTCGGCAACCCGTCCACCAAACAACATGGCAAGCTGTCCTTCCATCCACTCCTTGGTGTAAGAGTGCCGGTCCTCTTCCGGCAGACTAGCTGTGATCCCTAGGGCACGTCCTCGCGGAATGATCGTAACCTTATGGACCGGATCTAACCCTGGAATCTTCAATCCCAGAACCACATGCCCTGCTTCGTGATACGCAGTGAGCCGACGCTCATTCTCCGTGAGGACTAAGCTTCGGCGCTCCGTACCGAGCATGATTTTATCCTTGGCTTGCTCGAAGTCCTCCATAGCTACTTTCTCACCATCTCTACGAGCTGCGAGGAGCGCAGCTTCATTGCAAATATTCTCAAGATCAGCACCACTCATACCGGGTGTTCCTCGGGCGATGAGTGCAAGTTCAACATCATCTGAAAGTGGGAGTTTCTTGGCATGAATCCGGAGGATGCCTTCTCTCCCTTTCACGTCTGGAGCATCGACGACGATCTGCCGGTCAAAACGTCCTGGCCGCAGAAGCGCAGGATCAAGAACATCTGGTCTATTGGTCGCTGCCAGAAGAATTACACCTTCGTTCGTCTCAAAACCATCCATCTCAACGAGGAGTGCATTCAGGGTCTGTTCACGTTCATCGTGCCCACCACCAAGCCCTGCCCCACGATGTCTTCCGACAGCATCGATTTCGTCAACAAAGATTATACAGGGTGCTTGTTCTTTGCCTTGTTCGAAAAGATCACGAACCCGTGAAGCACCAACACCGACAAACATTTCGACAAAATCCGAACCAGACATCTGGAAGAAGGGACGGCCTGCTTCTCCAGCAACTGCTCTCGCTAGAAGAGTTTTGCCTGTTCCTGGGGGACCAACGAGTAGAACTCCGGTTGGCAAGCGCCCACCCAATCGAGAGAACTTACTCGGATCCTTAAGGAATTGGATAATCTCCTCGAGCTCCTGCTTTGCTTCATCCGCTCCAGCAACATCCGCAAAAGTGACCTTAGGTGTGTCAGGTGAAATAAGCTTGGCCTTAGATCGACCAAATTGGAATGCGCGATTCCCACCACCCTGCATCGTACGGAAAATCCAGATCCAGAAAGCAATGAATAGCAGCCAAGGAAGCGCACTGAGTAAGAGTGTGCCCCAACCAGGTTGTGACGTCTCTGCGTCAATGATGACGTCTTGCGCCTCGAGGTCCTCTATAAGTCCATCAGTCATCTCGCCCGGAAGAGTAAGTTGAAACCGGGTAATTTCCTGATCCGCCTTAATTACTGGAGCACGAAGCTCGCCCTCTATATCACGATCAGTAACAGTCACCTGATGCACATTTCCGGCACTGAGTTGAGCTCGGAACTCCGTGTATGTGATCTCAGCTGATGCAGGATCGTTATTCCGAACTAGACTGGCTGCCATTAGGAACAAAATGAACAGCATCCCGAAGAGTGCCGCGTTCTTAGAGAACCGACCTAACGGTTTATCGTCATTCGGACGTATGGGTTCAGGTTCTGGCATACTGCTTTAACCTCTTGTGGCCATCCTTACTGGATGGCACAGGAAACTAACCATAGGCTCGCAATATATGGTAAATAGCGAAAGTCCTTAACATGACCTAGTTCCTACCCCAGAGGGAAGTCATTAGGTGCATCAAGACCTACCCAACAGGGTAAAAACCCTCGAATGATCACATTAATACGTCCAGAAGAATCAGGTAATCCTGTCTGTGGGTACACTTTCCCTGTCTCACGTGCTACCTCGCGATCGTGCACCCAGATATCCCCCATCGTAAATGGTGCGCGAACCGGATGTCTTTCCTCAAAAAGCTTTCGCATCCGAGATCCCAATATGTAAAACATTCTTCGCTTCGCTTATATCACTATGCCCGATTGCTTCAGCAACGCCTGGAATCCAAAGCACACTCCCAACCCCATCAACCAATAGAGGAACCTGAGACCGCTTGGGTTCAGGAATCCGAGCTTCCAGAAAGAGTTTCTTCAGTTTCCTGGTGCCAGCGGTCAAGCGAATCCTATCACCTGGTTGGCGTCCACGGATCGTTAGAGGAAAACGAGGTGAAGCCAAAGCCAAAGATTGAGACATCACGTCGAGACTTTTTTCTGGACTCCACTTCACAAGCAGTTCACGTCCACCTAAGAGCGCTGAACCTGAACCTGGTTGTAAGTTTGAGATCAGGAGAGGTTTATCAGGGATGTTCACAACTTCAGTGAAAAAAACCAAGCGGTTCAGATCTCGCCGCAAACGCAAACCCCCAGTTAAGTCTATTTGCCGACCACTACGTGCTGATTCGAGAAAGTCTGAAGCCAAGCTGGTTCCAGTGGCATCCAGTTGGTACCCGAGTCTCCTTGCGACTTCCCGAAGGGTTCGACCGCGAACTGCTCCATGAAGTTCAGTGATCCTTTGAAAATCAAGCGATATGGTCGCCCTATCTTCCTCTAATTCAAGAGACCCCAGCACCTCATCGAGTATGCTAAGCCAAGCTTCCTCATCCTCTCTTGCTAGATCTGCTAATCGAACAAGAGATCTCTTCGCAGCAGGTGCAACCGTTGATTCAATTTCTGGTAAAACGTTGTTGCGTAATATGTTACGTGTAAAGCGTAGTTCTCGATTTGTGGGATCTTCTCGCCAATTCAGACACGCTTTCTGGGCATACAGAGCAATCTCGTCTCGCCAAAACGGTAAAAGTGGGCGCCAAACTCCAGGTTCTCGGTATTCGCTCATTCCACTAAGCCCTTTCAACCCACTACCTCGAACCATACGAAAGAGCACGGTTTCCGCCTGATCATCAGCGTGGTGTCCCATTACAACTACTCCCCCGCCAACACGCGTCCGGACAGACTCAAGAAAGACATGACGCGCGTTACGTGCTGACTCCTCTGACATCAGCGCTTCGTTAGCACGTCCCAATTCGAGTTGCACACCCCAAGCATGACAGAGTCCTGATACCCACTTAGCGTCAGCTGCACTGTTCTCTCGAGAGTAATGGTCAAAATGTGCCGCATGAAGCTGATAGGACTGAGGAATTGCAAAGCGAAAGAGGTGGAGAAGTGCAACAGAATCCAAACCTCCAGAGACTGCTACTACGATTGGAGCATCTGAGAGAAAACTATTACTAGCTGACTCAAAACTTGACTGAAAACGTCTCACAAGACTGACCTGATCTTCACTCATTTCAAATCGTCTTGTCGCATCAATTGCGGGGGACGAGATCTGATCTCAGTCAATACTGACGCGAGCAGATCCGGACGATCACTTTGAATGGCATCAACACCCCAGTTAATGAGACGACGCATGTCACTTGGTTCATCCACAGTCCAAACGTGCACAGGGATATTTTGGGCATGCGCCTGCCGAATGAAGCGAGGTGATATGACTCTTAGGCCATTCCAGATCTCAGGGACTTGAAGCACATCTGCGGGAAAATTGTATGAGTTCTTCCATGGAAGAAAATGTCCTAGCCAAAACCAAAAGACTTGTCGGCGGCTAGCACCCCAAGGACCTATATAGTGCCTAATCTTTCTCCTACACCGTTCGAAGGTTGCAGCTACAAGCACACGATGCTCGGCAGAATGACGTTCTATTAGCTCAACCAATGGTCCCGCTACTTGGGGTTCCTTCGCCTCGACGTTCATCCGTATGTGTGGGAGAGCCACTAGCACCTCTTCAAAAGTCGGCACGGTCACTCCCTCACCCCGAAACGAATGTTCACCTGTCAGGTCCTTGAAGTGATATCCCGCATCCAGCCTGCGAATCTCATCCAAGGTCAGCTCTTCTACTGAGCCAATCCCATTTGTTGTCCTATCAACTGTCGCATCGTGTATAACGACTACAGAGCCATCACGGGTTAGGCGGACATCCATTTCCAACATGTCTGCCCCCCACCACTCAACTGCTCTCCTAAATGCTATTAGAGTATTCTCAGGCGCTAGCTTTGCGCCGCCGCGATGTGCGACTAATAACGGTGCTCCTGAAAGATATGTGCACCCGGTACGAAAACGCTGAATCCTAAGCATTCCTCTAGACTAATCAGCTAGCCAGCTCGAGCTCTGGATGTCTGTTTCGAAGCGCTCGATCTTATCGGAAAACATGACTTTAAAATGCCGGAGGAGGGACTCGAACCCCCGACACGCGGATTATGATTCCGCTGCTCTAACCGACTGAGCTACTCCGGCGGCGGGGAAAAAGCTTATCCGGGGCTGAGAGCGTGTCAACCGGACAACCCACAATGCACCTCCCAAGGGCATCGAGCAAACTAACGCCTTTGCGATCGTGCCGAATCCATAGATGACCTTACTGAGTTAGATGGTTCCGCAAACCGATAAAGGGTTTCTCCATCCCTGATCATACCAAAACGTTCTCTAGCAATCCTTTCAAGCATATTGGGGTCGGACTCCACAGAGTCCGAAAGTGCTAGAAGCGAATCAATTTGCTGACGCTTCCTTGTAAGTTCACCCTCTACCTGCTCCAGCTCGGTCCGAACTTCTCGGAGAGCAAACCAAGAGTATTCTCCACTGAAAACGGCGTAGTACGCAGCCAGTAGAAGGATGACTGGTAGGATGGTCTTCTTCAGCCTGCTCATTCAGGAAGCTCCGGTCTGAGTAGGCGATGAGATTGAAGACCATATACTAGTTCCCGGGTAGCGGGCCCTTTCCCCAAGCTTCTCCTCAATCCTTAAGAGTTGATTGTACTTGGAGACTCGGTCAGTCCGACTGGCGCTACCTGTCTTGATCTGACCGGCACCCAGCGCAACTGCAAGATCTGCAATCATAGTATCTTCTGTTTCACCCGAGCGATGCGATACAATACTTTGATAACCAGCCTCACGAGCAATTCGCATAGTCTCAAACGTCTCTGTAAGAGTGCCGATTTGATTGACCTTAATCAGGATAGCGTTCGCGGTGTCTAAGCGAATCCCTTCCCGAAGTCGATCCACACTAGTTACAAATAGATCATCACCAACTAGTTGCACTTGATCTCCAATAGCCTCAGTTAGTGCTTTCCAGCCTTCCCAATCATTTTCATCGAGCGGATCCTCAAGAGAGCTGATGGGATAGTTTTCCACCCACTCAGCCCAAAAATCTACCATGGAAGCTGTATCCCGACACTCGCCTGACGACCATCTAAAGAGATACTGGCCATCTTCAAAGAATTCGCTGGCAGCAGCGTCAAGTGTAAGCACGACGTCCTCGCCAACCTGATAACCCGCTCTATCAATTGCCTCTAACACAGTTTCGATTGCTGCTTCATTACTGTTCAGATCAGGAGCAAATCCACCCTCATCACCCACTGCAGTACTTTTTCCCTGTGAGGCAAGTACCCGTTTGAGATGATGGAAAATCTCCACACCGACTCTCAACCCTTCACTGAAGCTGTCAGCACCAACTGGCATAACCATGAATTCCTGAATGTCGACATTATTCGGTGCATGTGCCCCACCGTTCAGTATATTCATCATCGGGACCGGCAGAAGGTCAGCATCTCCCGTCGGGGATAAATAACGCCACAGTGGAAGCCCATCCTCGACGGCAGCGGCCCTTGCAACTGCCATAGATACCGCAAGTATCGCATTCGCCCCAAGATTCTGCTTGTTATGCGTCCCGTCGAGTTCAATCATGATGTGATCGACTTCGGCTTGGCTTCGTGCGTTGACCCCTGTCAATGCTCCAGCTATAACCGTTTCGATATTCTGAATCGCGCCCAGAACTCCCTTGCCGAGAAATCGTGTCGGGTCCCCATCCCTTAGTTCGACAGCCTCATGTGCCCCTGTTGATGCACCGGAAGGCACCGCAGCTCGACCCATCACACCTGTCTCTAATGTGACCTCAGCCTCGACTGTTGGATTCCCTCTCGAGTCGAGAATCTGCCTTCCAGCTACACTGACGATCGCGGACATTGGATTCTTATCGTCCTAGCTAGCTTCGTTGCGCTTCTGGATTTCAGATACAGCCTGTCGGGCTCTATGTGTAAGCCTGGCTCGGTTCTCCATGGTGTATCCACCTACCTGGATAGGTTCGCCAAAATGCACACGGACAGTACCAGGGTTTATCAGGAATGAACCTTTTTTCATCACTTCGCGAGACCCAAACATAGCTGCAGGTACGACAGATGCTCCGGTCTGGATCGCCAAAACGAATGCCCCTTTCTTAAAAAGACCTAACTCGCCCGTCTTAGAGCGTGTCCCTTCAGGAAATATGATCACAGTTGGAGCGGCTTCTTCCAACCTTTTTCTTGCAATATCTAATGAGGCTAACGCACGAGTTTTGTCACCTCGATCGATGTAGATGTGTCCGCACGCACGCACGGCCGGGCCAAACACAGGTATTCTTTCAACCTCTTTCTTCGCTACAAAGACGTAACGTCCCGGAACAAACGCTGCGAGAACAAGAACATCGATCCATGACACATGGTTCGTCACCAAAACCTGAGGTAAGGAGGAATCTATTACAGCCTTGTTCTCCAGAATGACGCGCACGCCTGCGACCCTCAAAACCAAACTGGCCCAGGCGCGAGCAGCCTCTTCACAGCGGCATCCAAGATCTGTTGAGCGACGATAAACAGACCATGCAATCTTGGAAGCATACCAAATCGTCGCAGGTACAATGACTATGGATACGAGAAAAAGCCGGGTCACAGCACATCCGCCGTATAGTGATCAAAACCACTTCCAGTTAAAGGCTCAGGCTCAACCCCACCTCGGTTGATCCAGACGCCACAACCTTCCCTAACATGCCCAACCCTCGTGACCTCAATGCCGAAATGGTCTTGGAAATAGGATGGATCCACTGCATCCGTTGCAGCCGCGAAACATAGTTCGTAATCCTCCCCTCCATGGAGTGCCGCTTGGAGTGCCTCCTCAGGCCCTAGGACTTCAACTGCGACAGTTGCTACAGGAACCCGATCCTCGTCCAGTACAATCTGCACACCGGACGCTGCGGCAAGGTGGGCTGAATCTCCAGCCAACCCATCTGAGAGATCTATTAACGCATTAGCAATGCCGCGCTCTACCAAATAGCACCCCTCATCACAACGCGGTGATGGTCGAGCGAAAGCTTGTCTGGCCTCTAGTGGCGGCTCCTCTCCACTCTGCCATACCCTCAATGCAGTGGAACTCGCTCCTAGCCTTCCCGTCACCCAAATATCATTCCCAGCCACTGCTCCACTCCTTAACCCAGGGCGGCTAGCACTGCCCAAACCGATTACGTCAATGAATACTGGGCCTGACGTGCTTGAGAGATCTCCACCAAGAACCACTGCTCCCACCTCCGAAGCTGCTTGCCTACATCCAGATTGCAGCGCCTCCACCACCTCCTCGCCATTAGCTGCCATCGATATGAAAACACCCACTGGTACAGCAGCCATCGCAGCAAGATCAGATAGTGCACATGAAACCGCTCGGAATCCGATCTCCTGATCATCTAACCAAGCTCTGCGAAAGTGGACCCCCTCCAAAGACAAGTCGGTGCTGAGAACCCAACCTCCTTCAAGGACCGCCGCATCATCTCCCGGGCCTAAGTCCACTCCTATTGGAAGCAAATCATCTGGGTTAATAAGCCTACGAATTAGATCGAATTCTACCCCAGGCCCGAAACGAACAGGACCAATAGAACGGGGAGATGTCACCTCGCAGCATCCGCGTCATAAGATACAAAAGGAAGACCTAGTTCAGAGATCCCAGCACCACGCTCAACAAGCACATCCGGTATCCACTGGATTACGTCAGTGGGTGTGAGTGACGCTCCACGTGCAGCTAAGTTAGCAGCCCTTCCGGTAAGATAGAGACTCAATGCACCAGCTTCCATCACACCCAAGCCCTGAGCAAGCAATGCTCCACACACCCCGGTTAGTGAGTCTCCCATTCCTCCAACAGCAAGATCTGAGGTTCCTTGGCTCCCGACTAGGATACCCCTGCCCGCATTCAAAATGAGTGAAGGAGTTCCCTTGAGAAGAAAACAATGTTCAAAGCGCCTTACCGCCTCCCTCAGGGCAGCCAACCTATCGTCGATTATATTTGATTTTGATTCACCAAGTAACCGGCTCATCTCACCAGCATGCGGCGTCGAAAGAATAGGCCGTGACTTAGCAAGAGCTCTAAGGTCAAAAAGACCTTCTGCTGCCAGATTTAGAGCATCAGCATCCAGAACAAGTGGTCGTTCAGGCCCCTTAGTAATCTTATTCGCTAATTGGACAGACAACTCGTTAGTCCCAAGGCCAGGCCCGAGTGCCACTGCGTCAGTATCCTCTAGAGCTAATTCGAGCGCCTTGTCATCAGAGACATCCACATAGATCGCCTCGGGAGTAGACCTCTGTAAGATCTCTCTGTTTTCTAGCACTGAACATACTCGGACTAAGCCTACACCCGCAGTCAATGCCGCTTGGGTCGTCAATACCGCAGCTCCAGCCATACCAGGCTGACCTGCAATTATCGTCAAGCGTCCTACTGCGTTCTTGTGTGTATCTGTAGGGCGGCTAGGCAACTGTCTCTGCGCCCAAAGAGGCGTGATTACCTGTGCAAGTGCATCCGTATTCTCGATGGGTGGAAAACCTATCTCGACAACGACTATCCGGCCCGTGTGAGCACGTGCGGGAGAGAGGAGGCTACCTAGCTTGGGAGCCTCAAAACCTACGGTCACGGTCGCGTTAACGGCCTCGCCTGGGACTGCACCGGTTGAGGAATCAATCCCAGAGGGAACATCTATCGCGAGTACCGGACAAGATGCTCTGTTCAACTGGGTTATGGCTAACGCCTGACGATCACGAGGCGGACCTTCCGCACCGATCCCCAGAATCCCATCTATGGCAACTCCACAAGAACCAAGGAGTGCGTCCCAACCACTCTGGTCGAGCACTTCATCCATGATTGCAGGGATATCCCAGTCATGTAGAAGGGGGTCGTCCATAGCTCGTTCAGCCACAAGCACAGCCCTAACTTCTCGGCCCCAGGCCCGCAGAGTACGAAGAAGCACCAAAGCATCTCCTCCGTTATTGCCCGAACCTACAATCCCGACTACAGGACCCTCTGGAAAGAGACACTGTGTTATCTGAGCTGCGGAACGGCCAGCATTCTCCATGAGTACCGACTGCGGCACACCGACTGTTTCGATCGCCGAACGATCCAGTGTCTTAGACTCGCCAGCAGTCAGTGCATAAACCGCTTCGCGGGCGAAAGGCCGTAATGGATTTCTAGTATCAATCATCCGAGCACATCGCTGACGTACTGAAGCTACCCGCCACTCCAAAAGTCCGCGGCACAAACGCTATCCCTTACGATGAGTAGTGCTCCACCCTGCCCATACACATTGTCCTGAGACATTAATTCCAGACTGTACAATACTACTTGTAACTCTGGCCTATCTGGCGACCGATTGTCACCTCGCCGTTGTCAATCCGAATATTGAAACCACAATCTGGATGCGAGCATACCCAAGCCTTGTAGCGAATCGACGCTCCTTCTCTACCATAATCTGAAAGTGGCAACAGGACCCCATTTTCACACTTTTGACATCCTGGAAATTCGCTCCCTTGCTCCATATCCAACCCCTCCCATTAGCGTGACGACAACGAGCTATACTCAAATGCTCTCTGTTCGTGCAAACAAATATTAAAGATCCTGGTTCTCATACTGAATCATCATAATCAAATTCGAGCTTCCCAGGGGTAATTTAGTTCAAAGGCTTCTTCAAAATCGAAGACGTCAGCGAAGTCTTCTGGACAGTCTCCATCCTGAGTAGTCAAGATTTTCTGCTCAACCAGGGCAAAAACAACAGACCCGACGTCCCGCGTCGAGTGAATTCCCCAGTGCTCGAGAACAGTTCTAGCAAGGGGGCCAAATCGCTCTATCGCTACCTGGCGGACACCCTCAGCAAGTTCCGCACCTGTTATGTGTCTCTTCTCCCCAAGCGAATGGAAAACCGAGTTTAAGGCCTCAAGTACAAACGAGTATGAACGTGGATCAAACCGAGGATTCCTCTCACGCAGGAGGTCCAGTAGTTCATCAGTGCTCGTAAACTCAGTCATTATTCAAAATGTGGGATGCTGAAATGTTGTCCGCTAGTCAGGAGCTTACTCACTCTTTACTGCTATGAAAACCGCAGTTCTTTGTAAAGCGGAAATTCTTCACAGAATTCCAGGACTTCTGCCCTTATCTTCAAGATTTGGCTCTCATTAGAAGGTGACTCTAAGACTTGTGAAATCCAGTCCGCAATACGCTTCATCTCGGGCTCCTTCATACCTCGCGATGTTAGTGCCGGCGTCCCAATCCTTAGACCTGATGTGACAAATGGAGAACGTGTCTCTCCGGGGACAGTATTCTTATTCACGGTGATCCCAGAGGCCTCCAGGGCTGCTTCTGCATCCTTACCAGTTAAGTCTTCGTGGCTATCCCTCAGATTAATCAGTATCAGGTGAGTATCAGTGCCTCCACTCACTAAATGCAAGCCGAGATTCTTAAGGTCAGATCCTAGAGCCTTGGCATTTGCTATTACCTGAGCTGAATAATCCCTGAATTCCGGCTTCAACGCTTCACGCATTGCAACAGCTTTTGCTGCAATCACATGCATAAGTGGCCCACCCTGCATACAAGGAAAAACCGACTTGTCGATCACCTGGGCATGCTCTTGAGTACAAAGAATCATTCCACCACGAGGGCCTCTCAGGGTCTTGTGTGTGGTGGTTGTAACCACAGCGCCATGCGGTACCGGACTAGGATGGTGCCCGGTGGCAACAAGCCCTGCTATGTGGGCGATATCTACCATCAAGATCGCTTCTATTTCTTTCGCGATTTCAGAAAACACGCCGAAATCGATCATCCGCGGGTAGGCGCTTGCTCCAGCGACGATCATACTCGGACGTTCAGTAAGGGCCTGATCTCTTAGAGCATCATAGTCGATTCTCCCATCATCTTCTCGGACACCATAAGCAGCAACCTCAAACAAACGCCCACTAAAGTTCACAGGTGATCCGTGAGTCAGGTGGCCACCATGACTCAGATTCATACCTAGAATTTTGTCTCCCGGATCCAAGAATGCTAAATAGGCAGCCATGTTGGCCTGAGCACCCGAATGTGGTTGGACATTCGCGTGTTCAGCACTAAAAAGCTTTTTAGCACGTTCCCGAGCTAGTTTCTCCACAACATCGACAAACTCGCAACCTCCGTAATAACGTTTATCCGGGAGACCCTCGGCATATTTGTTTGTCATTACGGTCCCCATCGCTTCTAGCACTGACGGGGAAACAAAATTTTCAGAGGCTATAAGTTCGAGTCCGTCCCCTTGTCTCCTAGCTTCCGAGATAATCGCATCGAAAATCTCTGGGTCACTCAATCGAAGATGATCCATCATGTCATAAGGATCCTTTGGAGGAACGTCTAAGGATGACAGGGACTCCGGAGTTATTTGTCATCGACTAAATATAGAGAGTGTTCTGTTGAGGATTAAACATAGAGAAATACCAAGCTACCTAGACTCAATCTGCTCCAAGATACACTAGCCGTCCTTAAGTCGGGGTCGTTTTGACTCAATATCGAGACGACCCCACGGTATAAGTAGATCATGCTCGAAAATTAGCAGCCATTCTTGGTCACGTGCTAAAGCCCAAAGCTTCTTCTTTGACTCAAGCGTAACGAGTGGTTCAAGGTCGTAACCCATAATCCACGGAAGCGGGATATGTGCTGCTGTCGGGCATACATCCCCAAGAAAACAAGCAATTTCTCCATCGCTCTCAATCACAACTGACTGATGAAATGGAGTATGTCCTGGAGTTGGTATCACCTTTACGCCTGGGACAACTTCAGTTGCACCTTCAACAAAATCCCAAAGGCCGGCTTCCTGTATAGGATCGAAGTTTTGACTTAAATAACTTGCCCGTACTCGTTCATTTCCACTGTGAGCGAAATCAAACTCGCCGCGCTGTACAACATACCGCGCATTCTGGAAAGCTGGTCGAATGTTGCCTTCGAGGTCTTGGAATGTGTTACCGCCTGAGTGATCGAAGTGCAGGTGTGTAGATAATACAATTCCTATATCGTCGGGCATGAACCCTGCGGCCCTTATACCATCCTCTAAACGAGTTGGATTCCCGGCGTTCTCTACACCATAGAGTTTATGAAATTCTTCGCTCTCCTTATTGCCGATCCCAGTATCCACCAGCACCAGTTCGTCAGGTGATTCTATGACTAAACAACGTAGCGCGAGGGGAATTCGGTTTTGGTCATCAGAAGGAATTCGACGTTGCCAGAGTGGCTTTGGCACAACACCAAACATGGCACCTCCATCGAGCCACTGGATACCAGACTCAATAGCGTGGATTCTAATCGAACCGACTGAGATTTCCCTGGTGAGAGGTAAATTTAAAGTCCACTCTGTCATAACACCCTCAGATCTCTTTGCTCGTAATACAGAAGCGCGGGTATAAGGTGGTTACGGAGCCTAATAATTTCGTTGGCTCCAGAGTTAAAGATATCATCCTGAATAGTTCTGATCGCCAATCCTGACTAGTAACCCTCTACTGTCGCCTGCATTCCCCCTGGTCTGCGTTTCAAGTCTTCGAGGCTCGGGTTATCTGAAATGAAAGAGCCTCAAGTTCCATCACAAGATTCACGTTTTCAACCGGAATACCATCTGGTACTTGGAGCTGCACAGGAGCAAAATTAAGGATCCCATTTATACCAGCATTTACAGAGCACTCTGCGACCAATTGAGCAGCTGAAGCAGGAACAGCGAGAATCACTAAAGTCGCACACAATTCCTTAATGAGTGACTCTAGTTTTGCAGTTGGCTGTATTACGAGCTCACCCCATTTTCTTCCAATTTTCTCAGGATTGCTGTCGACGATGGCTACACATTCATATCCTCGCCTCTTGAAATCAGGATACTCAAACAATGCAGAACCAATCCGTCCTGCACCAACTAGAACTACTGGCCACACTTGGTCTAGGCCGAGGATTATCCTCAGACGATCCCTTAGCTCATCTACACTGTAGCCGAGTCCGCGCTTACCAAAGGAACCGAAGTGAGAAAGATCTTTCCTGACTTGAGCTGCCGTAGTGTGCCCGCGCCTCGCAAGCTGCTCACTTGAAACCGTTACTCCACCATCATCCTGGATCGACTCTAGCACGCGCAAATAGTGCGAGAGTCGGCGAATAGTTGAGTCGGATATGCGTCTAGACAAAGGACCGGACCAGGCAGCTTGCGGGACAGGCAGCCGCTTGTGAAAAGCTTCACAAGAAAGTACGAGTGGGTAAAGATTACGGCAACGTCCGGACGAGTCTCAGAAATGCCTCAGGAGACAAACGCTCGGGGCGGTCCGTGAGGTCTACCTCAGCCCGTTCAGCTACACCTTCAATTAGCTCTGGCGAGATGTTGAGTGCTTCATGATCCCTTAAGATTTTCCTGAGTTGCTTTCTTCTCCATTGGAAAGCTGATCGCACGAGCCTGCGCAGGCTTAGTTCTTCTTCGAGTGAAAGAGTCTCAGGGCGAAACGGAACAATTCGAATCACAGTGGAATCGACCCCTGGCTTAGGCTTGAATGCATGCCTACCGATTCCGAAAAGTCTTTCCACACTCGCTATGCTTCGAATTCCTACAGATAAGGCCCCATATTCCTTTGACCCCACCGGAGCCATTATGCGCTCTGCCACCTCCTTTTGAACCGTCAATAAAATGCTCTTAGGACGTGGACGCTCCAGGAGACGAAAGATGATGGGAGAAGTGATGTTGTAGGGAATATTTCCTATGACATGAACTTGAGAAGGATCTTCAACTGCTTCCCAGAAAGGAATCGTTAGCACATCTCCTTGCAGGACCGTCACATCATTACGATCTCTATATTTTTCAGCCCACATGGCCGCTAAATCACGATCAAGTTCTATCAGTACCAGCTTGGAGACGGCGCTCACAAGATGACGGGTGAGTGCGCCACGTCCCGGGCCCACCTCCAGCACAACCTCCATAGCATCAGCGCCCAACGCAGCCACGATCTTCTTCTGGATATTGACATCGACCAGGAAGTTTTGGCCAAGCGAGCGCTTTGGTCGACTTAAGTTGGGATCCATATTGTCCGAGGTTAAAGAGCCTCAGTCACCAACTACAAAAGTAGTGGATTCATCCCAGAGTGTGTCGAACTTGTTCTCAATCGGAAAAAATGAAAAGAGTGTCCAATTTGGTTAATTCGAAGAGGGTTCGAAGGTCCTCACTAAGGCTAACAAGACTGAGTTGCCCTCCGTGTTCTCGAATCTTCTTCGAGAGTGTCACTAGGACTCCAAGGCCGGATGAATCGATATAGTCCGTCTTTGAGAAGTCAACTATAAACTTACGATCTCCTCGTTCCAATTGCTCAAGCACCTGCTCCTTGAGCAATTGTCGGTTCCCCACGATCAACTGACCTCCAACCTCAATGAGAGTGACGTCATCCTTCGCTACAACCCTAAAACCCATGGAAGTTTTGCACCGATGGGAATTTACGTTTAGTCCCTCTCATGTCGACTAGCATAACTGGCTACACAGCAGAGCAATATTGGAGAACCTATATGCCTGCAAAAACCCACCAAATAGAAGAAAGCTTGTCACTAGGCTATTTTTTCCTTGAGACAGCGAAGTACTGGAGCAGAAACAAATCTCGATACATCACCGCCGAGTGACGCGACTTCCCTAACGAGTGAAGCCGAGAGAAAGGAGTATTCCACCTCAGGTACGAGAAACAGTGTTTCAATCTCCGGGCCAAGCTCTTGATTCATCTGTGCCATTTGAAGCTCGTAATCGAAGTCGGACACAGCCCGCAGTCCTCGAATAACCACTTGAGCACCTAAGTCACGAGCAAAATCAACAAGTAACCCATCGAATCTACTGACTTCAACATTGTCATCCTTGGCAAAGATTTCCTGGATGAGTTCTACGCGTTCGTTTATATCAAACAAGTGTTCTTTGCTTTCGGTAGAAGTACTGCTAACAGCAATTACTAATCGGTCCGCAACACGGAGGGTGCGTCGCACAAGGTCTTCGTGACCCTTAGTGATCGGATCAAAAGAGCCTGGATAAATTGCGATGACAGGTCTGTGTGGGCTCATTATCAAGTGGTCAAAGTCGTGAGTGCAGTATCGCCGTAACGCCTCGTGCGCGCGATATCAGGCGTACCTAACTTTTCCCCCCAACGATGCTCCAACCAGAGCTCTCGCGCAAAGGGTTTTTGAAGAAAAAAAGAAACCAGACTAACTGATGCTGAAGTCCCATACGGCGGATCAGCAAGCGCGAGATCAAAAACCTCACGGTTCCCATCCAAATAATGGAACACGTCATCCTCAACAACCATGCACTTATCCCAGGCACCAAGCAACTCGATGTTGCCTCGCAGAATGCTAAGGGCCCCTCGGTCTTGCTCAACAAAAACTGCCGACAAAGCCCCCCGACTTAGCGCTTCCAGTCCAAGTGCGCCGGATCCTGAGAAAAGGTCTAGCACAGTGATTTTATCCATACTTCCACCCATTGCCGACATCCACGCCTCTTTAACCCTGTCGGTCGTAGGCCTAACCCTAGTCCCCCGTATGGAGCCCAGGCGTCGTCCCTTCCAACATCCCGAAATGATCCTCAATCGTCTTTCCTGTGCACTCTGATTTCGAGAAGGCGAGCCTGAGCACTGACTTTTCCCCTGAATTCATTTCGCTCAAGCTCAACCGCAATGTCGTATAAACCGTGGGAAAGGGTCTCCGGTGAATGCCGGTCAGCCAAACCAAAGCCGATCGCTTCCAGAGCACCTCCATTGCCGATCAAGGTCGTCTTGATGTGGTTAGTACCTACGATCTTGGCTTGCTTGAACGCCACTTCACGAATAATGAAGACCGGAGAAGGGTTACCTATACCATGTGGCCCTAGGTACTTTAGCCAATGAATTAACTGTAGGTCTATCGACTCGAGACCTATTTCAAGATCCACGAGCAACTCTGGGCGTAGTTCATCCATAGAGAATTGCTGACTAGCAGCAATGTTGAAGGCCTCACGCAAAGCGGGTAGAGCTTCCCGGGCCACATCCATTCCCGCGGCTTGCTTGTGACCACCAAAACGGATTAGGTACTCCGAACATTTCTTCAATGCCTCAAAAAGGTTGAATCCAGGAATTGAGCGCCCACTTCCGCGACCTCTTTCTCCATCTAGGGCAATTATGAGAACTGGTCGCTGGATCTTTTCCACAATCCTGCTAGCGACAATACCAATCACTCCAGGATGCCATCCGTCGGAGGCAAGAACCACGCCCATGTCACGACTCAGGTCATGATCATGGTCGAGGATCTCTAGAGCCTCTTCAAGAGTTCGCTGATCTTCTGTCCTTCTCTCCTGATTGGTCTGATCAAGTTTTCTTGCTAGTAAAAGAGCTTCGGTAGGATCGTCAGTTAGCAGAAGCTTGAGGGCGTCTTTAGTCTCACCAATCCGACCCGCAGAATTAATCCTTGGAGCGAGTACAAAGCCGATCTCTCTTTCTGTGATGTCCTGCCCAGAAACATCTGTCACATCAAGGAGGGCTTGTATCCCAGGAATGGTAGTATTGGCAAAACGGCGCAGTCCGAAGTGCACTAGACTTCGGTTTTCTCCAGACAGAGGAACCATATCTGCCACCGTGGCAAGAGCAACCAGGTCAAGGTAGTCGACAAGCATTTCAGGATCTTTACCAGCTGCTGTCGCTACCAATTCACAGATCTTGTAGGCCAACGCAGTGCCACAAAGCCCCTTGTTTGGATAAGCACAATCAGGTCTTAGTGGGTTTACCACTGCTGTGGCATTAGGAAGTGAATCAGAAACAGTATGATGATCCGTAATGATCACATCGATCCCTGCTGCACAAGCAGCTTCCACTGTGCGGTGTGCAGTGGTGCCACAGTCAGCAGTAATGACTAGTTCGGCTCCTGCATTGCACGCTGCCTGCAGGCCTGCAGTTCCGAAGTCATAACCATCTCTTAGTCTGTGGGGCACGAACGGAACTACCTTGCCACCCAAAGAAGCTAACCAGCGAGTCATAAGTGCTGCTGCACTTATTCCATCAACATCATAATCTCCATGCACAAGAATTGTTTGATGAGAATCAATCGACCCAACAATCCTCTCAGCAGCCATCTCCGCATCTGCCAAAGTTGCAGGGTCGTGGAGTTGACTGAGATCCGGTCGCAAGAAACACTTTGCTTTTTCTGGGGGCGTTAATTCTCGGACAGCTAAAAGTGCACAGACTGGTTCGGGTAATCGCAGCTCATCAGTGAGAGATCGAACAGTCTCCGAATCAGGTCGTTCAGAGATGACCCACTGGCGCTTCGATAGATCGCTTCCTGGACTCAGGCCACCGGAATCTCCTCCGCGAGGCCCGCCAATCGTCACTCGTCTACCTGATCCTCATCTACTGTTTCTCCAGAGACTTCTTGGGATACAGCAGCCTCTTCCTCAACCGACTCCTCAGCAGCCATCACTCCCGTTAGCTCATCTTCGTACTCAGTTAGCGTAAGGATAACCCCACACTCCTCACACCGGATTAAAGACTTGCCATGCCTAACTTCATTCTGGAGCTGAGGAGGAACAATCCCAAAACAGTGACTACAGGCACCATCTTCTGTCAGGGCCGCAACCGCGGTAACCCTTCCACCCCGCCTGATGCCTTCATATAACCTGATCTCCAGTGGATCCATCTTATGAACGAAGTTTTCCCTATCCTGCTCCAGTGCACCAAGTTCTCTCTCAGCTGTATCACGCCCAGATATCAATTCCTCTAGGCGCGGACCGACAATCCCCCGGGCCTCGGTTATCGCCTCATCTAATTCCTCTAGGCGACCCTCCATTCTTCGGATCTGATCAAGTATCGATAATGCCTCCTGCTCATCATTTTGCAACGCCTGTTTCACCATCTCGAGCTCTGCACTGACGGCTGCTTCTTCTCGGAGATTTCTTACTGACCCTAATCGCTCATCTAATCGTTTTTGACGTTCGCGTTTCTCCGCTACGCCTAGTTCCAGCTGACGTTCTTCTAGATTGATTTCCTTAAGTCGAGTTCGCGTCTTCTGGGCATCACTCTCCAAAACCAACGCTGGTTCCTCAACCTCACCCAGTAATGGATCGAAATCCCTGATCTGCTGTTGTACCGCAAGGATCTTAAGGTCAATTCGTTGAAGCTCTACAAGGTTGTTTCGGTCTTGCTCCGTCATGTGCTCCGCTCTCTTAGTTTTTGTCGCCCACAGACGCACTGCGTCTTTGCAGAATTGTCGGATCCAGATCACGCACTTCTTTCGTCCACTCTTTCATTGTTTTAAGCAGCTCTAATTTCTCGTCCTCATCCTGTGTTAATTCCATCTTACGCTGGATATCCTTGACGTGTCGGTAACGCACCTCTGCACGAATCCGATCCACAGATTTCGTGAATACTTCCAACCCGTGATCGAGCTCCATCGGATCGGACAGAATCTCCTCAAATTTCTGAGCAGCTATAGCGTCCATAGAAGCGGGTACGACACGCAGTTCAGGGTCATCAAGAAGAGCGTGAAAGATGGCGCGGTAGGACTGATCGTCAAAGTCCTCTGGTGAGATCAACTCCACAGTTCGTTCTACCCACTCAGGCCCTTTGGTCATCATGAGTAGAACTTGTCGTTCTACTGAAGCCTTCGGCGCTAACTGTGTAGGCTTGATTGGGTATTTGCCTGAACCAAAGGCTCTGGTTGTCTTTGCAACCCGCGGGCGCTGCTTCTTCAACTCCTCTTCGAGAGTTTGTCTACGGACGCCGGTCTTGTCTGCAACTTTGGTCACATAGATGTCTCGAAGAGCTGCATCCGCTGCACAACGGATGGTTGGTAACAAGCGATCAAGTGCGGACCGTTGGCCTTCGATAGAAGAGAAATAGTCTCTCTCTTCAAGGATCTGAAGTTTACGATCTAGAACATCGACTGCCTGATCCAGATATTCACGCAGAGCTTCTGGGCCCTGATTTCGCACAACCGTATCTGGGTCCTCACCCGGTGGCAAAGTCACTACTCCTGGATGGAGCCCAGCTTCTAGAAGAATGTCTCCAGCCTTGAATGTTGCCCGTAGACCAGCAGCATCTGAGTCAAAGAGTAGCAATGGGCGCTTTGTGTAGCGTGCCAAAAGTCTTGCCTGTTCGGGCGTCAGAGCGGTTCCTAGAGAAGCCACTGTGTTATCGAAACCATGGGCTGCAAGTGAGACTACATCCATGTACCCTTCAACCAAGAGTGCACACTCTTCGCGGCGAACGGCGTGCCGAGCCCATGACAGGCCGTATAGATTTTCACCTTTCCTGTAGATTTGCGTCTCTGGAGAGTTGAGATACTTGGGTGCGCTTGCTTGATCCGACTCAAAATCTCTGCCACCGAATGCGATAACCCGACCTGAAACGCTTTCGATAGGAAACATTATACGACCCCGAAAACGATCGTACGGGTTTTTCTTGCGGTCACTGGTATTAAGGAGACCCACCTCCAACATGAGATCATCTTCCAGTCCATGCTTCCCTGCAGCACTGCGCAATGCCCCCCAATCGTTTGGGGCATACCCCACCCCAAATCGTTCTGCAATGTCTGGACTAATCCCTCGCCCTTCCAAGTAGGTTCGAGCGGCCGCACCACCATCAGGGTCTGTAATACGATCTCGAAACCAGTCCTGTGCAAAGGCATTGATAGCATATAGAGGACGATTGGGGTCATCTGCTTCAGCAGCCCTTTTTACCTCACGCACTTCGACACCAGCTCGCCCAGCCACGTGTTTTACGGCTTCCACAAAGTCCATACCCTGGCGTTCCATCAAGAACTTGAACACATCCCCTGACTGGCCACACCCGAAACACTTGAAGAAGCCTTTGTCAGGAACAACATGAAAGCTCGGAGTACGTTCTTCGTGGAATGGGCAATTCGCTTTGAATTCCTTACCGGCTTTCTTTAGCGCTACAAATTCGCCAATGATATCAACAATATCAGCACGGGCACGAACTTCTTCGACTATTTCATCAGGAATCATAGTTCTCCGTCGAACATCACAATTGTGACACCCGCCCCACCTTCATAGGGGTAACCCATGCGGGTCTCCACCACACGCAAGTCTTTGTCAAGTATCTCAGCTACACGTTTCCGGAGTGCTCCCGTGCCCTTGCCGTGAATAACGCGAATCTCAGATAGATCCTCCAAAACTGCAGCATCCAATGCTCTCGAAAGTTCAAGTTCTACCTGATTCACCCTCATTCCATGGAGGTCAACTTCAGAGCCGATCGTTCCCAACTCAGGTCCCTTCCATCCTGTATCTTCATCACCTGGAGTAACCTCAGGCCGAGCAGTGATAACTTCTATATCCGAAAGGGCCATATCTAACTTGAGTTCCCCAGCTTCAAGAATCACACGATCACCACTGACCTCAATCACTTTACCCCGGATTCCGGTTGTACACACGCGAACGTTTGTACCCTTCTTGATCTGTAGCACAGAACGTGACTGCGGGGCTCCTCTCTGCTCGCTCACCCCAGGAACCTTACCTTGAATCCGGTCTGGATTTGTGAATCAAGTTCACTGGTTAAGTTCTTCACGGACTATCCTATTCGCCTCTTTACCATCAAATCGGCCTCCGATTTTCGGCATAATCCTCCCCATTAACATCCCCATTTGGTCTACCCCTTCCTCAATTGCAGCACGCACTAACGCCCTGACCTCATCTTCTGACATACCTTCTGGGAGATACTCACTGAGGACTGTAAGTTGAGCTTCTTCTTCGCTGGCGAGCTCATCACGACCAGCAGCACGCATCTGAGACGCAGCATCTTTACGCTGCTTAATACCTCTCGAGAGCACCTTCACAGTTTGGTCATCAGTCAGCTCAGTTCCCAATTCTATTTCCCTGTTATGGACATCAGCTAGAATCGTGGAAAGGACAAGCGTACGAAGTTTATTACGGTCTTTTCTCGCTGATGTGAGGTCAGACCTCAATCGGTTCTTAAGTTCTTGAGACACAAGTCACTCTTCCCTTCACTTGAGTTCTATTAGGCCAACCAAAACGGCGATGCTAGTAACGTACCTGGTGAATCGGAGGAAGCCACTCTCATCCTGGTGGCCACCGGAGGGCCCGGCCACCAAGGAGGTGTAGGTGCAGGTGATTAACCGTCTGGCCACCATCTGCTCCTATATTGATAACAGTTCGGTAACCACTTTGGGAAAGGCCTTCATCCCTAGCAATCTTTTTAGTGGTAAGCATCATGTGTCCCATCAGGTCACGGTTCTCATCAGCCACTGATGCAAGCGACTCCAAATGCTGTTTAGGAATTATGAGGATATGGATGGGAGCCCGAGGGTTAATGTCACGAAATGCAAGTACTTGATCATCTTCATGCACGATATCCGCCGGAACATCCCCGAGGACAATTTTGCAGAAGAGACACTCATTAGCAGCCATAAGGCGAGCTTCCAAATAGAGGGGGTAGCACGCGTATTAATGCGCCTAACCGATCTTGTGGGTGGTTAGAATCGAGCGCAATGGCAAGATCGATCCCCGGATACGCACTAATTTCTATCGTGAAAAGGGCCGAGCTGGTTTTCTTAGATGTATCAGTTCCAAGATAGGATCCCAGACACATAAAGCTTATCAAACAATCCTGAATAACCCACTCGTCCATTCCGTGTCATGGTCTACTTCAACGCACCTAAAGCCCTTAGCGCTTGTATCCTCGAGAAAGCAAGGCCATTCGATCGAGAGAATACCTGACATAATTAACCACCCATCTTGAATTAGTGTATTACGGAAAGCAGGAAGAAGCGGACTCAGAACACCGCTCTGTAGGTTGGCGACAATCCCGTCAACGGGTCCCATTCGCTGAAGACTATGGGTGTCAGCCCACTCCTCTATACACTGGACTCGGCTAGACACTCCATTTCTTTCCACATTCTCTCGTAGGGCTTCAAATGACGGTGGATCTCCCTCAACTGCTATAGCTTCACTCGCACCTAATGCTGCTGCCGCTATCGCTAATATCCCAGTTCCTGAGCCAACATCTAGTATTCGGTCATTAACCTTGAGAGCTGACTCTAGGAGCCTCAAGCTTCCTCGAGTTGTACCGTGTTCGGCAGTTCCAAAAGCCATACCAGGATCAATCACAATCACGATATCATCAGGTTCAGGATGGAATTGCACCCACGATGGACGTACTACAATAGTATCCGTGATCCTTTTAGAGCCGAGTCCACGTTTCCATTTCTCAGACCAGTCCTCATTTGCCTGCCAACGAGTTACTACGTGGATTTCTTCATTGCCAATAGCAGAACTTACACGGGACCGTAATCGCTCTATAAAGCCAGATAATTCATCAGGCTCTTCAAAATATGCGTACAGCCAACCATCGTGTTCGAGTACACTCCGGCCACACACTTGAACTAACTTATCCACCAAAACCGAAGCCTCGTTATCCGTGACCGGGGCACGGACCCCTACCTCCAGCCACCGAAGTCTCGGGTTGTTCATCCTCCCGTGAAAGCTTCCTTAACTCGAGACCAGAACCCGCTATGTGTTCGACGACGGATTTGCTCCGGCGCGAGTGTTTCAACGCCACGCAAGTTCTCTAGAGCCTCTTCCTGTTGGGTATTGAGGTCCGTTGGAGTCCACACTATCACCCTAATAATCTGATCTCCTCTGACATGACCATTGAGATCAGGCAGCCCAAGTTCCTTAAGATTAAGATGGTCCCCACTCTGTATGCCGGCAGGAATCGTCACTTGAGCGGTTCCTTCGATCGTAGGGACTCGGACTTCGTCCCCGAGCGCAGCCTGACTAAAGGTTATTGGGAGTTCATGGAAGATATCTGATCCATCGCGTGAGAATCGTGGATCGTCTTCAATCTCAAGAAGCACTACGAGATCTCCTCGGGGCCCTCCTCTAGGCCCAACATTACCGCGTCCTCTGAGTGTGAGAAAATTCTCTGCAGTCACCCCCGCCGGTACCTCTATTTCTATTTCCGTATCACCTCGGGTTCGACCTTCACCACGGCAAGAATTACAAAGCTCCTGGATAATCCGACCTTCACCATGACAGTTTTGACAGGGCTGAACACTCACAAACTGACCAAAAACTGACCGCTGAACATGCCGTGCTTCTCCCGCCCCTCCACACTCGGGACAAACCACCGGTTCCGTCCCAGATTTCGCGCCTGACCCGGCACACGGCTCGCATTCGCCGAGGATTGAAACACGCAGAGTTTTTTTTGCTCCTAGTGCAACTTCTGGAAGTGTAAGGGATACCCCTACCCGTATGGTCTTTCCTTTACGAGATGTAGACCTTTGTGTGCGTCCACCACTCGCTCCGAAAACATCCTCAAACCCTGAAAAACCACCAAAATCACGCATGAAGATCTCGATTGCATCACTAAAATCGAAACCTCCCATTCCACCGGGACCAGCAGAGCCCTTAAGCCCTTGCTCACCATAGCGGTCATACATCGACCGCTTTTCAGGATCACAAAGAACTTCATAAGCCTCTGTGACTTGCTTGAATAGCTCTTCAGCTTCCTTAGAGCCTTCATTACGATCGGGATGATATTTGAACGCAAGCTTACGGTACCTCTTCTTGATTTCCTCGAGGTCCGCATCACGTGACAAGCCGAGTAATTCGTAGTAATCAGCCATTAGAAAGCTGTTGGAGATGTTCAGTGAAGTAGTAAGATTAGATCAGCTTTGGAGCATCCGAGTGACAAGCGTCGAAGTGTAGTCAACGATCGTCACCACTTTCTCATAAGGCATACGTGTCGGGCCGATAACTCCAATTACTCCTGTAAGATCACCTATCTGGTACTCAGAAGTCACCAGCGTGAAGTCAGCGAGTTCATTCCTATCATTCTCACCACCGATCGTAATCATAACCCGACCTCTGTGGTCACGTTTACCCATGGCGTCTGCGAGAAGATCTCGTCTTTCAGTGAGTTCGATCAGATTAGTTAATTGGTCACGTTCCTCAAACTCCGGTTGTGACGCCAGGACACTCGTATGCCCCAAAAGGATACTTGTTCTATCCAACTCCTGTAGATCGAAAAGTTTTGCCCCCGACTGGACAAAGATGTTCATAAACTCAGCTGCTCCGAACTCCCCTGAATGAGAATCCCGCATCCTCTCAGGAAGTGTACGACGAATCTCCTGGAGAGTGAGCCCAGCCAGGCGTTCATTCATGGCAACGGTGACAGTAAGAAGAGTTTTCCGGGGCACCTCTAGAGGTAGGTCGACATAGACCGTTCGCACGACTCCACCTCGAATCGTTGCCACGAACAGCACCCGGCTTGAAGAGACCTGTATCAGCTCGACCTTCTCTAGAACTGCCACTTCCAAGCGAGGAGCAATTGCTACACCGAGTTCGTTCGAGACGAAGCTCAGCGCACGTGTTGCTTTCATCACAAGACGGTCCACAACGGAGGTGCTAGTGCCATCAAGTTGGCGTCGAAGATTCGTTCGTTCCTCACCGGTAAGTCTCTGCGGTGCCATGAGTCTGTCAACGAAAAAACGATATGCAAGGTCGGTCGGCACACGTCCCGCAGAAGTATGAGGGTGGAAGAGATATCCCTTATCCTCAAGATCACCCATGGTGCTTCGGACGGTAGCAGATGAGATACCTAGATCAAAATTTCGAGAGACCGTTCTACTACCAGCCGGTTCAGCAGTCTCCACATAAGTGCGCACCACTGCATCCAAGACCTGCCGTTCACGTTCAGTGAGCTCGGCACCAGTAAACTCAGCCCTTTCCAAAACAGTCATAGTCGAAGATCGAGTATGGTTGATTCGAACGTCAACCCACCGGAGCACCATCAAGCTCCAAAGTAAGTCGGTCCAACAGTAGCCAACCCTCTGCGGTAAGGCGCACTCTTCCATTCTCAACCAAGCTCCAACCTTCCTGCACCCAGGACTGGACGATTACCCGCTGCGTGTCAGCTAGATCCTCTAGCCGAAGCCCCAACGCAGTTCGTAGACCCAACCATAATCTCTCTAAAGATCTAGAGGCCGCATCAAGGTGCTCACCCTTTTCCCACGTGATCCCTGTCCCTGTGGCCAAGGCATTATACGCACCCCAATCTCTGACATTCCAGCGACGATAGAATCCTGAATAACTGTGGGCAGAGTTGCCCAAGCCCAGATAAGGCCTTCCATCCCAGTATGCAGAGTTATGTCTTGATTCAAACCCTGGGTGACTGAAGCTGGAGACTTCATAATGTTGATATCCTGCATCTCTTAATAGCTCTACAGCAGTAAGGTATTCATCCCTGTATTGCCCTTCATCAACTGGGAACTCACTGCCATCTCTGACTGATCGACCTAATGGTGTATCAGGCTCTACGCTGAGTCCGTACAAGCTGATATGTGGGATGTCTAGTTCCAATACCTTGAACAAGTCAGTGCGCCAACACCGCTTTAGTCTGGACGGCAACCCAAAAATTAGATCAACGCTGAGATTATAAATCCCTATTTCTTTTATTGTATTGACCGCCTGAACTGCACCAGCTGGCCCGTGCAGGCGCCCCATCCATGTGAGTACCTGTGTATCAAAGCTTTGCACGCCTAGGCTCATCCGATTAACACCAACATTGTACCAACTTTCAACTAAGTCATGCGTGACAGTCTCGGGGTTAGCCTCAGCAGTCCACTCGAATTCAGGATCTTCGAGGCGGCTATATCCAATTACTTCTGCAAGGCCTTTCATCGCTTGAGAGCCTAACAGGGATGGGGTACCACCTCCTACGTATAGCGTTTTTAGTGCCTCCGACATGGTAAAGACACCTTCTCGTTCGACTGCTATAAGCTCCCCTGAGAGTGCTCTTGTCCAGGCACTGAGATTGTCGGAGGAATTTACCTCTACAGCAAAATCACAGTAGAAACAACGTCTTGAACAAAATGGTGCGTGCACGTAAACGGATGAGACCGGAACCTTATTCAGGGTACCCATGCTTGGTCACCCCCGTCATCCGTCAGTTCCTCAGAGGGACGACTCTCCTTCCAAAGGGCTGTCAAAAGCTCGTCTAAACCTCTGTTAGTTGACGATGAAACACCGAAAACTTCCCAAGCCCCTTCTGCTTGAAACTCCGGGAACTCAGCATCTGGAGGAAGGAGGTCAGTCTTCGTTAGTACTACACAGAACGGAGCTGTCGCGAGTTCTGGAGAATAGGCTTCAAGTTCAGCTCTTAGGGCCTGGAATGCTTGTTGAATGTTCTCCGTGTCCACTGGAATCATCAGTGCGAGAGTTCGAGTCCGTTCAATATGGCGCAGAAACTTATGGCCCAAGCCCCTTCCCTCATGTGCTCCTTCTATAATTCCAGGAATATCAGCAATCACAAATGACTGAAAATCCCGGAGTCTCACAACACCGAGATTCGGCTCCAACGTAGTGAAGGGGTAGTCGGCAACCTTCGGTCTTGCATCGGTGACCGTCGCCAAGAATGTGGATTTCCCTGCATTCGGCTCACCGACCAGTCCCACATCTGCAATCAGCTTGAGTTCAAGCCGAATCCGACGTTCCTCACCGTCTTCACCAGCCTCCCAACGCCGCGGAGCCTGGCGCGTTGGCGTCTTAAATCGAGTATTGCCACGACCTCCTCGCCCTCCAGATGCGATTATCAGATGCTCGCCATCTTCTAAGAGTTCGCCGAGAAGATCCCCTGAATCGACGTCGAAAACTACCGTCCCACGCGGGACTTTTAGAATTAGATCCTCACCGGACCTACCTGTCTGATTCTTTCCTCCACCGTGCTTACCTCGACCCGCTTTATAGTGCCGTCGATATGAATAATCGAGCAACGTAGTAAGCTGAGCATCCGCCTCTAGCAAAACGTCTCCACCTTTCCCACCATCCCCGCCAGCTGGTCCACCGCGTGGGACTCCCTTTTCCCGGCGGAAAGCGTCTGATCCGGCGCCGCCTGTACCCGCTTTCACTTCAATTACTGCATGATCTATAAACACGATTCACTCACCTACAGCAGCACGCGATTGGAAAGAGTCCCAAGTTTTCCAGCCACGAGTAGCAATATCATCCTCGACATATCCGAGTCCAATCTTGAGCGCCTGTGAAACTTGCCAGACGTCAGCTCCAACATTTAGCGCACCTCGGAGATGAGAATAGAGTTGCTTCGGTACATCTAATACGGCCAGGAGCGCAACAATGCACAGTTCGCGCTCGACCAGTGACAGGCCTGAACGCCCCAGAACCTTGCCGTATCCCTCCTGAACCATCCATTGCTCTAGGTCCGGATGAAGCCTGCGAATATATGCCCGTAGGTCAGCGTACTGACCGCCATAAACAGCTCCGCAGACCTCCTGTCCACGAACTGTCCAAGTGTCGAGGTCTTCTTGTGCTTGAATAGAAATGTTCGGTCCAATCTTTTCACGCCATAAAGCCATCGCATTTAACGCTATGGGATACCCAAGAAACAGGTAGCTTTGAAGAATCACCTCCTCGACTTGGACAGCATCTGCTCTAGTAGCTAGCAAGTTGAAGTGCTTTGATAGTTCATCGGTCTGGCGACTGGCAATGACAGCGCTAAGACGCACCAGCATCTCTAACGATGGTTGCAAATTCTGGCTCATGGGGACTCAAACTTCAGACGAAAATTCGGCCTGATCTCACCAACTGCTTCACCCCGGGTATTATACACTATCGGATTCCCATGATGGCTGATCGTGGTAACAGTTGTTTCTGTAAACACACCAAGCTCCTCAAGAACTCTGACAAGAGCTACTTCAACTGCCCGTCGTCCTCCATCTTCAACTTTGATTGCAAAACCAAGTCCTGAAGCTGGAATCCCTCCAATATATGTCCCCTCTGCTCCAAGCTTTACGAAAGCTTTCCCTGCCGCAGCCTCCATAACTTCGGTGCACGCTCGTCCCGTTCCACCAACCATGAAAGGATGTGTGGTCATCGCACGTACGATCTCAGCTGGGCCCTCATTATCAGCGGCAGCAGCAGAAAACCGTGCGAATGATCTGGCAATCTGGAATAAAGGAACAGCGAAACAGACCACACCACATCCGTCCACTCCTGTAACCACTTCAGCTTTATCAAGCCCTGTCCATCTGAGGATCTCCCTCAACATACGATCCTGAACAGGATGATCAGGCCGATGGTATTCCATCGGATCCCATCCCATACCTACTGCTAGTGCCAGCATTCCTGCATGCTTGCCTGAACAGTTGTTATGGATCGGCATAGCTTGGCCACCATGCATTAAGAGTTCCTGGCTAGCATCAGGACCAAATGGAAGGTGAGCGCCACACTGGAATAGCGCCTCATCCACGCCAACCTTGGAAAGAATCGACCGGACCGCTGCAACGTGAGCAGGTTCTCCCTCGTGTGAGGCACAGCAAAGAGCAAGCTCCTGAAGAGAAATTCCAAATCTGCTGACTACCCCTTCCTCCACAAGCGGAAGTGCTTGGAAGGGCTTTGCTGCAGATCGAAAATAAGTCAACCCGTCTCCGTTACCCGACCTGGCAACTACTCTCCCATGGGCATCGGCAACCGCAATATGCACGGCATGTCGTGCTTCCACGACATCACCTCTAAGGACTTCCACAGCACTCATTGATCAGTCAAGTAATCGGATATGGGATGAAAGACAGATTCCGGCTAAACCTCAGGGATAGCGTGATGAGGCGATCTTCTCCGCGAAGATAAAACACTCCACGAAGATCAGGGCTTCCGACTTTGACGCGCCTGCTCGAGCGCCTCAATGAGATCATCTTGCGTCGACACACCACGCAACAGTTCCAGCGCAGAGGCCAGTTCTTCATCATACTTTCGGGATTGCTCAAATACCCCAGAGTCACCCCATACCTGAAGAGCAATTTCTCTCTCAAGGTGATACCGAACAAAACGGGCACCGGTGATGAAGGCAGCTTCATCAATTTCAGCGGCTGACTCTCGAAGCGTCTCAAAGAACGTTGCAAGATCCTCATCACTTAAAGTGTAACCAACTTCAAGTTCAGGATGATCACGAATGTATGACACTGCATAGTTGAAAAGGGCTACGTTGAAAGCACCAGCTTGACGAAATACCCTACCAACCGCCTCGGTCTCTTCGACGGATAAAATCTCAGGTGGCACAACAAGATCAGGGGTGATACCTCCACCACCATAAAGCATACGCCCACCCATTGAGGAAAACTCGGGACGCGCGGACATATCAGCGGGTATTACAAGCTCTCCAGAAATACCCAGGCTTTGTCCCTCCATCTCCACTTGTCTCTGAGAGACGCGATGGATAGAACGTCCGACTGGCGTATACCACCGAGCTGTTGTCAAACGGAGTACGTCCCCCCCAGTCAAGCGATAAAGAGTTTGTACAGATCCCTTACCGAATGTTGGTTGGCCGATGATTACCGCCCGGTCATGATCTTGTAATGCTCCCGCAACAATCTCTGATGCTGATGCACTGGCACGGTCGACAAGAACTACAATGGGGAAACTAGGATAAGCGTCGGGCTCTCTTGCAGAATACGTTTCATTTTGGTCAGAAGCGCGTCCTCGAGTCTCTACTATTGAGAGATCCATATCTAGGAAAAGGTCCGAGACCGCGATGCCCACATCCAACAATCCTCCTGGGTTCCCACGAAGATCGAGAATCAGAGACCGAGCCCCCTCAGACTCTCTAAGAGAATCAAGTACTGTGGTGATTTCACGCTCAGACCCTACTTGGAACGTCTGTAGCGGGACATACCCTATCCCATGCTCAAGCATCAAGCCGAATGGAACTGCCCTAAGTTGGATCTCTTCGCGCTCAATGGTAAACGGAATGGGTTCATCAACTCCCGGCCGCAACACCTTAACGCTGACTTCTGTTCCAGGACGACCACGAAGCATTTCAACCGCCTGATCTGTGACCATCGTATCTGCAGGTACTCCTTCGATCTCAAAAAACTGATCTCCAGCCCTGATACCTGCTCGTGCTCCAGGGGTATTTGGGATCGGACTTACTACGGTCACCCATCCGTTACGATCGACCACCTCAAGCCCGATACCCCCATATTCACCCCTAGTCCGAATTTCAATATTCTCGTAGGAGCTTGCTGGGATGAGCGATGAGTGCGGATCTCCTAAATCCCTCAATAGGCCATCAATCGCAGACTCATGCAGACGATCATATTCGACTTCGTCGACAAAGCTGGACTCAACCCTGTCTATAACTTCCTGAAGTACACGAACGCGCAGGTAAGAGTTATCTGAGCGACTCACACCCTCTTGGAGCAACCAACCACCCACTACAACTGATGATACTGCAACGGCAACTGCCGTCAGGGTGCTTCGCCTCACGTGTCATTCCCCATATCAAGTTATACGGAAGGGCCCTCTAAAGTACGCCTCACTTCACAAATCTGAGCCACCGAAGGTTTCTGGAAAAATCTCAATTAGAAGTTTACGCACCCTCTCCTGTACGGCCTCCGGCGGGCCGGATCCGTTTAGCACTCGAACACCGGACTCCGAATCTCCTAGTGCAAGATACCCTTGGCGCACAGACCGGAGAAAGCCATCCCCTTCGCGCTCTATTCGATCAGGTTCGACACCACTCGAAACTTGGCGAGCTGAACTTTCCTCAATAGGTATGTCCAGTATGATGTACAAGTCTGGCTCCAATCCACCGGTGGCAATTCTCAGTCCATCACGAATATCATCAAGTGGTATGCCTCTACCGTAACCCTGATAGGCAAGTGTTGAGAGGGCAAAGCGGTCCGCAAGAACCACTTTTCCAGCTGCCAATGCCGGAGTTACAACCTCCCTAACAAAAGCCGCCCTGGATGCCAAAATCAGTAGTAATTCCGGCTCGGGTGCGATGTGCAAATCTATTTCCTGGAGAATCAGGTCCCGCACAGCCTCACCGAGCGGTGTTCCTCCTGGCTCACGCGCGACTACATGTTCAACCCCCATGGACTCCATCCACGATGACAGCAGAGCCGTTTGAGTTGTCTTGCCAACCCCGTCTGCCCCTTCAAGGACTATGAATCGTCCGTTCACGGGGCTAGTCGTAATACTCCACCCCCAAGTGTGTTAGCATGTCCTCCTTCATCAACCAACGGAGGGTATTCTTAAGCTTCCAGTGTTGAATAAAAATGTCATGCTCTGGATAAAGACCTGGAGCTGTCTGTGGCGATTTGAAGTAGAATGAGAGCCACTCTTGTATGCCAGATAGCCCCGAGCGCATTGCCAAATCGAGGAAAAGCGCCAAGTCAAGCACAATTGGAGCAGCAAGTATCGAATCGCGGCAAAGAAAATCAATCTTTATCTGCATGGGATAACCCAACCATCCGAAGATGTCGATGTTGTCCCAGCCCTCCTTGTTGTCTCCCCTGGGTGGGTAGTAATTGATCCTTACCTTGTGGTACATGTCCCCATATAGCTCAGGGTACATGTTGGGTTGAAGGATTTGCTCGAGTACACTGAGCTTCGACTCCTCTTTGGTCTTAAAGGACTCTGGATCATCCAGGACTTCACCATCCCGGTTTCCAAGAATATTCGTACTGAACCAACCTGATAGCCCTAACATCCTGGTCTTGAAACCAGGAGCTAAGATTGTCTTCATGAGGGTCTGGCCGGTCTTGAAGTCCTTTCCACTAATCGGAACTCCTCTCTCTATCGCAAGTTGCTCAAGCACTGGTATATCTGCGGACAAGTTCGGGGCACCGTTTGCGTAAGGCACACCCTCCATGATTGCTGCGTAAGCATAAAGCATGCTCGGAGCAATCGACTCATCATCCTCGTCCATCGCTTTCTCGAAGGATTCCAGTGTCTCGTGCGTTGGGCCAGGCCTTAGGAAAATCTCTGTGGAACCACACCAAATCATCACTAAACGATCACAGCCATTCTCTTCTTTGAAACGTCTGATATCCTGGCGGAGTTCCTCGGCCTGTTCCCTCTTATTTCCACTCTTCTTGTGAGGGCCGTCCAGCTTCTTGACATAGTCGGTGCTGAAGGAAGCCTTCATTGGCTGAATTGAGGAGAGGAAATCCCTGATAGGATCAAGGTGACTATCCTTCTGGAGCACACCCGCCTTAAGAGCGCTCTCATAACCATCATCGCAGATCGGATCCCAAGCTCCAAAGACCAGATCCTCAAGCCCAACAAGAGGTACAAAATCTTTGATCAGTGGGGTCATCTCGTCAGTTCGCTTGCCCAAACGGATAGTATTCATCTGGGTCAAACTCCCAAAGGGCTCAGCTAAGCCTCTCCTTATTGACTCCACTCCTGCGATAAATGTCGTAGCTACAGCACCAAAGCCAGGAAGCAGAACTCCCAGTTTCCCTTCGGCTGGTTGAATCTGATGGGGTTGCTTCAAGCGAAACTCTCTTGTTGGGTCGAATGTTATATCGAGCAGTGTCCGGCAAGCATTATTTTCTCATGACGAAAGGATAATACGACTATCTCCACCTTCTTCGATCCCTTTCGTCACAGTTTCATTCACCTTGAACATAACCTTCTCAAAGTTCGTCTGCGCTGAGATAAGTCGCTGAAATTCAGGTTTAGTCTGAAGCTCTTCAGTTAATTCAGCGTACACTTTTGTAATGTCCTCATCTGGCTCACGACCAGCTCGCATCAACGCTTCGATCTCAGTTTCCAGTTCGCGAATCTGGTTTCTCAATTCTACTAATTCACGGTCTTCATCTGCAGTATCAATTGCATTACGGAGAGCACGGTACTCATCTGTTCTCGCGAGTGCATTACCAAGTTCTTTTGCCTTCTCATACATCTCGCCCATAACAGATCTCCAGGGTCAGAGGCTTCCCTAATCAGTTGATTCCACTGGAAAAACTCTAGTCAGTCATCTCTCCATGAGCTAGCACTACACGTTCACGACCGCTCAGGTCTCGACAAACCCGCACCGTTCTGAATTCTCCAGTATTCTCCAAAAGTTCCATGATATAAGTCGCCTGGCCAAGCCCTACCTCAAGTGCGAGTAATCCGCCCGGCTTGAGATATGGACCAACTCCGGTGGCAATTCTTCTTAACGCAGCAAGCCCGTCTGGGCCAGCATAGAGAGCTACTCCTGGCTCCCATTCCCGGATTTCGGGCTCAAGATCTTGAGCTTCCCCATCAGCAACGTAAGGAGGATTCGAAACGATGACTTCAAAAACTTCACCAACCGTCAATGGTTCATAAAACTTACCAAGTCGGAAATCGACTCGATCTGAAAATCCTGACATCAATGAATTTCGGGTGGCAACCTCAAGCGCAACGCTCGAAGTATCAGTCGCTACGACTCTACTGAAAGGACCCTCGTGAACCAAAGACAGTGCAATTGCTCCTGATCCAGTCCCGATATCAAGGGCTACGGGATTCTTGAGTTTATTTTCAGAAACCCATTGGAGTACTTCATCGACGAGAATTTCAGTCTCTGGACGAGGAATCAAAACTGCTTGATCAACTTCTAATTCCAAATTCCGAAATCCGGCTCGTCCCAGAATATATTGAAGTGGTTCCCGCCTAGCTCGCCTGGTTAATAATGGCCTGTACTGGTCGAGTTCTGGACCAGAAAGAAGCCGATCATACTGAAGATATAAGTCCAGTCGGGTCGTACTCATCGCATGGGCAAGTAGGTGCTCTGCATCTAATCGTCCGCGTTCAACGCCTTTCTCCTCTAGGTACTGTCCACTCCATTCAATGAGTTTAAGAACCGTCCAATCACGGCGGCGATCTAAATTAGACACCTAAGCTCCAGCTTCAGTCTCCTCAAGACGTTCCTGTTCCTCAGCGAGTCTGAGTGAGGAGATGACCTCTTCTAGATCTCCATCTAGCACCTCATCTAAACGGTGCAGTGTAAGACCGATCCTATGGTCAGTGACACGGCCTTGAGGAAAGTTATAAGTGCGAATCTTTGCAGAACGATCGCCGGTACCAACTTGTGTTCTACGTGCACGGGCTCGCTCAGCTTCTTGTTCCGCAACCATCTGATCTAACAAGCGACTCCGCAGCACTTTGAGGGCCTTTGCTTTATTCTTGTGCTGAGATTTTTCGTCCTGGCAGGATACAACTAGCCCGGTTGGGATATGCGTGATCCGCACTGCTGAGTCGGTAGTGTTCACGGACTGTCCACCCGGTCCTGAGGAGCGGAAGACATCAATCCTGAGATCGTTAGGATCGATCTGCAAATCAACCTCCTCAGCCTCAGGAAGGACTGCAACAGTCGCGGCAGAAGTGTGAATTCGTCCTTGACTCTCTGTCTCAGGCACACGCTGAACACGGTGTACACCTGACTCGTAGCGCAAGCGGCCGTATACGCCTTTGCCACGAACCGTGAAGATCACGGCCTTGATCGACCCAGGTATTCCCTCAGAGTGGCTCATTAACTCAATCGACCAACCCTTTCGTTCAGCTAGTCGTCTATACATCCGCATCAGATCCGCAGCAAAGAGCCCGGCCTCATCACCCCCAGTCCCAGCACGAATCTCCACAACTGCCGATCGATCAGAAAGAGGATCCTTGGGAATCAGAACTTCCCTAAGCTTGAGAAGCAGCTTTTCGATGAGCTGTTGGAGGCCAGTACACTCTGCTTCAGCCAAAGCTTGTAATTCGTCATCCGTCGAGTCTTGCACGAGTTCAAGAGCGCCTTCAAGCTCTTGGGTTGCCCGAGCGAGTTTACGACCAAGTCCGACGATCTCCTCTAGTCTTGATCGCTCCTGCCCAAGCTCACGAAGCCTTTGAGGACTCTTAAGCACTTCGGGGCTGATAAGCTCAGCATCAAGCTCTTCGAAACGACGTTCCGCCTCTTTTAAGCGCTCGTTTAATCGAGGGTCTAGAGTCGGAGGCTTCATCGGTAGAGTCGTAGTTCAGACCCCGATATTATCGTGCAAACCCGGGGGTCAGTTGGCCGGAGGCTCGCTCCGGCCAAAGTGATCACTTCTCTGCAACCTTCTCGTATTTCTTCTTGTAACGATCAACCCGGCCTGCTGTATCCACGAGACGTTGCTTGCCAGTATAGAATGGGTGGCACACCGAGCAGATCTCGATATGGATCTCTTCTACGGTTGATTTTGTCTCGAAGCGGTTACCGCAGGCACACATGACCGGCGTCGTAGTAAAATCGGGATGGATACCCTGTTTCATGGCCTGCTCCAAACACAATGTTAAACGGGCTTCACACACTCAAATGCTCACCCGCTGATTCTGAAAGGTGATAGTTAGGCAATCCTCACAGAATAGGGAAGAAAAGCTAAACCTGTGCTTCAGAAGGGTCCAGCCTCCTGAACTTCAAAGAAGCTACGATAAGCATAAATGCAGCAAACGCCGCACCATTTCCAGCAAGATCTCCGAAACGAGTAAAAAAGGTGATTTCGTCAGTAGTGAGGACATTATCGATCCTGATATCTGACTCAAAGAGGTCAGTTTTGCCGTGAACACGACCGATCGGATCAACGTATAGAGAAATACCTGTGTTGGCCGAGCGAGCTATACCCATGCGGTTCTCTATTGCCCGCATTACCAAGTGTGCAGGATGCTGCCAAAGTGCAGTTGTTCGAGAGTATAACGGTTCTCTGCCGTACCAAGCGTCGTTAGTGATGTTGAGAAGCACTTCAGCTCCTTTGAGTCTGAAGGTGCGAGCACCCTCAGGATAGGTCGATTCGTAGCAGATTAATACGCCGTAGGTACTACCATTGACCTCCAGAAGAGGCCAGCCACTGCCAACACCGAATCCGCCAAAATAAGGAAGTCCTGTAAGCCAGGAGTCGGGCAAAACTGGAACGCGCTCGACGAAGGGCACCAAGTACCTCTTGTCATACTGAAAGCCTTTGAGCCCACCAGGATCCATAAGAAAGGCTGAGTTGAATGGGGTAAAATCCCCTAAGATATCCCCCGTGAATCCCGTGGCCCCAAAAACGATCGGCGCACCGATGTCGCGCGCGAAATTCCTAATGGGGGCTATGAAGCTGGAATGCACCTCAGCCTTCGGGAATACCGGCAGTGTAACTTCCGGCATCAATATAAGATCTGCCGAGCCCGCTTCGATGGTTTGCATGAGTCGGCCCAAAGAAGCATGAGTGCTATCTATCGCTAGCCGCTGATCCAGCTTGATGTGCTCCGGTATGTTGGGTTGCACCACTGCAACCCGCCCAGTTTCACGTAGTTGGAGCGTCTCTGCCCGCCAGAAACCCCAACCCATAGGTAGCGTGACAACAAGAGAGATCAATAAGCTCTTCCGCCCCCACCTAGTTCGGGTACGCAAATCGACTACTAGTGAAGCTAGAAGTCCATTAACCAGCGCCAGCCATAGTGTTATACCACGAGCGCCAACAATTTCGGCAAAACCGACCACCTCAGGGAAACCAGTTAAAGAAGTCCCAAGTCCCAGCCATGGAAATGCCAAGGAACTCGGCCAGTGTGCGCGGAACCACTCTGCAGCGGTCCAGGAAATCGGCAGGGCTATCCAGAGCGGAATACTCAGAGTGTGTAGAAAATGATGAAGCGACCAACCAAACAAAGTAGCTAAGCTGACAAGCAGTATCATCGAGCCAATGAAGGCCAGAATCGCAAGCGGAGTAAACCAGATCAGTGCAATCAGGATCCAGTAAAAGACGAGCCCAAAATAGACCGTTCCAAAAACCAAAGAACCTCGAACCGCTGCGCGTCTCCCCTCAGCATCAGCACTCAAGCCCTGGATCCAGAGCGCAAATGGGACTAAGCCTATAAAGGGCAGGACAGGTAGATGAAGAGGCGGGAAAGAAGCAGCAAGGAGGAGGCCAGAGAATGCAGGAATCAGACGTTCTCCAGGCCGCGGCCAAAGCAGATCTTTGACGCTCCTAAGGTGGCTACTGTGTGCTTTGACCATAGAGGTCATCGACCCCGCTCTTCACCGGGTGCGTTGTCGCCAATCATTACCTGCACCCCAAACCTTGTATTGAAGTACTGTAAGTCACCAACGACTTCATAACGCCCGAGTCCATAAATCCTAAACCCATTAGTTACAGGATATTCGAGGCCAGCGTGCAGATTGAAACCAGCCGTTACAGAGTCGAGTAAGTCTTCAATGAACGTCCCATTGATCGATGCGCCCTCCCCATTTAATACATGGGCCGCAACACCGAGTCCGGCAAAGGTCAAGAAATCGAGAGGCACCTCCCATACAACCTGACCATCTAGAGAAAAGGAGATGTCTCTCCACTCGATCATCCCCAAGTCGACGACTGGTCGATCCCCGTCAGTCTGACTCTGGACTAGGCTTTCTACCCGATCCTCCAATCTAGCGATCTCTCGGGTTGTGAGAGGTGAAGTCCAGTAACTCACTCCAGGTATTATACGCAGCCCGGGTCCTAAGTATCCGAGATCGACGCGTATACCGTAACTCTCGGTTTGGTCCACCCGAGTCGGGTACAGTTTGCCCCACTCAATACCCACACCTCGAAAAGACAGCTTATCGTAGTCTAGGTCCGCTAACTCCTGACTCACGCCCAATCCTGGTATGATGGTCAAGAGGCTGAGCACCAGCCCTCCGATCCATTTTCTATAATCCATCGCGAAGCCCTCCCCTACAGCATCCACCTGCAATCTCGAAAGCTTACGACTAAATGACTCTAGCAATTAGATCATAGTCTAGACAGTCAACAATCTCGACTTCGATCATGCTTCCAGACTGCACACCTGCTGCATCATAAAGATTCGTGACCCCATCTACATCTAACGCCTGTCCAATAGTCCTTGAGACAGCATCAAAATCACCATCTTCTTCCAATAACTGATCCACAAGAGCCGTCGAGCATTTACCAACGAGTTCTGCATTCTTCTCGAAGCTTATTTCTCGCTGGACGTCCATCAACTCTCCCATGCGCTCATTCATAAGTTCAATGGGTACATGCCCTTCCATCTCCGCAGCTCGAGTACCCTCTTCCATAGAGTAGGTGAAGGCTCCAACCCTCTCAAACCTGATTTCTGCTAGGAACTCAAGCAGCTCTGCAAAGTCATCATCGGTCTCTCCTGGAAAGCCTAGAATCACTGTTGTCCTTAGAGTGAGTTCCGGGATCGCCTGCCTAAGCTGCTCAACCTGCCGACGGATGGTCACCTGACGCTCCGGACGCCTCATAAGTTGAAGCATTCGGTCAGTACCATATTGGATCGGCATATCCAAGTATGGTAAGATCCGATTCTCATTCGCGATCAATTCAATGAGTTCAGGTGTAATACCTGACGGGTACATGTAAAAAAGCCTAAACCAGGGCACATCAGTCCCATCTAAAAGTGCCTGTAGAAGATCTGGGAGTAACGGGGCTGATGGATCTAGTCGTTTCTTATCTCGTCCGTACCAAGTCGTGTCTTGTGAGATCACATTGATCTCCTTTACCCCCTGAACTCCAAGCCCTGCTGCTTCTCTAACCAGATCTCCAACAGACTCAGAGCGGTGCAGGCCTCGCATCAGCGGAATCGCACAGAAAGCACAAGTATGGTCACAACCTTCACTAATCTTCAGGTATGACGTATGAGGGGTCTCCGTGGATAGTATCCTCAGGGGCTGCTCCATCGTCGGAATCGACTGGATATCAGGCAGTAGACCACGCCTCCGCAACTCAGGAACAAGGCCCTGTAGTTCAGTCAATCCCATGAAGAAATCGACCTCAGGAATCTCGTTGGTGAGTTCCGTCTTGTACCTCTGCACAAGACATCCAACTGCCACTACCGCATTCAAGTGCCCCCGGGCTTTTAGATCACAAGCGTCTAAGATCGTCTCGAGAGATTGTTCCTTGGCATCCTGTATGAAACCACAAGTATTTACAATTAAGATGTCGGCTTCTCGGACATCCGATGATACTCTGGCACCATGGCCAACCAAAGATGCCATAATCCGTTCTGAATCGACGGTATTCTTATCGCAACCGAGTGTTACGAGTGCAATATGTGGTCCATCTGGACTACCTACGGCTTCAAACTCGTGTCTGACTGGTGCGACGTCAGGGTTGACATCCGGCCTTACCGGATCCGGAACAAGCGGGAATACAGGCAGATCTCTAGTACGCATCCTCGATCTGGACTCCGTTAACCAGAGATCACATGCGCACCCTCAGGCGGCGTGAATGTAAACCAGTCCCCAGGCATGGCGTTAGGTCTAAAGTCAATACGGTCCATAGTGATAGTGCGAACTGAACCGTTCTCTTCCTCGATACGAATCTGCCTCAGTAGTGGCTGTGCGCGGTCAATCCATACCACGGCAGCTTCATATTGTGCGGGTACAAGTGGGATTAACCGTAATCGATGTGTAGCCTGACCCGCGACCTTGTCCTCACGCTCATAGATCACCTGATATTTCAGGGCTGGTTGATCTAGAAATTCCCGATGAAAGTCATAGTGTCCGCCATTCTCAACCATCGGTATCTTAAAGACCTGCTTCGGGTCTAGGCTCGGGTAATACAGCCACACGAATGATCCGTCGACTAATACGAGATCTCCCTCAGGGTCAGAGAAACGCATCGCGAACCGATTTGGTTGCGCTTGGCAAAGTCGGCCAATCCCAGTTCGGTCTTCCCCTAAGAGTGGAACTAGCAAGTGTTGAGTGAAGTCTGCACAGAGAGCATCGATGCCGCGGTAGTGAAGCGCTGCGGACTCAAGAATCTTCATCGCAGTAACTTCATCTATCTCAGGTGCCGTGTTTTGTGCACCCCCATTTCTAGGGGTGAAAGCTAAAGTCAAAAGCAGACATACTCGGATGGCTAGCCAACAGGAACTCGACATCAGCTGTCATCCTCAAAACCGAACATGCTGCTGAGGTCACTCATCGACATCAGGACCTCACGGCCCTTGGCTCCATCCGAAGGACCAAGCACCCCTGCATCAAAGAGTTGGTCAACAATACGTGCTGCCCTCCCGTAGCCGATACTTAATCGTCTCTGCAGAAGTGAAGTCGAACCCGTGCCATTCTGTATACACACCTCAGCCGCTTCTTGGAACAACTCATCCCATTCACCACCAATTTCCTCTACAGCAAGTTCCGCTTCTTCAGCCTCCCGACCACGCATCTCTTCCAGAATATCGGTCTCCAATCCTGATTCCGCAGAAACAACACCTTCGCCATGCTGCTCAATTAACTCAGTGTACCAACCCATGAGCCGCTCGGTATCTTCGGTTGGGAGGTAAGCACCTTGTATCCGAACCGGATCACTTTCCCCAGGTGGGAGAAACAGCATATCACCGTTTCCAAGTAGAGCATCCGCTCCATTTTGGTCGAGGATTGTACGAGAGTCAGTCTTGGATGCCACACGGAATGCGATGCGTGTGGGGAAATTTGCCTTAATGAGTCCAGTGATCACGTTCACTGACGGGCGTTGGGTCGCCACGATCAAATGGATTCCTATCGCTCGCGCTTTTTGGGCAAGCTGAGTAAGCGGCTTTTCCACCTCAGCCTGCACGGTCACCATCAAATCTGCCAACTCATCCACCACAACAACGATGTAGGGGATAATACCATCCTGATAGATCCATCGATCTTCAAATCCTTCTGGCCCATCCGGTTCAAAACGCTTCATTGTCACACCATCCCGGACCTTGCGATTGAACTCCGCAATCGACCGCACATAGTTCGCCTTAAGTAGGCCATAGCGCCGTTCCATCTCGATAACAGCCCACTTGAGTAACCCAGCCGCGTCACGAGGATCTGTCACGACATTATGCCTGAGGTGTGGCAACCTCGAGTAGACGGAGAGTTCAACCATCTTTGGATCAATCATCAGAAGTCGGAGGGTCTCCGGAGTATGACGATATACCAAACTTGTGACGATTGTGTTTAAGCAAACCGACTTTCCTGAACCTGTTGCCCCTGCAATAAGTACGTGCGGCATTTTCTCCAGAGACGAAACGTAGGGACGACCGTTTAAGTCCTTTCCAAGCGCAAGCGGTAGCTCCCCCTTGGCGCGCTTAAACTCCGATGACTCCAGTACCTCCCTAAGATTCACAATTTCAGGCTTTGGATTAGGAATTTCGACACCAACAGCACCTCTGCCTGGTATAGGAGCGACAATCCGGACGCTCTTCGCTTTCATAGCCAAGGCAAGATCAGCATCGAGGTTGGCTATTCTGTTCACCTTTACACCTGGTGCAGGGATAACCTCAAACTGCGTTACCATTGGCCCGGTTGTTCGATCACCCAGGGAACTCTCAACATTAAAAGTGAGAAGCTTTTCGATCAGGACATGGCCCAACTCTTCAAGCTGCCGGTCCATATCGTCATCGTCTCGATTATCAGGACCTGATAGAAGCGCCATCGGCGGAACCTCATGCTCGATTTCGGTCTCCTCTGAAGTATCGGCAGGAACACTCTCGCTCTCGTCCACCTGACCCTCATCACTGACCAAGTCCTCGGACTCGAAATTCTCATCAGTTACAACATCTGAGGACTCATCCTCAACATCACGCAAATCTGGTACTTCATCCGGCAAAGGTTCTGGATCAACATTATCCGGAGGCAGGACGTCCCTCTCTGGAGTTCCTTCTTCCTCATCTTCCTCCGATTCCATCCATTCGGGCTCCAGCCCAGGTAATGGATCACCCGAAGCTCCTTCGCTCGAATCTGGCTCTGTTACAGCTTGAGTTCGGGCCTCTGCAAATTCCCGTCCCCGATCTGCAACGGCCTTTGCAGTACGTCCAGCCATTTCACCGCTAGCAAGCATTGCCCTATACACCGAGACAAGAGGGTTCCATGCCAAAGTTCCAATCGCCAAACTCACAAGACCTGTACCGGTCAGGATGGTCGCTCCGGCAACGCCAAAAAGGTTGACCAAGGGTACACCCAAACTTGCTCCAAACCACCCAGCACCAGCGCGCGAGCCGTTGGGCCCAAGAGACATGAAGATCGGTAGAAGCACGATAAGCCCAGCGGTAAGAACGGAGAGTCTGGCTGGCCAGGCGTCTGCAATCCACTCACCGACGTGAAGACCTAGGAAAAACAACAGAACTGGGATGAGAAAAGCAGAATAACCGACTAAGTCATGGAGCGAATCACCAAGATTCACTCCAATGATGCCCACGATTTGGTCACCTACCCCACCAAACCAGAAATCAGGCAAGAGAGAGACTAACGCGAATAGCGCTAGTCCTAACAGACAAACCCCTAGAATTTGCTGTCTTTGTTCCCTGGGTACGAGGCGGGACAACGCCCTGTCCAGCGTAGACTCTTTCTTTTTGCTCCGTTTTTGTTTTCCCATGTACTCAAAGATACAGCAATTTTCCTCGTGCAGAGTTTGGATAGCGACCATCGCCTCATTCTCTTTAGCTAGGCTACCTACTTACTCAACACGATAAGGAAGATCGCTTCTCCGTTATCATGATCTCTAGATCAGAGTAGAGTCTCCATGTCAATCTCCGGAAGTGTTAATCCCCCACCTACCTTTACGCTTCGATCGGGCCATCAGTTTCGCTTAACATCCGAGGTACAAAACTCGTATTAATATCCCCCTCTTGAAATGCATTGGTCTCTACGATTCTCCGAAGGAATGGTAGCGTTGTAGGGATACCCTCGATGATGAACTGGTCTAGCGAGTGCATCGCACGGAGAATCGCCTCTTCTCGCGTCGCACCGCTGACAATCAACTTCGCAATAAGTGAGTCGTAGTAGGGCGGCACGTTGTATCCAGTGTAAACGTGTGTGTCGATCCGAATACCGGGCCCGCCAGGAGGGTGAAACGTTGTGATCTTCCCAGGGCCTGGTATGAAATTCCTATCCGGATCTTCCGCATTCACCCGAAATTCTATTGCGTGTCCACGGCGGTTGAAATCACCTGAGCCGTTCATAGGAAATGCCAGGGCTTCACCTGCAGCGACACGGATTTGTTCCTTTACCAGATCAAATCCCGTTGTAACCTCTGTGACCGCGTGCTCAACCTGAATCCGCGTATTCATCTCTAAGAAGTAGAAAGAACCATCCTCATCTAACAGGAACTCTACCGTTCCGGCACCCACATAATCGATAGATCTCGCAGCTTGAACCGCCGCCTCTCCCATCTCTTGTCTGAGTTCAGGGGAAAGGCCAGGTGACGGTGCCTCTTCGATCAACTTCTGGTGCCTCCTCTGTATAGAACACTCCCGCTCTCCTAGATGCACAACTCGACCCTTCGAATCACCAAACACTTGAATCTCGACATGCCGTGGGTGCTGGATGCAACGCTCCAGATATACCCCGTCATCACCGAAGCTGGCTTTTGCTTCCGTTTGAGCTGCCTGAAGTAAGTCGGAGAAGCGTTCTGGATCCTCAACGACGCGCATGCCCTTACCGCCACCACCCGCCGTGGCCTTTATCATGATCGGGAACCCAATCTCTTTCGCCAATTCCCTGGCCTCATCAACATCTGAGACGATACCATCGGACCCTGGTATCGTCGGTACACCGGCATCGTTCATCTTCTGGCGCGCTCGGGACTTATCTCCCATCGAACTGATCTGCTCAGGGGTGGGGCCAATAAACTCCAACCCTGACTGGATACAGATCTCACTGAATTCAGCATTCTCTGAGAGAAAGCCATACCCAGGGTGAATCGCCTCCGCACCTGTGACCTCTGCTGCAGCGATGATCCGTGGAATATTCAAATAGCTATCAATCGGAGGCGCTTTACCAATACAGACATCTTCGTCTGCAAATCGGACATGTAGGGATTCTCGATCCGCCTCAGAGTACACAGCGACTGTTTGCACTCCTAATTCATGGCAAGCCCGTATGATCCGAAGCGCAATCTCCCCACGGTTCGCTATCAGGACCTTCTCGAACAAGGACGCCTCGCTTGGCTAAGCTGGATCCATGAGGAAGAGTACCTGGCCATATTCAACTGGCTGGGCGTTCTCCACGCAGATTTCGACAATGGTGCCTGCAACCTCTGCCTCCAACTCGTTCATCAATTTCATTGCTTCAATGATACAGAGCCCATCTCCAGGCTTAACCTCAGCACCAACTTCAATGTATGGGGACGCATCCGGAGTAGGGGCCGAATAAAATGTACCTACCATCGGGGAGGTTACTTCAATCAGGCTGTCCGATTTCTGATCAACACTAGCTGGTAAATCCTGAACCCGAGGATCCGAGGAAATAACCTGCTCATCTTGGGAAACTGGTGACCCAGCGGTAACCGTCTGAATCGGAGTCTTGCCTAGCCGGATACGAGTACCACCACGTTCGATTTCAAGCGAGTCGATATCGCTATCATCGAGAACCTTTATGAGGTGCTCGATCAGACCTGGATCAATCATTTATTTACCCGTGACAGGTATTTTTCTTCCCGACGATCAATTTTTAGGATATCACCCTCTTCGACAAAAAGTGGCACCTGAATCTCAACTCCAGTTTCAAGCTTCGCACCCTTAGTGGCACCCTGTGCGGTATCCCCCTTGAAGCCTGGATCAGTCCTAGTAACCAAGAGCTCTACGAATTGAGGTAGCTCCACGCTAATCACAGCTCCATCGTGGACCAACCCCTCACACTCCATGTTTTCCTTGAGATATCTCAATTGTTCTTCACCAAGGAGATCACGGGCAATTGGGATCATCTCGTAGTTACCGGTGTCCATAAAGTAATAAAGGTTACCATCGGTATAACTGTAATTCACTGGGTGCCGCTCTAGGCGGATATCATTGACCTTTTCACCAGCCCTATAGGTCTTATCGACGACAGCACCTGAAAGCACGTTCTTGAGTTTAGTGCGCACAAAAGCACCTCCCTTGCCCGGCTTTACGTGCTGAAAGTACGTAATCGCCCAGAGTTCCCCATCAATGTCGAGAACCATTCCGTTTCGGAAATCAGCGGTGCTCGCCATGCAGCCTCTTTTCTGGAAGTCTAGTCTTTTGCTAGTAGAAGATCGAACATCCCTACTGCTTTAATTTAGCCACTAGGCCTTGAAGGCCTAGAAGATAGCTGTGGAGGCCAAAGCCATAAACCATACCAGCAGCAACAGGGGCAAGATAAGAATGCCTGCGAAAATGCTCTCGGGCTGAGGTATTCGAAAGGTGAACCTCAACAAAAGCCTTCTCCACACCTACAAAAGCATCCCTAAGAGCGATTGAAGTATGAGTGTACGCACCTGGATTTATTAAGAAGCCCTCAACCTCCAGAGCCGTGCGCTCAATATAATCGATCAATTCACCTTCATGGTTAGACTGGAATGCGGTGATCTCAATTCCCAACTCATTTGCCATGTTCTGCAAGTGGTCGTTGATATCTTCAAGTGTGTCGGTCCCGTAAACCTCCGGCTCCCTCTTACCCAATGACCGGAGATTGGGACCGTGAATGACTGCGATTTTCATGAATCGGCGGTTCCGGTTTTAGGGTTAAGCTCCAATAGGTTTTGGAAGTATAGCCCAATCGTCGAACTATCCTCTACACGCTCTTCGCTCAATTTGGTTGGATTTTCAACTTCATCTTCAAGTTCAGCTAACCGTGCACAGAGTGCGGCATCATCTGGATCTAGACTAACAAGTTGGTGAAAAATCTCGATAGCCTTCCTAGCCAATCCTTGTTGCACAAAGAGTTCAGCCATCGTGCGTGTTTGGATCGGCTCAGAATGTTCCGGAGATTCACTGCCGTGAACTTTTTCCGCCTCGCGCTGAACTTCGAGTGAATCAGGCAAAGAAACTCCGAAAACGAGGGGAAAGAAAATTCTTAATATGACTGATGATAAGGCGAAAAATACGAACGTCTTGGAAATAGTGTCAACGAAATAAGGTTCGGGATAACCCATGCAGATAGTGAGAACCGGAACCCCTTGTAAAGATTTCTGCTCAGGCTTCCGTTGAGAGGTGCTCGGTGAGCGGTTATCGTTCTCCGTTCGTTTATTAGTGCTTTTCGCTTAGCCCAGGTTTCCGGGGAAACGCTTTGTTATGATGCGTCAGATGCGAGATTGGACGAAACCGATCATGGTTGTTACTGCATTGGCGTTCGTCGCCCTCATGGTCTTCGAGTGGGGGATGGATGCTTCCGGCCAGAGTTCTGGTGGTCTGGGTGAGATCGGTCGAGTTAATTCAGATGCAGTAATGTATACTGAGTATATGGCAGCATACCGAAACCTCTACGACGAGGTTCAAGCCTCACAAGAAGAGCCTATTTCCTCTCAGCAGAATACAGAAATCGAGGATGCCGCATTCGATGAAGTGGTCAACCAACTTCTAATTCGGCAGGAACTTCGACGCCGGGGAATTGGAGTAAGTGATCAAGAGATTAGCCAAGCAGCTCAGTTGAGTCCCCCTGGTGAATTGCGCCCGCAGTTTACAGATGAGGAAGGACAGTTCGACTTCAATGGCTACCAAATATTCTTGGCCACCCTACCAGCCGAGCAACTTCTCCTTCTGGAAGCGTACTATCGGGATGTGATCCCTCGGGGCAAGCTGCTTAGACAGGTGTCAGCAGGGATTTACCTGAGTGACGCTGAACTTTGGCAACTCTGGAAAGATCAAAATGAACAGGTTGAAGTTCGCTACTTGGCCTTCGATCCTGCTAACCGTTACGAAGATGGACAATTCTCAATTTCTGACTCTGAAATCGAAGAATATTACCGTGATCAACAGGAGGAATTTGAGGTTCCGGCGAGAGCAGCCGTCAAGGTCATCGTCCTAGATAAGACCCCCACGGCCGCTGACACAACCGCATCCGGGGAGCGGGCGGACGAAATCAGGCAAGAGCTACTGGACGGAGCAGATTTTGCAGAAACTGCTCGGCAAACCTCGGCAGATCAAGGGAGTGCCGAGTTAGGTGGAGAACTTGGAGTATTTCCGAAAGGAAGAATGACTGGAGCTTTTGATAGTACTGTTTTTTCAACTCCAGTAGGAGAACTGACCGAGCCGATAAAAACCGCCTTCGGATATCACGTCATCGAAATCCAGGAACGGTGGGGTCAAGATAGTGCGCAAGCACGACACGTCTTGGTTCCAGTAGAGCGCACTGACGAAAGCGAGATTGCCCTATTGACTCTAGCTGATTCGATCGAGGATCTAGGAGAGTCAATGGTAATGGAAGAAGTAGGAGCTGCAGCAGGTGTTAATGTCCAAACCGTAGACATCTCTCAAAACTTTCCGTTCCTCGTAGGAGCCGGACAGATTTCGGAAGGAGCTGATTGGGTATTTGAAGAGGCTTCAGCGGGCGATGTCAGTCCCGTCTTCGAGACAACACAGGCCTTCTATATGCTGGAATTGGTGAGTTCTGAACCCGAAGGGGTCTTACCTTTGGAACAAGCAAGTGCCGCGATTGAGTCTACCCTCTTATTCGAGCGCAAGATGTCGCAGGCCAGGGTTGATGGTCAGGCAGCAGTAGCACGAATCCGCTCTGGGGAGACACTTGAAGACATCGCAGAGGATTTGGGGCTAGAAATAAGTGATACCGGACTATTCTCGCGCAGTAGCTTTGTTCCGGGACTAGGTAGGCAAAATAGTGCCATTGGAGCAGCCTTTGGCCTCCGATCTGGAGAAGTCAGTGAAGTGGTCACGACGCCGACGAACGCATTTATTTTGGACTTAGTCGGTTACATCCCTGCCGACTCTGCAGCTTGGATCAGCCAGCGAGTAGAACAGCGGCAAACTCAAGTGTTGATTCTGCAGCAGCAACGCCTACAAGAATGGATCGATGCACTTCGGGCTGCAGCTCGGATTGTAGATCGTCGCGATGTAGTACTCGCCCCAGCAGATGAAGATGTCGTTCAACTGCCTATGGTATTCTAGAATGAGGATGCGCGGGTACCAATAGAAAAAATCAGTGCTTAGACATTAGAAGTGCACAATGTCCCAGCACTGATTTTACTTTCGGCTACAAAACCTCCCCTCGGTCAATCGTCGCTTAAGCTCCTCGGTCCATCATCTCTCTCAGGGTCGTCTTCGTCAGCCTGATCTTCTTCGTGTTCGGTCTCTCCTGGTGGATACGTCGCCTTATGTATTTGCCGATCGGGATGCTTGAGTTCTGTCTCAATCTCGCGAACAGAACTCTTGAACTCCCGTATCCCCTTTCCAAGTGACGATCCTATTTCTGGCAGTCTCTTTGCTCCAAACATCAGCAATACGACCGTGAAGATCAAAATCATTTCCCACATTCCAAATCCGCCAAAACCCATATCTAAGAACCTCCGTCAGAGCTTAACCCCGCAAGTTTCTCCTGGCTCGTTCACACTTTCTTAATACAAATAATCAGATCAATGATCGTGCAATCATCGCAACGATTGAGATGCCAACCAATGTTAACACATTCAGGGTAATCGAGATCGGACCCAGTGTGAATGCAATAGCTATTAGGTCAACTGACAAAGGACCGAGTGAAGCTTCCACTGACGTAGTCAGAAAATCCCGAGCTGCACTGTCAGGTAAGAATAGCTCTGACAGCTTTGTGAACAGTCCTCCGAGGAACAATCCCAACACTAACGTCCAAATGAGGCGGACGATACTCCGCCACCTAGTGTCAACAAGCATAACTAGTTTTCATAGTTGACGATCTACGACCCAGCTAACCGCATCACTTAAAGCCGTGAGGGCAGGCCCCTCAGAGAGTCCCATAAGCGAGGCCTGAGCAAGCTGTCCACAGCGATCTGCGTGCACTCGAGCGTACTCCAGACCCCCTCTCTCTTCTACAATGCCAATAATCCTTGAGATGTCCTCATCCGAAGGGTCAGCAGTACTGAAAAAAGACCTTATCTGCCCGTGCTCACTTTCCGTGCTATTCGCGAGTGCCCCAATCAAGGGGAGCGTAACCTTATGCTCACGTAGATCCTGACCACTTGGTTTGCCGGTAATCGTTTCACATGCGGTATAGTCGAGAAGGTCATCGGCTATCTGAAATGCCATACCAAGGTGACTGCCATATTCTGCAAGCCGAGACTGATATCTCGGAATTCCTGCTAAAGCACCCATTGCACAGGCTGCTGAAATGAGTGATGCGGTCTTGGACCCTATCAGCCTATAGTATTCATCCTCTCCGAAGCTGAGCGCATCATAAGACGTGAGTTGACGCATCTCCCCTACAGCCATCTCGTTCGCTGCTTGAGCAAGTACTTCTAATGCCGGAAGATTGCCGAGCTTTGCGAGCTCAGTGACACCCCGGGAATACAGGTAGTCACCCATGATGATTGCTACTTGATGAGTCCAAGCAGCGTTCACAGTGGGCAATCCACGCCGGAGAACTGAGTGGTCTACCGCATCGTCATGCACCAGAGTTGCTAGATGGACAAGTTCTACAACAGCCGCCAACGTCAACGCCTCATCCGAAGCCTCATCACCGACTCGGCTCGACAACAGTACTAGAGTTGGCCGAAAGAGCTTCCCGCGTGTTAAGGACAGATGTTCATTTACCTGATCGATTAGTTCAAAATCTGAGACCACAATTCGGCGTAACTCATTTGCTACAAGATCTACATCCTCTTTAACCAACTCCTGAATCGAGAAAAGCCCCCTAGGCTCAGACTTTATGAGCTGGCTCACACTTTCACTCACGATAATGGATATCCAAAACCATGCAGGATGAAGAGGTCGCTTAACTTCCGTCCTTTCAGAGAATCATCACGGTGGCTCAAAGTGTTCTTCCGCCCTTCCTTTTACTCATTGTAGTAAGGCTTTTGACTAAGCAATGGAACATTCAAGACGGATCATGCGGAATTTTCTCCCGCCTCTCCCGGGTTTGCACATACTTATCGACCCGAAAGGATAGGATCCGTGTAGGATCTATGTTAAGGAGGTCTAATCTGCTCTCCGATCCTGGAAGCACAAGGGTGTCCGGAAGCATTCCAATCACTTCAACTTCAAGTACTTCTCCACCCATTTCAGATGCTGCTTGAGTAATTTCTGCGTATACAACCTCAGGCGCTGTTCTCGTTGGGTCTTCTATGTTCATTGAGATCTGTGCTTGTTCCCTCTGGTGCAGATAAAGTCCGAGAGCCCGAACACCAAAAAAGCCCCCGTCACGCTCACGGATCTTAGACGCTATAGATTTTGCTTGTTCTTCATCAATCCCAGCTACGACAACGTTCCATGCCAACAGCACATCTCTCGCACCCACACAGGTCGCACCTGCAGTCGGATGTGGAAACATAGCGGAACTTGGTAGATCAGGTTTGCGACCTTCGCGGAACCCATCCAGGAGCGACTCGATCCCGCCTCGCCTGAGTTCCGCAAGTCCACGACCCGGAGGATCCGATGCCTCACCATAGAAAAATACGGGGACACCCAACGACGAGATAGCCTGACCAACCTCGTGAGCAGCAGCAATGGCATCGCTCATGTGAAGTCCCCGAAGAGGCACAAACGGAAGCACATCAAGTGCGCCGATACGCGGATGCAGACCACGGTGACGACTAAGATCAAATTCCCGGACCGCGAACTCAGCCGCGGCTAGGGAAGCAGATATCACTGACCTAGGATCACCTATATAAGTGACAACAGACCGATGGTGATCTGGGTCCGCAGACCAATCCAGAATGTCCACACCTTTCTTAGTAATCGCATCGACAAGAGCCTCTACCTTCTCTAGGTCGCGACCTTCAGAAAAATTTGGGACAGCCTCGAGTACCGGAATCATGGATCAAGAACTTATGTACATGTTCACCGAGTCAGCCCTGCATCAAGGTTCCGTTGCTTGTAGTCGAACTTGAGATCGCGATTATCGATCAAGCTAACTTCAAATCGGAATGTCCAATTCCCAGTAGCAGTTTGCAGGAAATCAAAGTTCGCTTCCCACCGATGCAGGTCTCTCGTTAGCCGAATGGTGTGGTCATTGAATGCTCTGCGCTCCAAATCATATGCTGTCCGCCAACTCAGATCCCAGTTTTCAGTTGGCCGCAAAGTAATCGTACCGGTAAGCATCTGACTCATCATAACATCATCGCCACGTGGTCTCTGGAGAGAGTAGGACAGATTCGCATTCCAACCACCTCGATCCCCACGACGGGCAGGCTCAGTAGAAGATAACGGGCGACGTCCCGTTGGAATGATTGATGATTCGTCCGTTGTCCCCGTGGCCTCAAATGGATCAAGAACATCTGGTTCCTCAGTTTGAGGAGCAGGATTTTCTCCCTCATCGCCACCACTCAGAAAGCTTAGCCACCGGAAAATCGACGAGTTCGAACCAAGGGAGAAACCGAAATTCACCTGTGCAAGATGTGGGGAAAAAGTTCTGTTAAGTTGTCCATCCACTTCTTTGTCCTCGAACAGATCGTGGTTCACCGAAATCGTTAGACCTCTTAAGAAATCAGAGGAGATCTGATTAGATAGACGAGTCGTTTCGAAGCCAGCTAGAAAAGCTCCAATCGAGTCAGCTTCTACGAAGTCATAACGCAAAACACTGGTACGAAGTGCCAGAAGGCTGACTGTCTGGCCCTGCTGAAGGCGGGTTGGACCGCCAGAAGACGAAGATTGGGTATTAGCAGCCAAGTCAATGGAATCGAGTTGGGTTGCTGAGCTGGCCACAGCAGAATCCCCTTCCGGTGGCCTACGCTTTGCTTCCCAAGTCTGATTGAGTGTCAACGATACAGCATTCTTGGGTTGAAGTGCCCTGGACCTAAAGAGCTGTTGTTGAAGTTGAGTAGGGGTTGTAGAAGGACTCCATTCGTACTCGATAGAGGGTGATAGTTTATGACGGATTGCTTCAAAGCCGCCAAAACCGCCGTAGAATCCATAGATATCAGTCTTCAAGGCACCCCCAAATGATACCCGTGCTGGAGCTGACACTAATGAGGACGCAACAGCGGAAGTATCGGATCTGAACATATTTCCTGACATCGCAAGTCTAGGTGTGATCGTCGTCGATCCGATGAGTTGCTGCTGGTAAGAGACGGACGATTGCCACGTCAAATCGGAGTCCGTGATATCCTGGACCGGGGAGCCTGTGATCAGCGCCGGGATCTCTGATTCACGCATCACAAGCAGCGCCTCAGGCACACCGAGTGTTCCGGATTGCCGCAACTGTACTGACTGGGCCAGAGAGAGATTGCCTAGGCTGAGTGTACTACGAACAGATCCTGTAGTCGTTTCCGTGTTCGCTTGAGAAAAACTGAAAACATCCGGTTGGACTCTATCCAAAGTACGGCGAGTAAAGCTCGCACTACCCGACCAAGTCATGTTGTTATAGAAGCGTGCGTCGCTGGAAGCATTCCTAAACAAGGTAATGGTGGAAAGTGACAAATTTGCCGAAGGCAGCGTCCACTCAGTGCGATCATCAGATAGGTATTGCTTACGATTCGCACCTACAGACGCAGTCCCCCAGTTGAAACGGCGGTTGATGCCACCTTCTGAGTCAATTGATTGCGTTACTTCAGCCGGATTGAAGGAGTTCTCCCGGATGAAGTCATTGCTGGAAGCATACCTTCCCGACGCACGCAATTGCGTGCGTTCATCAAGGTCCCAGTTGTGTCGCGTGTCCAGCGCAAGCTCACTCGATCCATTGGCACGCCAATAGCGGCGAAAAGTCAAATCTCCATCAAGAAACTGACTATTGAAGCTATACCTCAGTGAACTGGTCACACTAACAAAATTCTGACTAAACCAGTCGAAAGCCATCAGCGCGTCTGAGTAGTCACTCATAGCCCAATAGAAACCAATGTTACTGACCCTGCGACGGTACCGCCCAGACGTGCGAACGATATCGTTTACGCTAAACCGAGGGGTCAAAATACCTGATGAGCGACCCTGTGATAAACTCTGTGCCACAAAAGGCAGCCAGGCCACTGGAACATCCGCGAAGTACAAGCGGACAGGACGTGCAACCAGCACGTTTCCTCCGATGATCTTGATCTCATCAGTCTCAAAATGGTAGTGTGGCTCCTCTAAATCGCACGATGTGAAGCGAGCATGTGACATAAAGGAGGAATCCGCTGCCGCGAACGGCATGTCTCCGGTGACCAACCAGTTCGCGCCACCTTCACTGTATGATGTTTCGGCGCCGAATGCAGAGCCGCGCTCCTCACTTATATCGAAGATTAGGGACGTAGATTCAATCGGATCGCCTGTGTCCGGGGTAAAAGTGGATTGCCCTTCAGTCTGGAGGCGTCCCGTCTCTTCGTTATAGAGGATTGATGTATCTGCTTCGACGCCCATCCCTTCGCTACTCACCCGTGCCCTCCCACCATCCGGAGCCATGAGTGTTAGAACACGTTCGGCTGCCTCAAAAGTGGCGGCACCACCATCGTACTCAGTCAGGGTAAAGCCTGGCAGTTCCATTAGCTCAACCACAACCGAATCTGTGCTTACTCCTCCACCGAAACCCCGACCAGCTTCAATTTCAGCAACTCTCATCGAGTCTTGTATAAATAAGACGCTGTCGAAGCCAGGTGCTCGAGCGAGTCGCTCAAGCCGTTGAATTACACGAAGGCGTGTCGAGTCTACCTGTTCCTGGGCACTTGCAGAACCGAAGGCACCCGTGGCAGTGAACCCTATGATCCAGAGTGTCTGGCTCACCAACCGCATTGGTGTCACTGCGTTTCTACAGATCCGGTGGGTGGAGTGGTATCTGTTTCAAACTCCTGATCCCTCTGTGCTTTTCTCCGATAAATGCCTACAGAAAGGAAGATGCCGACCTCATATAGAAGGATTAAGGGCACCATCATCATGAACGTCAGGACAATTACGTCACCTGGAGTAATAAAGCTCGCCAGAACGGTTATCAAAACGATCGCATGTCTTCGTTTCGCACGAAGGAACTCAGGAGTGACAATCCCCATCCAGCTCAAGATCATAATTACAATTGGCAACTCGAAGACGAAACCGAATGCCATAAGCATCTTCACAATGAATCCTAGCGTAGCATTGATCTCTAGATTTGCCTGAAG
>PBPC01000048.1 GCA_002724575.1 Gemmatimonadota bacterium | reverse complement strand
CGACCAAGAACTTCAAGATCTCTTGCTGGCAATCCCCAATACGCCACTCAACGAAGTGCCTGAGGGTGATGAAGACGAGAATAGGACAGAAAAGATCTGGGGTAATGCTCCCACGTTCGATTTTGAGCCTTTACCACACTGGGACCTTGGAACTGACCTCGATATTCTTGACCTCACACGTGGCTCTAAGATTAGTGGATCAGGTTTCGCTGTACTTAAGGGGATGGGTGCCCGATTACAGAGGGGCCTTATCGATTATTTCCTAGACGTGCATACAAGGGAGCATGGATATACTGAAGTGCGTGTTCCGTACCTAGTTACCCGAGAGACAATGGTTGGAACGGGACAACTCCCGAAGTTTGAAGAAGAGTCCTATGTGACTACCCGAGATGATCTTTGGCTTATCCCGACAGCTGAAGTACCGATTACGAACCTCCACAAGGATGAACTTCTTAGTGGGATGGATCTCCCTGTCCGTTATGCTGGCTACTCACCTTGTTTTCGTCGGGAGGCAGGTGCTGCAGGGAAGGACACGAGAGGGCTCTTACGCATGCACCAATTCGACAAGGTTGAATTGGTGCGGTATGAGCATCCGGAGCGCAGTCGGGAAGCTCTCGAAGAGCTGACTCGCGAGGCTGAAGTTCTACTGGAGCGTCTTGGGCTGCATTACAGAAGAATATTGATTTCTAGTGGAGATCTCGGTTTTAGTGGTGCGATGACCTATGACCTAGAGGCTTGGGCGCCTGCGGTTGGCCAGTGGCTAGAAGTATCAAGCTGTACGACCTTTACCGACTATCAGGCTCGCCGTGCCAATCTCCGATTTCGGCCAAGCCAGTCTGAAAAACCAATCTTTGTGCACACTCTTAATGCCTCTGGCCTAGCGTTGCCACGCATTATGGCTGCTCTGTTAGAAAGTTATCAGGAGCGTGATGGCAGTGTTCGTCTACCCGACGTCCTTCACCCGTACGTTGGGTGCGAGCGACTAACTCCAGAATAAGCAGTTTCTTAAGGATGGGTCGCGGCTACTGGGACTTGAGGGTCTCCGAATTTCTGGAAGTTCATGAGGTGGTAGTGTTCCAAGTTTGCTCATCTATGATTGATGAGTGATTCACCCAACCATCCTCATCTTACTGGTCTGAACACAAACCAGCTTGAGGCAACTTCTCATTTCGAGGGCCCGCTACTCGTATTGGCCGGAGCCGGATCAGGGAAAACTCGTGTATTGACAGCGCGTGTATGCCATCTCATCCAAGAATTTGGAATATCCCCTAAAAAAATTCTCACGGTAACCTTCACAAATAAGGCTGCAGGGGAGATGCGGGAACGCATCACAAAGCTTCTTGGTTCCGAGCCCATAGGAATGTGGGTAGGAACTTTTCATGCTATGGGAGCACGTCTTTTGAGAAGACATGCGGATCGTCTCGGTTGGGATCGAAGCTTTAGTATCTTTGATTCCGACCAATCTCTTCGGCTCATTAAGTCAGTTCAAGAAGAATTAGGACTTGATTTGAAACGCTGGAATCCTAAAGCCATCCGTGCCGAGATCAGTAACTCGAAAAACCGGCTTGAGGATGACAAGATGTTCCAGCAAAAAGATCAAGGTGACTCTGAACTCTTCATCCAAACGGTGGGCCAAGTTTTTTCTGCATATCAAAGAGCTCTCCAGGCTCAAAATGCTTTTGACTTCGATGATCTTCTAATGAAGCCAGTAGAGCTTCTTCAAAGCCATAGAGATCTTCTGGAACACTACCGTGGGCATTTCTCTTTCATCTTAGTAGACGAGTACCAGGATACGAATCGTGCACAGTTTCGTTTCGTAGAGTTATTAGCCCGGGCCCATGGAAACCTCATGGTTGTTGGTGACCCTGACCAATCAATCTACGCCTGGCGTGGAGCGGATGTTCGGAACATCCTCGACTTCGAAACCGCGTTTCCGTCTGCGCGTGTAGTGCCCCTCGAGATTAACTATAGGTCCAGAGAATCTATACTCAGCGCGGCAAATGCGGTTATTGATGAGAACGTGAATCGGCCCAAGAAGATTCTTAGGGCGAACCGCAAGGGTGGGGATAAGATCACATTGGTCGAAACCTCAAATGAGAAAGACGAGGCGCGGTGGATAGTTGGTGAAATTCAGGACCAGATCCAAAATACCCAGGATCTATCGATTGATGATTGTGCGGTCCTATATAGGACGAATGCTCAAGCAAGAGCATTGGAGGATGCTTTTCTTCGAGCCCGAGTACCTTATCAAGTGGTGGGTGGGGTGCGGTTCTACCAGCGTAGAGAAATTCAAGATGTACTCGCGTATCTGCGACTTATATCAAACCCGAAAGACAGAACAGCATTCGACCGCATTGTGAATTATCCAAGACGAGGTATTGGCCCTACCACACGCCAGCATCTGAAACGATGGGCTATGGATCAAGGTATCACGATGCTAGAGGCTGCGAGGAGGGCTGACGAGGTTCCTGGTATCCGTACTGCCGGAGTCCGTGGTCTTAAGCAATTTGCTGATTTGATGAGCCGGCTAAGTATGCGTGCTAACCAGGTGACGATAGGAGAAATGCTTGAAGGACTTGTAGAGGATATTGATCTCATCAAGAATCTTAATAATGAAGGCCCAGATGGAGAGGACCGTGCACGCAACGTGATAGAACTTATTGCGGGCACGTTGGATTTTGATGCGACTCTTGCTCAAACTATCGAACCTGATGAGATAGATACCTTCACTGAACTTGACCTCTTTCTTCAAGAAGTAGCGCTGATTGCAGATCTGGATAATCTCGATCCGGGATCTGAAACAGTGACTCTAATGACCCTACACAACGCAAAAGGGCTAGAGTTCGGTTTGGTATTCATCGCTGGCCTTGAGGAGGGCCTTTTTCCGCTTAGTCGGGCTTATGATGAAGCGGGTGCCTTAGAGGAAGAAAGGCGACTCCTCTACGTTGGAATCACCAGGGCCGAAGATAAGCTGTTCATGTCGTGGGCTAGGCAAAGAAGACGTGCCGGTGATTTCACTTATGGTTCTCTCTCCTCATTTATCTCAGCGATCCCAGACAAATTGCTGGAATATCGTAAGAGTAACTGGTTATCCCCGGGGCCCTACTCTAAACCCATTGCCATGCAGAGCCGTGGCTACAAGATCTCGCAAGAACAGGATGAAGCTTTCGACATGAATCAGGATTCCCCGGGCTTTGTCTTAGGGGAACGTGTTATGCATCACACGTTTGGGTCTGGAGCAGTCATGGAGATCTCTGGCTTTGGACGTGACATGAAGGTGAAGGTCAGATTCGATGATGTGGGAGAGAAAAATCTGCTTCTTCGATATGCGGGCTTGGAGAAAGATTGGCCATGAGTATTTCTGCTGAGGATGTTAAGAGGATAGGCGAACTCGCACGACTCCATCTTGATACTGACGAAGTCGAGCGTCTCACGTCAGATCTGAATGCCATCCTGCAGCATGTGGATTCTCTTCGGGATCTGGGGTTAACTGAGCCACCTGAAGATTCATTGCAGAGTGGGTCAAGGCTCGCGCCCGACCCCCAAGGGGGTGTTGAGGGTCCGGATAAACTTCATGAAACACCAGTTGATTTTGCACCTGAGTGGCAGGAGGGTTTCTTCATAGTTCCTGCTCCTCCGGGTGTTAACCCTTCTGAAGATCAGTGAGTATTCGAGATGAAGTCCTCAGTGGTTCTGAGATTCTGGACGTCAGGGGATCAGCAGTTCTATCACTAGATCATATTAAGGAGCTAGAGGGTGGCCAGGAGAGCTTGAACGCATTCTTGGCAATTGCTGATCCAGAAGAATTGGAGCCCTATGACCGAGGTCCACTAGCGGGTGTGATGGTGGCGCTGAAAGATAATATTTGTACAAAAGGGCTTCCGACGACATGTGGTTCTAGCATGTTGAAAGGCTATAGATCACCCTACGAAGCAACCGTTGTAAAGAAACTTCGGCGAGCAGGTGGCTTGATCGCTGGTAAGACGAATTTGGACGAATTTGGGATGGGTTCATCAACCGAAAACTCCGCCTTCGGTCCCACTTTGAATCCAGTAGATCGTAGCCTCGTTCCTGGAGGAAGTTCCGGCGGGTCTGCAGCGGCGGTGGCTGCAGGGTATGTTCGAGTTGCCCTGGGCTCTGATACAGGCGGATCGGTGAGGCAGCCGGCAGCGTTTTGTGGTGTGGTTGGTATAAAGCCTACCTATGGCCGGGTTAGTAGGTATGGTCTAATCGCATTCGCATCTTCACTGGACCAAATTGGGACGATCGGGGCTACAGTCCTAGAAGCATCGCTGCTCCTAGAGATTGTCTCTGGATATGATGCCCGAGATTCAACCTCAGCACAAAAACCAGTACCAAGCTACAAAGACGCTGTAGTTGAGGGTGTTGAGGGGATGGTTATAGGTATCCCTACTGAGTACTTCCCAGAGCAACTTGATCCTTCTGTTCGTGCACTACTTGATGAGGCGTGTGAGCGGCTCATAGACGCGGGAGCTGAGGTTCGCCCAGTATCCCTGCCTCATACAGAATTTGCTATTCCCTGTTACTACGTTCTCGCAACAGCTGAGGCATCCAGTAATCTCGCAAGATACGATGGTGTGAGGTTCGGTGTTCGTGTGCCTGCTGAAGGACTTGAACGAATGTATGAAGCCACACGAGGGAATTTCGGTACCGAAGTTAAGCGGCGGATTATGCTTGGCACGTACGTACTGTCAAGCGGGTACTACGACGCATATTACGGAACAGCGCAACGCACCAGAGCTAGTATAGCTCACGACTTTAAAGCTGCATTTAGTGAGGTAGATGTACTCCTTACTCCAACCTCCCCCACACCAGCTTTTCCGCTAGGAGAACGTGTTCTGGATCCAGTTGCTATGTACCTGTCCGACATCTTTACAGTTACTGCTAATCTTGCCGGTATACCAGGACTTTCAGTGCCTATAGGGACGGTGGGTGGGCTACCACTCGGTGCTCAATTGCTTGGGCCCTGGTGGGGTGAGAACCACATCATTGCAGCCGCAGGTGCACTAGAAGCTTCTTACAAGGAAGATACTTGAGCTGGGAAACAGTGATCGGACTTGAGATCCACGTGAGACTTAAGACCGAGCACAAGCTATTTTGCAGTGATAGAGCAGTTTTTGGTAGCGAACCAAATACATCTATTTGTCCAGTCTGTATGGGGCTACCAGGTGCGCTGCCAGTCTTAAACCCTGAGGCTGTAAATCTTGCTCTTCAGACTGCACTCGCGTTCGGGTGTACTATCCATTTTGAAAGTGTTTGGGCCCGGAAGAGCTACTTCTATCCAGATTTACCGAAGGGTTATCAGATCACCCAGTTTGAACACCCCTTGGCAACAAAGGGAACTCTGATGTTTTCCGGATCAGAAGGTGATATGTCCGTATCAATCCGGAGGGTCCATATGGAAGAAGATGCCGGCAAGTTGCTTCACGACAGGGTGCCCAGAGCATCTGCGATTGACCTGAACCGAGCGGGTACGGCTCTCGTTGAGATTGTTACGGAACCTGATCTTCGGATGCCCGCAGATGTTCGATTATTCTTAGGTGAACTCAAACAGACCCTTGAGTATGTGGGTGCTAGCGATTGCAATATGGAAGAGGGCGATCTCCGTGTTGATGCGAATATCTCAGTGCGCAGGTCCGGGTCTCTTCGGCTTGGAAACAAGACGGAAATCAAGAATGTGAATTCATTCTCAGGTGTTGAGCGTGCGTTATCTCTAGAGATCTCAAGGCAGATAGCTACCCTTGATTCTGGAGATACGGTGGGGCAGCAGACCTTGCTTTGGGATGACCACAGGGAAGAACTACGCGAGATGCGCTTGAAAGAGGAGAGTCATGACTACCGTTACTTCCCCGAACCTGACCTTTCTCCACTAAAAGTAACCGAGGAACAGGTTGTCGCAGCTATTGAATCCCTTCCAGAGCTTCCCCGAGAGCGCTGCTCTCGTTTTAAGGATATCTACGAACTAAAGGATTACGATGCGGAGGTACTTACCCAGTCTGCTGCCAGTGCTGACTACTTTGAAGAGTTGGTAGGAATCGAGATAGATCCGAAGGTCGCTGCCAAGTGGGTTACAGGCCCCTTACAAGCGCTGATGAATGAGCGCAGAGAAGACGCTCGAACTGTCCCGGTGCGTCCAGCTAAGATCGGAGCACTCATAGGGCTTATAGAAAGAGGAATTGTATCTGAATCCGCGGCGAAGAGTGTCCTAGTTATCCTTGCTCAGGAGGGTGGTAATCCTTCAGATATCATTGAGGAGCAGGGCTTGATACAGGAACGCGACATTGGTCAACTGACGAGCTGGGTAACAGAGGTCTTAGCCAAGCATTCCGAGGAGGTTGCTAGATATCGTGGAGGGGAATCAAGGATTCTCGGATACCTAGTCGGACAAGTAATGAATGACTCAGGGGGTGCAGCGGATCCAAGGCTTGCGAGAGACCTACTAATCAAGCAAATGAGCAATGAATAATGACATTAGCCCTTGTAGCCGAGCATCTACGTCATTACTCAAAAGATTCAGAAGCTGGATCATTAGCGTTGGCTTCTTGATCACTAGCTTCTGTTCTTCGTGTCTTCGTTCTTGCAGCCTTGCTTAGCTTCTGAGCCCCCTCTTTAACACCCCTGACCGCTGCTGCTGTCTTGATGAAGGCACCCTCTGCTTCACTCTGAATCACTTCCATCAGTGCATTGAATTCTTCTATACGTTGCTCCATATGGCCTGAGGCCTGGTGCAGGCGATCATTCAATCCCTTAACGGATGCATTCAAACGCTCTACATCCGTTCTAAGGGCCTGAGTAATAAACTCTACATTATCTGATATTGAGCGGGCCCGATCTGATACTGGGCCGAGGTTTTGGCTCAGACTCTTGAGGGTAGCGTTGACCCTGAGGGCTAGGAGTACCAGGACGACAGATGCCGCAAGGATGGCAACACCGACCAGGATTATCGCAATATCTGCTAGAGTTGAGATAAGAGTAGGGTCTTGGAGTGTGTTTGACTGGAGAGTCGCGGGTAGTCTATGTAGCATAGTTGAAGTCTAACGATCCAGTCGCTCAGATATCTAGGTCAAAGAGCGCTGTATATTCCGGGAACGGCACTGGCACAGATCCTGCGATTCCCATGAGATCCCCAAATGAAACAAGGAGCGACGTTCTTGAGTAGGCGATATCGAACCTCAACGGTTCCTGTGAAAAAGCAATGGATAGGTTGCTGTTGGGCTGAGACGGGCGGTATCTTCGAGTTCCTACGGCGGGGTCACAAGACCGGCAACAGTGTGTCCCTCCATCACTGATTTTCCCGGAGACTATGGGGACCTTTGCGGTAGAAGGTGGGCGTCATCTTGAGGGCCGGATAAGGCCTGCGGGTAATAAGAACGCAGCACTCCCGTGCTTGGCGGCAACACTCTTATCCCGGAGCCCGGTAACACTCCGTAATGTCCCTAGAATAAGGGATGTTCTCACGTTCCTAGACATTCTCATAGCTTTAGGTAGTGACGTTTCTTGGATCGGAAGAAACGATCTAATTGTTGATACAGGCGGAGTAAGAACAAGTTCGGTGGAGAGGGAGCTAGCAGCTAGAATTAGGGCCTCACTGCTTCTAGCGGGCCCCCTTTTGGCCCGTTTCGGTAAAGTGGAATTGCCACCTCCCGGTGGAGATGTCATCGGGCGGCGCAGAATGGACACGCATTTTATGGCGTTTGAAGCCTTAGGTGCTTCGGTGGCTCTTAACGGAGGTTTCACGATTACCTCTGATGAACTTATGGCTGCGGACATATTTTTAGACGAGCCTTCGGTCACAGGTACTGAAAACGCTATTATGGCTGCGGTTTGTGCGAGAGGCCAAACGCGACTGAGAAATGCGGCTGCCGAGCCCCATGTTCAGGATTTATGCAGATTGTTGAATAAGATGGGAGCTCGGATTGAGGGCATCGGGACACATGTCCTGGAGATTGAGGGTGTTGATGAACTCCGAGGCACCGATTTTTCGATTGGTCCTGACCATATTGAAACTGGATCTTTCATTGGACTTGCGGCTGTTACCCGAAGTGACATCACTATAGAGCACGCCCCTGTTGAGCATCTTGATTCAACGATCATGGGTTTTCGTCGTCTTGGTATAGAATGCAGCGTAGAGGGTTCAGACCTGCATGTTTATGGATCTAAAGAACTCGTGATCCGCAAGGACGCATTCGGGCATGTCCCAAAACTAGATGACGGACCATGGCCAGCGTTTCCCGCTGACCTTACATCAATCGCGATTGTTGCGGCAACTCAATGTGTCGGTAGTGTTTTGGTGCATGAGAAAATGTTTGAGTCACGCATGTACTTCACAGACAAGCTCGTCTCAATGGGAGCTTCCATAATTCTCTGTGATCCTCACCGGGCCGTTGTAGTTGGCCCCACTACGCTCCAGGGTGGTGTAGTTGATAGCCCGGATATTCGTGCGGGTATGGCACTACTATTGGCAGCATTAGGTGCGCAGGGTACAAGCCATATCAGGAATATTGGTCAAATTGAAAGAGGTTACGAAACCATTGATGAACGTCTCATAGCCTTGGGCGCTGTGATAGAGAGAATTGAGACTAGCAGTGATTGAACCAGGGTACTTGTTCTTATCCTCGAAGATCCTCAAGAAGTAATTAGCCCGCAGGAAAAGTGCAATTTCTAAGAGGTGGGAGTTGACACTAATAAGAAAGATGATTGTCCCCTATCAGGGAGCTTGAGTAGGCCCGAGACCTCGTTTATCTTAAACAAGTAGCGGAACTGCCTTCAGGTGGTTCTTATTTTTTTAGTGGGGGAGAAGTTCGCCCCCGCTTTTTTGTTCGGTGTTGAATGGGGTACGTCGCTCTGGCGGTGTACCCCTATTGATTGATTGGAGGTTGCATTTTGCGTCCCATGCCGGAGATAGAGAATGGCTTAGAAAACCAAGTCGCAGACTTGGGTTTCGAGTTAGTAGATCTTGATTGGGCGGGTAGTTCTGTGCGACCTGTGCTGAGACTTCGTGTTGATAAGTATGACTCGGTCCCCGGAAGAGGACTAACTGTTGAAGACTGTGCTCGAATTAGTAGGGAACTAGAGCCTTGGCTCGATTCACGTGAATCTCTTTCAGAGCGTTATGTGCTAGAGGTTTCGTCTCCAGGAGTCGACAGGCCACTAAAAAAGGCTGTGGATTTTAGCCGCTTTAGAGGTGAACAGGTTGTACTACATGGACACGAGGTTCTAGCCGGAAGAGATAAGAGACTGCAGGGTGAATTATTGGGCCTGGAAGATAGTGATATTGAGGTGACAGCAGTTCGACTTCGACTTCTAGATGGAGAAGAAATAGCGGTTCCGAAGTCAGAGATACGTAAGGCCCATCTCGTCTTTAAGTGGAAATAAGGAAATAAAGATGGCTAAAGCAGAACAGATCGTGACCGCGTTTCGGGATGTTGCTGCAACTAAGAACCTCTCAGATGAGGAAATGACCGATCTTGTCAAGGAAGGGATCCTTGCAGGTTTGGCCCGCATTTACGGAGCAACCGTCCAAGCTGAAATAGCGATAGATGATGTGACTGGGGAATTTGATATCGTAGTACTTCGCCGGGTTGTTGCTGAAGTGGAAGACCCAGCGAGTGAGATATTACTGGAAGAAGCTCGCTGGGACGACGAAACCTTTGAGGTAGGGGATGTGATGGAAGTCCCCGTGGACTTCAAAGATTTCGGTCGCAATGCGGTAATGGCCGTCAAACAGCGCATTGTACAGCTAGTTAGAGATAATGAGCGTGACCGTATTCGGGATGAATTCTCGGATGAAGTGAAGGAGCTACTTTCAGGTGAAGTTCAGCAGACTGAGAGAGGTAAGCTGGTAGTTATGCTCAACCGCTCCAGAGATGCAGAAGCAATCATACCATGGAAAGAGCAGAATCCACGAGAGCGATTCCGCCAAGGGGATCCGATCAGAGCAGTCCTTAAAAAAGTGGAGGAAAGTCCAAAGGGCCCGCGCCTGATCCTGTCGAGAGCCGATGCCTTATTTGTGGCAGCACTCTTCAGGCTTGAGGTACCAGAAATTTTTCAGGGTATAGTTGAAATTCGCGAGATCTCACGGGAGGTTGGCGGACGCACGAAGATAGCTGTCTATAGTCGGGATGAGTCTATTGATCCTGTTGGTGCGTGTGTTGGATTAAAGGGCTCAAGAGTCCAGGCGGTGGTTTCGGAGTTAGGTGGTGAACGTATTGATATTGTTCCTTGGCACCCGGACACCGATGTCTTCGCCCGACGCGCACTTGCTCCGGCTAGAGTCTCCAAAGTTATCAGTGATACTGAGAGACAGGTTATTACTGCGATTGTAGACGAAGACCAGCTATCCTTGGCGATTGGGCGAAATGGGCAAAACGTTCGACTTGCTTCACAACTGATTGGCTGGCAGATCGATTTATACGGCTCACGTGAATGGGTCGAAAAAGGTGCAGACATCTCAGTTCTTAATGCTATCGCTGAGGAACAATATGAGACTTCAGATTTCCCATTATCTGAGCTTGATCTGCAGCCAGCTACACTGGGGGCTCTAGGAGCAGCGGGCTACGATACATTTCTTCAAATAATTGACCTTGAGCGAAGAGATTTCTTGGGGATTGAAGGGCTGGGTGAGAAGGATACGGACCGCATCCTAGAACTAATTGAAGCCCTGACTGTAGTTGAGGGTGATGCCGGTGATGGAGGTGGAGAGGGAACCCAGAGCGAGGATTCTGGGGAGCTTGAAGAGAATCCTAATGCTCTGATAGATGAAGTTGGAGAACAAGCTTCGGACTCGGAAGAATCAGATGACTGAGGCGCTCCAGATTCTGGGCTTGGCGCGACGGGCTGGTGCAGTCGCCCCTGGGACTGCCGCTACTCGTCGGTCGATAAGTCAAGGTGAGGCACGTCTCGTCTTGATGGCTGAAGATGCTTCATTAACTCAACTAGACAAGATTAGGCGAACTATACGGAAACGGATAATCCCCCAGGTCTTACTTGGGGATAGGACAACCCTGGGAGCTGCAATTGGGAGGGCTCCAATAACAGCGGTTGCGGTGACAGATGCGTCCCTAGCGGGGCGACTTTTGGAAAGCATAGATGGTGAAATCATGGTGGATGAAGGGAGGGATTAGGTAAAGAATGCGTGTCCAGGAGCTTGCAAGAGACCTTGGAGTAGAAGCTGATACTCTTATAGCGCTACTTCGGCAGATGGGGATCCCTGTTACCGGTGCACGTTCAGCTATTAACGATGCCCAACAGGCTAAAGTCCTTGCGAAGATTGAGCGTGAGCGAAGAGCTGGTCATTCTGATCCGGCTAAGGCGATCCAGGCAGTATTAGAAGAAGCATCGCCCTCACCCAGTCGTCGTCGCCGCCGCCGCCGGGCATCCGAGGTCCCGCCACCGGAGCCTGAGGTTACAACCGAATCTGATGTCGGGTCGACTGAGGAAGGCGCCGAGGTGGAAGGTGTGCCTGAGCAAGAGGATACAACTGTTGCTGACCCATCGGCCCCCGAAACTAGGAAGGACGAAGAAGATTCTGAGTCAGAAGATTTGGATCTCGGTATTCAGACGAGCCCGGAGGCTACAGAAGTTCTGGAGGATCTAGGTGAACTGGAATCAGATGAAGAAGAACTAACAGAAACGGATAGTGCGCTTGATGAAAATGAAGGCTCACAGGTTTCTGAGGCAATTGAAGAAGAAACTGAAGTTCAAGATCGTTCGGCACCAGAGAAAGCGGAGCCCCTAGAGTCAGCACGAAAGGGTGGTCCAGTCAGGAAAATTCTTCAAACGACTCCCTCTCCCTCTCCCTCTCCCTCTCCTGCTGCCAGTGCTGGACCAGGTGGTCAGGTTCGAATCCAGGCTGAGGGTTATACACCTGATGGTCGACGGCAACGCAAAGAGAAGAAGAAGGGCAAGAAGCGACAGCGTGTGGACAAGGATGCTGTGCAGTCAAATATCCAGCGCGTCATGGCTGAGATCAAAGGAGGTTCTGGGAAAAAGCGAAGGAAAAAGAAAGGGCGCCAAACAGTTGAAGAGCAAGAAGCCCAGGTTGAGCAGGAGCGACAGGAGGAAGAAAGAGAGCGCACAACCGTTCGGGTAAATGAGTTCCTTACAATTGCAGAGTTAGCTGACCTCGTTGATGTATCTTCGACAGATATCATCGGGTCTGCGTTCAAAAACCTAGGGCTCCTAGTGACCATTAATCAGCGGCTTGATTTTGATCAAATCGAAATGCTATTGGAAGAGTTCAATTTTACTGCGGTTCGAGAGGAAGAGTATGTTGCAGAGCCGGAGTTCGAAGAGGTGCAAGATGCGCCTGAGGATCTGAAATCACGTTCTCCAGTTGTTACCGTTCTCGGGCATGTTGACCATGGAAAGACCCTTCTGTTAGATCGTATTAGGGACACAAATGTGGTTGCTGGTGAGGCAGGTGGGATCACCCAGCACATTGGAGCTTATCGCGTAGATCTTGAGGAAGATCGTAGCATCACCTTCCTGGATACTCCGGGCCATGCTGCTTTTACTGCAATGAGAGCGCGAGGTGCTGAGGTAACTGATGTTGTGATCCTAGTAGTTGCTGCAGACGACTCTGTCATGCCGCAAACCGTTGAGGCAATTTCTCATGCAGCCAATGCCGGTGTGCCCGTAATCGTTGCCATTAACAAGATTGATCTTCCCGCTGCGGACTCAAACAAGGTTAAACAAGGACTATTACAGCATAATATTAATGTCGAAGATTTTGGTGGCGATGTACTTGCGGTTGATGTGTCAGCTAAGACGGGAGAAGGGGTCGAAGAACTTCTTGAAAAAGTGCTACTCCAAGCGGAGATGCTTGAACTCAAGGCAAACCCAAACCGAGATGCTCAGGGTACTGTTATTGAGGCTCAGCTAGATGTTGGTAAGGGTCCTGTCATTTCGGTGCTCGTTAAGAGTGGTACACTACGAGTAGGTGACTCGTTTATCTGTGGATTTTTTGATGGTAGAGTGAGAGCTCTCCTTGATGAGCGTGGGCATAGCATTGACGAAGTCGGCCCAGCAATGCCAGTGCAAGTTCTAGGCGCGGGTGGCGTGCCTCAAGCTGGAGACACATTTCAGGTGATCGATCCTGACAGAGCTTCAGAGATCGCAGAGAACCGACAGCGTTTGGAGAGAGAAAAGCAACTGCGTATTCGAGAACGTGCTGTCAACCTAGGCGATTTCGGGGCACTTGCTGTGGCAGGTGAGCTTTCAACTCTCCCCTTGCTTATAAAAGGGGATGTGGATGGTTCTGTTCAAGCACTATCCGATGCCCTCGAACAAATAGGCACCGATGAAGTACAGGTCGATATCGTCCATCGGGGAGTTGGTGCAGTCAATGAGTCAGATGTACTTCTTGCCCAGACTGCGGGGGCGGTAATCCTAGGCTTTCGTGTACGCCCGCAAACGGCAGCACGTCAGTCAGCGGATCGAGAGGGTGTGGAGATTCGTGCTTATGATGTGATCTACGAAGCTGTGGACGAAGTAACAGCGGCACTTGAGGGGATGCTAGCGCCAGAGCGAAGAGAGGCGATAGAGGGTACGGCGGAGGTTCGCGAAACCTTCAAGATCACAAAACTGGGTACAATTGCCGGGTGTTATGTATCTGAAGGTCGAATTGATCGTAAGGGTTATGCGCGGATTATCCGTGACGGGATAGTCGTATACGATAGCGAAGTGAGTTCGCTAAAGCGCTTCAAGGACGATGTGAAAGAAGTTCGGGAGGGATTTGAGTGTGGCATCGGTATCAAGAACTTTAATGATGTGAAGGTTGGTGATTTCATTGAATGCTACACGGTTGAGGAAGTTGCCCGGACCCTATGACCCTATCTACGAAGTCCTAGTTTCCTAAGGCAGTTACTCAGAAGGGCATAGGTTAGATGGTTATCGCCTCAGCCGTGTGGGACTTGAATCTTCCGGGATGTTCGTCGCTCAAGGAGAAGCGATCTATCCTCAGATCCTTGAAGGACCGATTACGAAATAAGTTCAACGTGTCTGTGGCAGAGACTGCTTTTCAAGATGTGCATAAGAGAGCTCAACTGACTATAGCCCTGGTTGCTTCGGATGGGCGCTATGCAGAGTCTGTTTTGGATAAACTGGATAGTTTTGTGGAGCGTAATGGAGGCGCTGTTATCGTCTCGGTGCAGAAGAGGATCCACTGATGATGCCTAAGCGCTTGGCTCGGCTCAATGAACAGCTTAAGCGTGAGGTTTCTGAGCTGGTTCGAAGGAAAGTGAGAGACCCTCGGGTTGGTCCAGTGACTATTACGAGTATCGAGGTTGCTGGGGATTTGGGTTCAGCCCGGGTGTACGTCCGCCCCCAGAATCCAAATGATGAATTGAGTGAGTCGCTTGCCGGGCTTGAAGCTGCAGCACCGTTTCTTCGTCGGGAACTCGGCCGGTCACTGCACTTGCGTCGCGTTCCAGAACTGCGATTTCAGCAAGACCACTCTTTAGACCAGGCCCGCCGTATTGAGGAAATCCTTTCTGATGTGCTTTCACCGGTTTTGGATGAAGACGAGGAAAATCTCGAGTGAATTCTGTTGGCCCGGGGCTGGGCTTTGTTCTTCCTGTCGACAAACCTCCGGGACCCACATCCCACGACGTGGTTATTATGCTGCGCCGTGCACTAGGGACTTCGAAGGTGGGACATACAGGTACCCTAGATCCGTTCGCCTCAGGACTCCTTCTAATGTGCGTCGGATATTCAACTCGGTTATCAGAATACTTGGTCGGGTTGGATAAGTCTTACGATGCTGTGGCTTTACTGGGGGTTTCAACAACGACTGAAGATGCTCAAGGAGACGTGATTAATGAGTCTAGAGGATGGGAATGTCTTACCGCCGACCAGATTGATGAGGTGCTCACTTCATTCCAGGGAAACTTAGGACAAGTCCCTCCTCAATTCTCTGCAAAGAAGATTAGGGGAGTGCCAATGCATCACCGTGCTAGACGTGGAGAATTTGTTGATCTACCAGCCCAGAATATCAGAATTCACCAACTTGAGTTACTTGCTATGGATCTACCGATCCTTCGTTTCAGAGTGCGTTGCTCCAGTGGTACGTACGTTAGATCTCTGGCTAGGGACATAGGTGCTAAACTGAAAGTCGGAGCTCATTTGGTTGAGCTGCGCCGCACTTCGGTCGGTGATTTTTCGGTAGAAGAGGCAGTAAAGGTCGATCATCTCTGTGATGTTTCTAGAATTGAAAAGAGATCAATCAATCCCCTAAGAGCTGTAGGACACCTGCCTTCAGTGGAGGTCAGTCAGATTGACGCAGAGAAGCTTGCCTGCGGGAATACGATTCCATTTGAAAACCCAGTTACATCTAAGCTTGTGGCTGTATCAAAAGCCGGAACCCTTATCGCCATTGCTGAAACTGGAGAGGGTTATCTGCAACCGAGAAAGGTTTTTGTTCAGTGAGGCATAGTAAATGGTTACACATGCCTGGAGTCCCGGATGATGTTGGGAGCATTGTGACTGTTGGGACCTTCGACGGTATCCATCTAGGGCATTGGACGATACTTCAGGAGATAAGTGAGAGGGCGCGGGTTACCGAAAGGAGAAGTGTGCTCGTAACCTTTGAACCACATCCCCTAAAGGTCCTAAGGCCAGAATCGGCTACACAGTCACTTACCACACCAGTGGAGAAGAAGGAGATTCTTGCCGAGAGCGGACTGGACTACGCCGTATTTATTGCCTTCAATAAAGTGCTTTCAAAGTACCAGCCACGCCAATTTGTCAAAGAAATATTGGTTGAGCGTTTGCACGTGCGGGAGCTTGTGATTGGTCATGACCACGGATTTGGTCGCGATCGGTCAGGTAATGTAGATACACTGAGAGAGCTTGGAGAAGAACTGGGTTTTCAAGTTGATGTTATAGAACCGGTTGAGGTGGGTGGTGCTGTAGTTTCCTCAACTCGGGTTCGTAATGCAGTTAATGCGGGCCGTATGGACGAAGTGGAGTTATGTCTTGGCCGTCTGTACTCCATCTCTGGGACGGTAGTTTACGGAGAACAGCGTGGCCGTAAACTTGGATATCCGACCGCTAACCTCTCATTGTCTGATGAAGACAAGCTCATGCCACGTCCGGGGATTTACGCGGTGCAGTGCAGGGTAGACGGTGAGAGATATTCGGGCGCCCTACATCTGGGGCCACGCCCAACCTTTAAAGGGCTTTCTTCAAGTATAGAAGTTCATCTCTTAGACTTCGATCGAGACATCTACGGGTCTGAAGTAGAGGTGGAGTTTGTAAAATTCCTCAGAGAGATTGTGCCGTTTGATAGTCCTCAGCAATTGATTGCACAGATGGGAAAAGATGCAGAGGTAGCTCGCCGTACAGTAGACGAACGAGCAAGATCACTCTAGGTTTCTCACTCGAAAATTAAGCTTCCCTTGAAGCGATAGACTCTCGCGGAGGCACGACGCTAATGGCGATCGTCAAAGAAGATATTATTACAAAGTACCAAATCCACGAAAATGATCGTGGAAGTGCCCCGGTCCAGGTGGCAATTCTTACAGCTCGTATCAATGATCTCCAGACCCACTTTGAGGCTCACAAGAAGGATCATCATAGCCGACAAGGCCTACTGAAAATGGTAGGGCGTCGGCGTCGCCTTCTAGAGTATCTTAAGAAGTCGGATATCGAACAGTATCGCGAGCTGATTACTGATCTAGGACTGCGACACTAACCATTCCGAGGGGCGTAGCATGCTCCGGCTGGGAGACGGCCTTCGAATTAGCTGCGGAACGGGCTCACGCAAGAGCGTGCTCCCTGGCGGCGGTCGCTCTCTCCTTCGGCTCTTGCATCCCTTCGGCATTTAAACCTAAGCGGGGGAAACTCCCCCGGTAAAACCGAAGTGAGTAAAAAAGAATGATTCAGAGGATTGAGCATCAATTCGCCGGGCGAACCCTTTCGCTTGAGATAGGTCGTATGGCAAATCTCGCGCAGGGCTCATGCCTGGTTCAGTTTGGGGATACTGTTGTCCTGTGTGCAGCCACTGTGCAGGATAAACCTACCCATCTCCCGTTTTTCCCTTTGACCGTAGAGTACCGGGAGAAGACATACGCAGCAGGGAAAATTCCCGGTGGCTTCTTTAAACGTGAGGGCAGACCGGCAGAAAAGGAAATTCTTTCGGCTAGGATGATCGATCGTCCGATTCGTCCTCTTTTCCCGAAAGGATTTATGCATGAAACACAACTTGCGTGTTTCATCTTATCGGCGGATCAAGAGAACGATGCGGATGTGCTAGCTATGCTCGGTGCATCTGTGGCTCTTAATATGTCTAAGATCCCTTTTGATACACCGGTCTCTTCAGTACGAGTGGGCCGAATTAAGGACACTTGGGTTTTGAATCCCACGTTTCAACAACTCGAGTACTCCGATATCGATATCGTTGTTGCAGGTACAGCTGAGGCTCTCACGATGGTAGAAGGTGGAGCACTCGAGCTTTCCGAAGCTGAGATCCTTGAGGGACTTCACATAGCGCACGAAGGCATCAAGGAACTCTGTAGCTTTCAGGAAGAATTGCTTAAGAGCCACGCAGTGCCACCGGTGATGGAGTGGTCTGCTTCTGAGCCAGACCCAGAACTCAAGGAGAGGGTTGAAGAGCTTGCGGCTACCATGGTGGGCGAAGCACTGGCGATAGGGGATAAACAGGAACGAACCCAGGCGATGGCAGAAGTCCGAGAGAATGTTACCGCGACACTGACCTCAGAGAATGAAGATTTTGCAGAAGAAGGTTCCGCGATCTATGACATACTGAGATCGATTGAAAAACGGACTATGCGCCGTCAGATTCTCGAGGAAGGTCGGAGGGCTGATGGGCGCGGAGTAGATGAGGTGCGGCAGATTACCTGTGAAGTCGGTGTTCTTCCGCGAACACATGGGTCAGCCCTGTTCACGCGAGGAGAGACACAGGCCCTTGGTGTTGTGACCCTAGGGACTGCTCGTGACGAGCAGAGAATAGATTCAATTGACTCTCGTGAGGAAGTCAAGAAGTCCTTTATGCTCCATTATAACTTCCCGCCCTTTTCAGTCGGTGAAGCACGACCATTCCGTGGTACTTCCAGGCGAGAGATTGGTCATGGGAATCTAGCTGAACGAGCTATCCAATCTCTGCTTCCTTCCTATGAAGATTTTCCCTACACGATTCGCATTGTGTCAGAAATCCTGGAGTCGAATGGTTCTTCATCAATGGCGACGGTATGTGGGTCATCCCTCTCACTGATGGATGCAGGTGTGCCGATCAAGTCTGCTTGTGCAGGTGTAGCGATGGGCTTGATAAAAGAAGATGGAGAGGTAGCAATCCTTACCGATATTCTTGGGCTTGAGGATGCTCTTGGTGATATGGATTTTAAGGTTGCCGGCACCCGTGACGGAATTACTTCCATACAGATGGATATTAAGATTGCGGGCTTGACCGTCGAGATTCTCGAGGAAGCGCTAGGACGTGCGCAGACAGCCCGGATGCACATCTTGGACCGTATGGGTGAGACGTTATCTGAGGCTCGAGAGGATCTTTCAGCATATGCTCCACGCATTGAGTCAATCCAAATCAATCCAGAGAAGATTGGCGAGATTATTGGACCGAAGGGGAAGACGATCCGAGCGATCCAGGATGAATCAGGCGCCATGATTGAGATTGATGATAGCGGGCTCGTTAAGATTGCTGCGGTTTCGGGTGAGGCAGGAACTCGTGCCCGAGAAATGATCGAGGCGATTGTTAAAGATCCCGAGATAGGGCGTATCTATGAAGGTCCAGTTAAGAACACTACTACCTTCGGTGCCTTCATTGAAATCATGCCAGGTACCGAGGGCCTATGTCATATCTCAGAACTCTCAGAGGGTCGGACAGAGCGGACTGAAGATGTGCTAAAAAGAGGTGATATCACGAGAGTTAAACTCCTTTCGATAGATGAAAAAGGAAGGTTGAGATTGTCTCGGAAGGCTGCTCTTGCGGAGGAAGCAGAGGGTGCTTCTGACGACGGGGAGAGCGATGAAGGGGCAGACAGTCTTGAGGTGATTGAAGACTGAGCCTTCCTGGCAATTATATAGGGGGGGGTAACCTACTTGCTGCCCGTTGGGATACTTTGTCTTGCACAACGCCAAGCTTGACTGCTGCCTCTTTTGATGGTGTTGAGCACATTTTTGAAACAAGGCTCAATAGTGGCATACATGTTCTCAGTGAATATATGCCATCAGTACGTTCAGCTGCCGTGGGGGTGTGGGTGCGCCAGGGGTCAGCACACGAAAGTGCTTCTGAGTCAGGTGTGAGTCATTTGCTTGAGCACATGGTGTTCAAGGGTACGGAAAAGCGCTCGGCCTCAGAGATCGCGCTCTCCTTAGAGAGCTTGGGAGGGTTCTTGGATGCATATACGACTCGTGAACACACTTCTTATCAGGCGAGGGTTCTCGACGAACATCTTGAGCAAGCTTTGGATGTACTAGCAGATCTGACACTCGCCCCATTATTGAGTGATAATGATCTAGAGTTGGAGAGGGAGGTGATTCTGGAAGAGATAGCCCAAGTCCAGGACACTCCGGATGACTTGGTTTTTGAAATGCACTCTGATCAACTTTGGCAGGGGCACCCATACGGTCAGTCGATACTTGGCACGAAGGCTTCAGTCTCAAAGCTGTCGAGTGACAAGCTTCGGCAGCTACACCAAAGAACTTATAGAGGAAAGAACCTTATCGTGGCCGCAGTCGGCAATCTCCGCCACGAGGAGCTTGTTGAGGCGGTAAGTCGTTTGTTCCCTACCCACTCTTCAGATGTGGACGCATCGTCCCTAGTTGTGGAACCAGAGGGGATCAAGCATGGGCATGAGTTCGTTGCACGTACTTCTGCTCAGACCCAGATCGTATTTGGGACAAATGTGCCCGGACATTGTCATCCGGATCGATATCCACTCGCACTGCTGTCCTCGGCCCTCGGTGGTGGAATGAGTTCTAGACTGTTCCAGAAAATTAGAGAGGAGATGGGCCTCTGTTATTCGATCTATACGTATCAGTCTTTCTATAGTGTTGCCGGTCTTTCTGGTATCTACGTTGCAACACGACCGACTATAGCCCAAGCTGCAGTTGAGGCTATATCAGCTGAGTTATCTACACTTGCAGTAAGTGGCTTGACTTCGGGAGAATTAGATAAGACTAAGAGGCAGGTTAAGGGACAGGTTATGCTTTCTCTGGAATCCCCAGGATCTAGGCTTCACCGACTTGCTTCTTTTGCATTGCACGAAGAGCCATTTATAGGTTTGGATGGAGTCTTAGAGAAGATTGACGCCGTGTCTTTTGAAGAAATTCAACGAGTGGCTGAGATGTATTACTCTCCTGATCGTTATTTCGTGTTGCGCTTGGGGCCAAATACAACGTAAAGGCAGTACTTTTCAAAGAACTGAAAACCGCGAGAATCGAATGCTGATTGGTTTACCCAAGGAAATCAAAGCTGATGAGTATCGTGTTGCCCTTACTCCTGCGGGTGCAGAGATGCTTTCTGAAGATGGGCATGACGTTGTCATAGAATCTGGTGCTGGGTTGGGAAGTGGATTCACTGACGATTTCTATGCTGAAGCAGGAGTGAAAGTACTCGACACAGCGGAAGAGGTTTGGGCTCAGGCTGAAATGATTATGAAAGTCAAGGAGCCTATACACCAAGAGTTACCCTATATGAGAGATGGTCAGGTGATTTTTACCTACTTTCATTTTGCAGCTGACGAAAGCTTAACGAGAGCATGTTTGAAAGCTGGTGTGGTGGCGATTGCATATGAAACTGTCGAACTATCTAACGGAGAGTTGCCTCTACTAACCCCAATGAGTGAAGTAGCAGGACGGATGGCGGTCCAGGAAGGAGCAAAATACCTGGAGAAGCCGCAGGGTGGTCTGGGTGTCTTACTGGGTGGAGTACCTGGGGTGCTACCGGGCAAGGTTCTAATTTTGGGTGGTGGGGTTGTCGGCACTAACGCGGCGAAGATGGCTGCAGGCTTAGGTTCAAGGGTCCATATAATGGACATTGATCTTGAACGGCTCCGGTATCTGGACGATGTAATGCCTGCAAATGTCCAAGTGCTCTTTAGCACCCGATATGCGATTCGCAAGCAAGTCCAAGACGCTGATTTGATTATCGGTGCCGTGCTCATTCCGGGAGCGAAGGCCCCGAGATTGATCAGTCGTGGGGATTTGGCCTTAATGCGTCCTGGGACGGTGATCGTAGATGTTGCTGTGGATCAGGGTGGGTGTGTAGAAACCATCAAACCAACTACCCATCAGGATCCGGTTTATCTGGTTGATGAGGTTATGCATTATGGAGTGGCGAATATGCCGGGAGGAGTCCCACGAACGAGCACTCTTGCTCTCACCAATTCAACTCTCCCGTATGCACTCGCGCTTGCTCAGAAGGGATGGAGGCAAGCTTCTTCTATGGATTCTGGCCTGAAAGCAGGAGTGAACATGGTCCAAGGTCAGATTACTTGTCAGGGCGTTGCAGATGCATTCGGGATGGAATGCCATGATGTCAATGACTTATTGATGGGTTCGGCTCAGGTGTGACTCAAGAACTAAGGGTCCAATTCCAAAGGCTTCCGTCCAATCCGGATCTCCCATTACCGGCACGAGCGACGCCACAGGCCGCTGGTTATGACATACGATCAGCTACCGACGCAGTACTAAACCCGGGTGAAATTCGTTTGATAAGTACTGGGTTGATTATGGAGCTACCCGAAGGAATGGAATGCCAAGTACGTCCGCGTTCGGGATTAGCGTTGAAGCATGGGATTACTTTGCCAAATAGTCCGGGTACTATCGATCCAGATTACAGAGGTGAAGTCAAGATCATTATCCAAAATCTTGGATCGGAGCAGGTTGCGCTGATCAGAGGTGAGCGCATCGCTCAGCTGGTCTTCTCACTATTTCAAAGTCCCGAAGTATCAGAGGTGAAAGAACTTAGCAATACAGACCGGGGAGAAGATGGCTTCGGAAGTACTGGAACCGGTTAGGTACAATCGGATATCACTCTAATACACCTTGGATACTGGCTTCTGCTAGTCAGCAAACGTATGTTCCCGGGCCCTTTGGGCAGTGTAAGGTCACCAAAGGGCCCGAAGAGTGCCCCTTCACCTTGGAATGCCGACTCAACTGTTGTCTGGACTAGGTAGTTGGTTTAGCTCGGGACGTCTAGTCCCGGTAAATGACATCGCTGTCGACCTCGGCACTGCGAATACATTGGTTTATGTAAAGGGCGAGGGCATTGTACTCAATGAGCCATCTGTGGTGGCGGTTGAAAAGGGGAGCCGCAGAATCATGGGCATCGGCCTCGAGGCCAAGCGCATGCTCGGTCGTACGCCAGAAGGCATTGAGGCGATTCGTCCCTTAAAGGATGGGGTGATTGCTGATGTAGATGTGACGGAGATGATGCTTCGGCACTTCCTAGTTCAGGTTACGCATAAACGAATCTTCCGGATCAAGCCTCGGGTAGTGATAGGTGTTCCATCTGGGATTACAGAGCTTGAGCGTAGGGCAGTCCGATCATCGGCTATGTCAGCTGGAGCGAAGGTCGTATACATGGTAGATGAGCCAATGGGTGCAGCTATAGGGGTGGGTCTTCCGGTGGAAACACCAACTGGGAATATGGTTATCGATATTGGTGGAGGCACTACGGAGATAGCAGTCATAGCGCTCTCAGGGATTGTCTCTAACACATCTATTCGGGTTGGAGGTGACGAACTGGATGCGGCGATCGTCACATTTCTTCGCAAGAACTACAATCTGCTTATCGGTGAGCCGACAGCAGAAGCCATCAAGATCCAGATCGGGTCAGCGTTTGATGTTGGTGAAGAGCGTGAGATGGAGGTCAAGGGCAGGGACCTGGTATCTGGTATCCCCAAGACTGTTACTGTTCACTCACAAGAAGTTCGAGAGTGCATACAAGAGCCAATTCAGGCGATTGTCGAGGCCGTGCGTCGAGCACTTGAGATTACTCCACCAGAACTATCCTCAGACATTGTGGACCGCGGGATCGTGATGACAGGTGGTGGCGCACTGATCCGAGGACTGGATCGGCTATTACAGCACGAGACCAACCTTCCAATCCATGTGGATGAAGAACCTCTAACGTGTGTGGTGCGAGGGGCAGGTCGGATCCTCGATGATCTTCACCACTATCGTACTGTTCTAGTCCAATAGGAGCCAAGAGTCTTGGTGGCGTTCAGGCCCGAGCCGGAGTACGCTGAGGGTCAACGACGTCAGAATATACTTGCAATTTTATTTTGTATTCTGGCACTAGTCACCGCATATATACCAGCTGATATGCAACAAAGCATCGCCTGGTCGATGCGAGTCACAGCTCTGCGGCCATTCATTGTGACTCAACAATGGGTAGCTGCCGCTAAAGAAAATGCTGCAGAGGCGGGGATCCTACGGGCCCAATTAGACTCTCTTACCGCTTCGGTATCCTCCCAGGCTGATCTTTTGGATGAGAATCGAATTCTTAGGGATTTGCTTGATTTAGCCGAGCGAGGTGAGGCTTATTTTCTTCCTGCGACAGTCTTGCGTTCAGGAATTCCTGGGTCGGAGAGCACATTTTTTCTAGAGCTCGGGTCAGGGGATGGGATTGAAAATGGGGCCCCGGTGGTGAATAGACATGGCTTGGTGGGTAGAATTCTTGAGGTACGACAAGAAATCTCAGTAGGTATGGACTGGACCCATCCTGATTTCCGCGTGAGCGCAATGCTTCAGGATGGTAGGACATACGGCATCGTAGAGAATCGAAGAGGAGCGTTCCGGGAAGAAGACCGATTAGTGCTCAATGGGACTGCGTATTATGAAACTGTACCTGATGATACGCTGGTGGTGACTAGCGGGCTCGGTGGCTTATTTCCTAGGGGCATTCCGATAGGCCGCATAGCTGGGATCGAGGAAGTTCAAGGACAATGGAGGAAAGCCTATCGACTTCAGCCAATGGTAGAGCCGGGTTCTGCCACACATGTTATCGTCTTCACTAATCCCTCACCCAAGAACCTATACCAGCTTTGGTCAGACGATTCTTCAAGCACTGTAGAAGAGGAGATCGCGGAGCGTAGGGATCCATGAGTCACAGCATCAGATTGTGGCTTGTTGTTTTATGCCTTTTCTCGGCTCATTTCATAATGCATGTGGGATTTGGGTTGGGGCCTGAGGTGCCAGATATGCTAACCATTGCGCTGCTTCTGGCTGCACGAGAAATCGGAATAGGAGGGGCTACCGGACTCGGTCTTGCGTTTGGGCTTTTAGAAGATTCATTAAGTGTATTGGCATTTGGGGCGAGCAGCGTGGCTATGACAATCACTGGAGCGCTGGGGGCAACCACACGCAACCTGTTCGTGGGTGATTCACTAAGTTTTCAGCTTTCGTACTTTATTCTCGGAAAATGGGCTCGTGATTTACTTCATTGGGTAATGGCGGGCGAAGCTCTTCGTCTCCCATTTCTTGAACAAGTGATGTTGAATGGCTTTTTAGGTGGTGTATACGCTGCAGCTATAGCGGTACCGCTCATGGTATTGCTGGGATCGCGTAGGAGAGAGGCGAGATGAACCTCTATCACCCGCACTCTCGAAGGCAGAGAGCGCGAGGTCTATATCTGGTAATAGCGATCTTGATGGGTACCCTCACTATCGCGTTTTTCAGACTTCAAGTGTTACGCTCAGATACTTGGGAATTGAGAGCAGAGTCAAACCGGATTCGCCAGCTCCCAATTCCTGCTCCACGAGGCACTATCTACGATCGAAATGGCCTTGTGATTGCTGATAACGTTCCAGGCTATGCAATAACACTGCTACCTGGGCCACCAGACTCAATTCGAGCGACACTCAATCAGATGAGTCAGTATCTGGAGATCTCAGATGAGCGTATTGAATCTCTGCTAGCATTCCTTACGCGTTATGGTCGACAGCCACTGGTAGTAGATGCTGATGCTGACTTTTCAGTGGTAAGTGCGCTCCAAGAACGCCGAACAGAGTTCCCTACAGTGCACATCGAAATGAGGCCGCGGCGCAGGTATTTTGGAGGTGAGGCAGCGGCTCATATACTCGGCTATGTTGGAGAAATCACTGCCGATGAACTAGCATCTACTGACTTTTCCCAGGACCTTTATGAACAGGGTATGGTCGTCGGAAAAGCGGGTGTGGAGAAGCAATATGAATCGATCCTACAAGGCCGGAGAGGTCTCAAATACGTTGAAGTAGATGCTCGTGGACGTATCGTAGGTGATTTTGGTGCCTTCAGAGAGGACCCCGGTGAGGGAGGAGAAAGCCTCCACCTCAATATTGATATTGAGTTACAGGAATGGATACACCATATCTTTCCCAAATCACTGTCCGGGGCTGTGATCGCGTTGGACCCGGAAGATGGGGGCGTTCTCGCCCTTTATTCTAACCCAGGATATGACCCCAACGACTTTGTGAGTGGGATATCAAGCCAAGCTTGGGAGGATTTGAACGCTGACGATCGGAACCCCCTCTTCAATCGTGCTGTGCTGGGTCTCTACCCTCCCGCATCGACTTGGAAATTAGCTGCGGCCGGGATCGGCCTTGATCTTGGAGCGATCACACCGAATGAGAAGATGCCTGTACCATGCACTGGGTCGTATGCTTTTGGTAACCGATCCTACAGGTGCTGGGACCCTGATGGTCATGGGTTTAATAACTTAGCTGAGGCAATTGGTAATTCTTGTGATGTCTATTTCTACCAACTTGGACTTAGAATTGGGCTTGATCCGCTTCTGAGGCGTTCAACAGAAATCGGCTTCAGCCGCCAGTGCGGTATTGATCTTCCGCAAGAGAGTCAAGGAGTTTTCCCAGCTGAGAGAGAGTTTTGGGAGCGGAGGTTCGGGTATGCTCCTCGCGAAGGGGAGGTTCTTCCACTTTCAATTGGTCAGGGTCCGAATTCCCAAACACCTCTTAAGATAGCTCAGTTCTATCTTGCGCTTGCCAGAGATGGATCTGCCCCGACCCCCGTCCTAGCTCGTGATTTGGAGATTGAGCAGACGTGGGCCCTTAATTTAGATCCTGACCACTTGGAGTCCCTCCGTGAGGGGTTGAGGAAGGTTACAGCTCCAGGTGGTACAGCCCACTTCGGCACAGCGCTTGAACATTGGCAAGTTTTGGGAAAAACCGGTACAGCTGAGCACGGACTGAGTCAGGCTGGTCTCGCCGAACCACATGCTTGGTTTGCTGGAATGGCCGGTCCTGTTGGTGGATCACCGGGTATTGTGGTGGTAGTGATTGTGGAATACGGGGAGAGTGGCTCTGCGACAGCTGCGCCCATCATGGCTAAAACAGCCGACTACTACCTCCGAAGGAAGCATGGTATCCCAACTGATAGTGTCCAAACTTACTTGGATCATGTACAGAATGGGCCTGTGCCAACCTGGTATAGAGAGCGCTATCCTAATGTAATTGGCGCAATCCGATGAGGCGTCAATTTACGAAATGGCTCTTGGAACCACCCCTGGTATTAGCGGTCTTCGCTCTCACTGTTTTCGGACTGGCAATGATCTATTCAGCTGGAGTTGTCCATATCCCGAATGATGTGACTCAGAATGCATGGATCCGCCAAGGGACATGGTTCGCACTTGCCATGGTAGCGTTCATTGGTGTGGTTCGGGTGCCAGTTCGGTGGATTGAATGGGTCGCCCTACCAGCGTATGCGTTTAGTGTTCTGCTTTTGGTATTTACCCTTATGGTCGGCACAGGGGTGGGTACAGCTGCCGGCGTGAAAAGTTTTATTCAGATTGGGCCGTTCAGTTTCCAGCCATCCGAGATCGCGAAAATCGCAGCCGTCCTGTTTCTAGCAAGATTCTTATCACAGAGGAAGGAACCACTCAATTCAGTTCAGGATCTTGTGCTTCCTTCATTTTTAGTCGGGCTTCCACTCACACTCATCATGCTCCAGCCTGACTTGGGTACGGCGATGGCGTTTGGGGGGATCCTTTTCACAATGCTCTTTTGGTCAGGCACCCCAGTGATCCTGCTCCTCCTTATAGCGAGTCCTATCCTTGGTCTGGTGCTTTCCTATGAGACGGTTATCTGGTCTGGCTATATTGTTGCATTAGTAGGCTTCCTCTATCTCTTCCGGTACCGACTTCTTCTATTTGAGTCTATTGGAGTGGTTCTTGCTAATCTGGCAGCTGGGACGGTAGCTCAGCCCCTCTGGAATCGACTTGCTACGTATCAACAGAATCGCATCCTTGTGTTTCTTGATCCGGAAGTAGATCCCCGGGGAGCTGGATACCAACTCATCCAATCCAAAGTTGCAGTTGGAAGCGGTGGAGTCATGGGTCAAGGATTCACTTTAGGTCCCCAAAAGCGGTATGATTTTCTCCCCGAGCAGCACACTGACTTTATTTTTAGTGTTGTGGGGGAAGAGCTTGGGTTCATAGGTACTGCACTAGGGATCCTTGCTTTTTGCTTCATCCTGGGACATCTCGTGCAGATGGCGACACGGACGCCAGATCCCTTTGCTGGCTTGGTAGTGCTTGGTATCTTCGGTGCCTGGATTACCCATATCTTCGTAAATATCGGGATGACTATCGGTTTAGTTCCGATCACCGGTATACCACTCCCATTCGTGAGTTACGGAGGTACATTCCTTTTAATGTGTTGGATTTCGCTGGCTATTGCTGTTCGTGTAGCCCATGAAGGCTAGGAAAGCTAGTTGGATAAACATGGACCGCATGGACAAAAGGAATCGGCAAGAGAGGGTTTTCTGGACAGATTATCCTCGGCACTCAGATAATCAATCTCGATGAATCGGATGATGTATAACTTACCCAGCCCGTTCACGGGGACTAAAAAACAGTTCTGATGGCTTGGTTTAGGAAAGACAAGAAGCCTCTTAAGGCTCGAAAAAATAAGAGAGAAGTGCCTGCGGATGTTTTTGAACAATGTCCGGGTTGTGGAGAGGTGCTCTATCGAGAACGACTCGCGAGGAGTCTCAACGTTTGTGAGTCGTGTGGTCACCACCTGAGGATCTCCGCCGAGGGCTACTTAAGTATTCTTTTGGATCCAGGCAGTTTTGAAGAGCTCGACGGGGACCTTAGAGCTAGTGATCCTTTGGAATTTGTGGACGTCAAACATTATACGAACCGAATTGCGACAGCAGAGTCAACTGGAAGGAGTGAGGCTGTGGTGACTGCGGCTGGCCGACTTGATGGAATTGAAATTGCTATCGCAGCAATGGATTTTTCCTTCATCGGAGGTTCAATGGGATCGGTCGTAGGAGAAAAGATCTCAAGAGCATGTCGGTCAGCTCTTCAGCGAAGCGTGCCCTTTGTCATTGTAAGCCAATCGGGAGGTGCCCGTATGCAGGAGGGCATCTATTCCTTGATGCAAATGGCCAAGACTTCCACAGTACTAGCGAGGCTACATGAGGCATCTATCCCATTTATCTCAGTCTTAACAAACCCTACAACGGGTGGGGTCACAGCATCCCACTCGATGCTTGGGGATGTAAACCTGGCCGAGCCAAATGCCCTCATTGGCTTCACCGGACCGAGAGTGATAGAGGAGACGATCAAGCAGGAACTCCCGGAAGGGTTCCAGCGCTCAGAGTTTCAATTGGAACACGGGATGGTGGATCTTGTTGTGGACCGGCGTGATCTCAAAGAAACCGTTGCTGTGATCCTAAGACATCAGCTTGTTGGATGGACGGAATAGCAGGCGCCCAAGAACTTCAGGCTAAGCTAAGCGACAGCTTTTTTCTTGACGATCTAGATCTAGTAGATCGCCTATTTCCGTCTCTTTCTTCTGGTGTCCATTGGGGGCTTGAGAGAACTGAAAAATCTCTAAAGAGCTTGGGTGACCCCCATCGAAGTTACCGCACGATCCACATAGGTGGCACTAATGGAAAAGGTTCCGTCACGTCTATGGTAGCAGCAGTCCTTGAGACTGCTGGTTTTCGCACTGGCTGTTACACTTCACCTCACCTGTGTTCGTTCAGAGAACGGATTCGTGTCTCTGGTAGTCCCCTGACTCATGACCGAGTGGTGGGTCTCGCCCAAGAGTTAAGGAATGTTCCCGAAATCTGTGGACTCTCCTTCTTTGAGTTAGCCACAGTGCTTGGCTTGTATGCCTTCGCATGTGAGGATGTCGAGGTTGCAGTGATCGAAGTGGGTTTGGGAGGACGTCTTGACGCTACGAATGTCATTCACCCTGAGATTACCGCGATCACCAATGTAGCACTCGATCATTCTGACTATTTAGGTGATTCATTAAGCGAGATAGCTAGGGAGAAACTGGGTATCGTGAAGTCAGGTGTTCCGCTCATAACGACGGAATCTGATGAAGGCTTACTAGAAATATTTCGTGAAGTGACAAGGGATGTGGGAGTTCCTTGTTTAAAGGTAAATGAACCCGCACCCGATAGGATTGACGTCACTTCTCATCGAACTCGTTTCACTTTGGAGACGAGTGCTTGGGGACAGATTGAGTGTGAGACACCTCTTGTCGGGCGCCACCAGGCAAGGAACGCTGCGCTGGCGGTAGAAATATTACAACATATGCCCGACGATCTGAGACCTGAGTTGGAGACACTGAGAACGGGGATCGCTGCTGTTGAGTATCATGGGCGGAATCAGATCGAAGTTATTAACGGACGAGTGTGGTTTTTTGACGTGGCGCATAATGTGGCCGGAATGGATTCACTTGTTGATACGATCGACAGTCTTGATGTTCCGCGTCCGCTCGTAGCCTTAGTCGGTGTCTTGGGTGACAAAGATTGGAGAAGCATGCTTTCGACTCTCTTCTCTCGAATGGATAGGGCGATTTTGACCCAAGCTCCTTCTGCGCCTCTGGACCGTCGTTGGAAACCTGAAGATGCATTTCAGACCCTAGAGAGGCTTGTTAACCTTCGAATTCAGGAAGATTTCCAAGAAGCGCTGGTACAAGCCCGAAGTGATGCGGGGCAGGGCACTGTACTTGTTACAGGGTCAGTGCACACTGTAGGAAGTGCACTTAAAATTCTAGGAAGGGGACCTTTGAGAGGTGAGTCATGTTGAACTGGACTCTCCAATTCAACATCGTGACCCCATTGTAGATCTGGACTGGATTCCTAGATTTCGCGCCACCATGGCTAATTCAGTTTTTCCGAGACTTCCAGGGTTCCGAGACTTCCCACCCGAAGACTTTGCGCTCCGGACTCATATTTGTGAGGCCTGGCGTCGTGTAGCTCGTCGCTATGGTTTCCTAGAATACGATGGCCCCCCTCTCGAACCGATTGAGTTATACGTTCAGAAGAGCGGTGATGAAATTGTTAACCAGCTCTACTCTTTTATAGACAAGGGTGACCGACAGGTATCCTTGAGGCCAGAAATGACGCCGTCACTTGCTCGTATTCTAGGGGCGAGAAGCAGGGGGATGAGCAAGCCGATCCGTTGGTTTAGCCTTCCACAGCTATTCCGATATGAACGGCAACAGCGCGGCCGACTAAAAGAACATTTCCAGTGGAATGTAGATCTTATTGGAGAGGCTGGTGTGGCTGCTGATGCTGAGATCCTTGCAGTTGCAATCGATGGCCTTCGTGAGCTTGGTTTGACATCTGATGATTTTGTTGCTCGAGTTTCAGACCGAAGACTAGTGCAAATACTTCTTGAGGTAGTGGGGGTACCTGAAGATGCAATCGCGGCTACGCTCGCTATAGCGGATAAATTAGGGAGGAAGCAGGAATCAGTTGTGCGGGACATGCTTGTAGCTGATTTGGAGTTTTCAGACGATCTGGCAAAACAAGTTCTTGCGATATTTCTTGCCCCCTCACTCGAAGACCTAGATGCACAAGTTCTCTCGGACAGCAGGGTCTCGGAGGGAATCGCATCATTCCATGAATTCGTCGCGAGACTAGGTGAGATGGGCTTGGGTGAGTATGTAGAGGTCGATCTAAAGATTGTCCGAGGCCTAGCATACTATACCGGAGTTGTCTTCGAACTCTTCGATCGACAAGGAGAATTACGAGCGATTTGCGGAGGAGGGCGGTACGATCGGCTGCTTGAACTTGTTGGAGGTGAGCCACTTCCTGCGACTGGATTTGGGATGGGTGACGTAGTGCTGGGCGAACTCCTCGCTGATCGCGGACTCATTCCAACCTTTCAAAGAGAACTTGATTACTTTGTGGTCGTCGTTTCAGCACAGGAGCGCCCAGAGGCACTAAGGATTGCCCAGGCCCTGCGGGAGTCTGGCAAGAGCGTCGCTTATTCTTTCCGTAATCAATCTTTATTGAAGCAGATGAAGGCTGCAGGACGAGAGGGAGCAACCGTAGCTCTTATTATAGGCCCAGCCGAGCTAGAGAGAGGTTGTTTCATTGCTAGAGACATGACATCGGGGGAGGAGCGGGAGGTCGTGCTTTCGGATCTGATTTGAACCAAACGAGCCGGAACGACCAAGAAGATGTGAGAGTGACCCAAGAGGTAGCAGCACGAGCCATCCGTCGTCTCAACCTCTTGGAGTGGGTGATTATGGGTGGTGCAGGACTGATTGCTGTCTTTGGTGGGGCTCTAGTATCCTGGTTGATTGCTGCGCAATTGAAGGTTTCTTTCCGGTCAACCTGGATTGTTGTATCAATCCTCCTTTTTGCTGTTCCTGGGCTGGTGGTGATCCTTCGGGCGGGTAGAGATGGGAGCAAGTCGACCGTGATATCGAAACTGAAGATCAAAGAGAAAGATGGCTAAGGACAAGAAACTGACACCACAGAGTGAGGACTTCTCAGCTTGGTACAATGAGGTAGTTCAAAGGGCTGAGTTGGCGGATCACTCGCCAGTGCGTGGGAGCATGGTGATCAGACCTTGGGGCTATGGAATTTGGGAACACATGCAAAGTGCACTCGATGCCATGTTCAAGGAAACAGGTCATGAGAATGCATACTTTCCTCTTCTCATCCCCATGAGTTTCATTGAGAAAGAAAAGGAGCATGTAGAAGGATTCGCTCCGGAATTGGCCGTTGTAACAAGGGCCGGTGGTAAGGAGTTAGAAGAGCCCTACGTCGTGCGACCCACCTCCGAAACGATCATCTATTCGATGTATGCAAAGTGGGTCCAGAGCTATCGAGATCTGCCCGTACTTCTAAACCAGTGGGCCAATGTCATGCGCTGGGAAATGAGAACCCGGCTCTTTCTTCGTACATCTGAATTTCTATGGCAGGAAGGACATACCGCACACGCGACTGCAGGTGAAGCTGAGGAAGAAACACTTCTGATACTCGAATTGTACAGGAAGTTCATGGATGAGTGGTTGGCAATGCCTCCGATTACTGGCTTAAAGTCTGATTCAGAGAAATTTGCTGGGGCGGTTAATAGCTATTCTTGTGAAGCTTTAATGAAAGACAAGAAAGCACTACAGGCGGGCACTTCACACTTTCTTGGTCAGAACTTCTCAAAGCAGTTTGACCTAACATTCCAGTCAGAGGATGGCACAGAGGAATACGCTTGGAATACATCTTGGGGAGTCTCCACTCGCTTAGTCGGTGGAGTGGTAATGACTCATGGCGACGATAGCGGGTTAGTTATCCCTCCGCGCCTTGCCCCGACTCAGGTAGTGATCATTCCTATACTTGCAGGTGAAGAGACGTCAGGGGTGCGAGAGAAAGCTGATGAAGTGCTTGCTCGATTGGAGGAGCTTGGAGTTAGGGCTAAGATCGATAGTCGCGATAATCTCTCACCGGGAGCAAAGTACTTTGAGTGGGAACGAAAGGGCGTTCCATTCCGTGTAGAAATAGGGCCTAAGGATCTCCAAAGTGAACAACTAGCACTCGTGCGTCGGCTTACGCCTGAAGGTGAGAACCGGAAAGCTTTTCTTCCTGAAAACGAAGCCATCACCAAACTTCCTGAGAAGCTCGAGTATTTCCAGGATGATTTACTTCAAGCTGCCCGACGGAGGCGTGAGGACAACACGGTACGTGGTGTGAATAGTCTTGGTGAACTCAAAGAAGCCTTCGACTCAGGGGTGGGTTTCGTGTACACAGGATGGAGTGGGAATCCTGCTGTAGAGGAAACAATAAAAGAGCAGTTGAGAGCGACTATTCGCGTTCTCCCTGGCGAAGAGTTTCTCTCTAAAAGCTCCCCTAGTAAATGTATCTCAGGTGATGCAGACTCTGTCACGGAGGTGGTTTGGGCCAGAGCTTACTGAACACATCTTTCCTTTGCTGGCTTGGCTAGAGGAGAGTAATGAGCCATACGCATGATCGGGTCTTGATTCTTGATTTTGGTTCCCAGTTCACGCAATTGATTGCTCGTAGGATTCGAGAAGAGTCCGTGTATTGTGAGATTCACTCCCCCGATAAATCTCTAGAATGGATCAAGGCCTGGAACCCAGCTGCTGTAATTTTGAGTGGTGGACCTTCTTCTGTTTATGATGAGGACGTACCGACGGCAGATATCGGGCTTTTAAATGCAGGTATACCGATTCTAGGGATTTGCTACGGCTTCCATCTCATTGCCCATCTTGAAGGGGCTGAAGTTGAACAGGGGAAACGGGAATACGGACGTGCTGAGCTTCAGGTTCAAGTAAATGAAGGAATATTCGAAGGCTTCCATCAGGGAAAAACAACAACTGTATGGTGCTCTCACGGAGACCATGTGGATGAACTTCCCTCCGGCTACGAAAGCATAGCCTCTACTGACACACTTCGAATTGCGGCTTTCCGTGCGACAGATCGCCCGATCTATGCAGTCCAGTTCCATCCTGAAGTAGCACACACCGACCGAGGTGATGAGATTATCTCGAATTTCCTTTTCCAGGTTGCTGAGTGTCAACCGACATGGACAGCTGGGGCTTTCATCGAAGATACGGTGGAGCGGATTCGTCAACAGGTTGGGGAAGCCGCAGTTATTTGTGGTCTGTCAGGGGGAGTTGATTCTTCAGTGGCAGCGGTTCTTGTGCACCGTGCCATTGGAGATCGGCTGACTTGCATTTTTGTGGATCACGGACTGCTGCGGAAGCGAGAGCGTGAACAAGTAGAGCTCATGTTCCGAACACACCACAAAATGAAGCTTGTGGTTGAGGAAGCTTCTACCCCATTTCTAGAAGACCTTTCCGGGGTCGTTGATCCTGAAGAAAAGCGGCGAGCTATCGGAAATCGGTTTATCCAAGTGTTTGAGAATGCGGCGCACCGTGAGGGTACTGGAGCCACTTTCCTTGTGCAGGGAACCCTGTATCCCGATGTCATAGAATCAATTTCTGTAGGGGGCCCTTCAGTCACAATCAAGAGCCATCACAACGTAGGGGGACTCCCTGAAGAAGTTCCATTCGAACTCATTGAGCCTCTGAGGGAGTTATTTAAGGATGAAGTCCGGAAAGTCGGTCGCGAATTGGGTCTTTCTGAAGAGTTCGTAGGTCGACATCCCTTCCCGGGGCCTGGTCTGGCTATCCGTATTCTCGGTGAAGTTACAGACGAACGTCTCGATATCTTGAGGGAGGCGGATGCAATCTATCTCGAAGAAATCCGGTTAGCTGGTCTTTATGATGAGATTTGGCAAGCGTTTGCCATCCTATTGCCAGTTCAATCTGTCGGTGTGATGGGAGATGCTCGAACATATGAAAATGTTCTATCCCTGAGAGCTGTAACTTCCAGAGACGGTATGACGGCCGACTGGTACCCGTTCCCGAGCGAAGTGCTAGCGAGCATTTCTACTCGGATTATAAATGAGGTGAAGGGAGTGAACCGCGTGACTTATGACATCAGCTCAAAGCCGCCAGCGACAATCGAGTGGGAGTGAAAAGTCGTTATAAATCAACAATTTACCTGTGAAACAATTTGTCAAAGCAACGAAAGAATGCGGGTTTCAGAGGGTATTACTCATTGAGTGGGAATGAACATGGAAACAACATTAAGAATGAGGTATAGATGAGCCCTTTATTGCGGCGGTCTATTAATACACAAGCGGCCTAAACCTTCAACGTGGAAAGTTCAGGCCGCTCTTAATTTGGGAGAGCTAACTCAAGTTTAGTTCTCGAGTTCCTCCCCACGAGTAATGAACCCAAGGTGTTGCTGGGCATCGTCCAGTCCGCCTTCCTGCCATCCATCGCCTTGGCCAGCTGTTAGAGCCATCCCTAGCCGTGCTAGTCGACGAACCATTCCGGCTGCGTCGGAAGCTGAAGCCGCATCCTGAATTGACTTAGCCAGCTCAATCATTTGTGTTGCCGTTTCCACGGTGTTTTGTGCGGCAGTACTTACGTGATTGGCGTGAGTCTTAAGGGCATCTGATGCTCCATCAGAACTCGCCGCTAGATCGATATGACGTGCACCCCCGCCGGCAGCTGCTACGACACCATACCCAGCTCCAGGACCATTCTCAACTTCTTCTGGGTTGAGTGCGTGTAAGACATGGCCCATATGCCGTTTCATAGCGTCTAGGTTACTGGGGTCACGTGCAGCAAAACCAGCGTGCTGCGCAGCCACACCAGCCTCAGCTATAGCGGCATCGAGTAAGCCAACGCCATCCGGTGTACCGCGAAATCCATCGGCGACATGCCCGACGTGATTCTGGGCCGGATTAGCTTGAGCAGCAGTATCTTGGGTAATGGCCAGGCTTGATACAGCCAGCGCGACCAATACTGTGAGTCCAAACTTCGCTTGCATGATCGGTCTCCTGCAATGGTGATTCCCGGGGCGATAGACTAGCTCTACATAAGCATATACGCCACTCGTTATAAGGGCGTGAATAGGATTTTGCTGATGGCGTCGAACTGCATCAAAAGGCCGCTCTAGCTACGGTGTCACTAGTTCATACTGTCTGGAGATGAATTTGTGTTTTCTAGCCTCAACTCGATTTCATTCCAGATTTCCTGCATAAACGTCAAATCTTCACCATAAGCTTCAGCGAACGAGACAAGGTCTTCTTCTGATATTCCATGGTGATCCAAGACTTCGGATCGGCCTATCTCGGTTACTTGACCGTCTTCCGTGATGAGAGCTGCAGCTCGAAGATCCACATACGTTGCAATGAAATCTTCCGGTTCGATCAAATCACCTGCGGGGAGGTTCGATTGACCTCCCCCGCATGCGAGGGAGGTCAGGAGGAGTCCCAAAGTTAACCGGTGCAATGAAGACTTTGATTTACTTGTACACAATTTGGAAAATCTCTGAAGAGTTATCGAAATGAGTTCTAGTACTGTATACCCCAGCCTCTTGGCCAGATCCTCTTCGGTTACTTGTACCGTACACGAGGTTGTTAAGTATCCAGGTTTATAGCGTTATCATGAGTCGTGCTGTACGAGTTCGATCAATATTCCTGCTGTTGAGGACGGGTAAAGAAAAGAGACGAGATGTCCTCTAGCACCAGGTCGAGGTTCTGGATCGATTACCTTGAAGCCATTTTTCTTGAGACGTGAGATTTCCGATACAATATCGCTAGTACGGTATGCTATATGATGGAGACTCGGACCACGAGCAGAGATAAAACGGCCTACAGATGTTTCCGGATTTAAGGGTTCTAAGAACTCAATTGACCCCACGAAGGACACTCGAACTCCTTGAGCTTCAAGTACTTCAGGTTTCGTGCGAGTTTCTCCCGAGAGTAGTTCATATAGCGAGCACGCTTCTTCTAGAGAAGTGACAGCGATCGCGACATGATCAAGTGGTAATTTAGCTTCGACGGGTGCGGACATGTTATCCTGCGGCGTAATGTGCAGTGGTGCTATCGGAACAGCGATCGTAAGCTCTGCGCAACTAAACTGACAAGGAGAAGTGAATGGGGACTAGTGATGCGATTATTGAAGTAACTGATGCGAGCTTTGACGAAGAAATTGAACAGGTTGATGGACTCCACATGGTTGACTTTTGGGCTGTCTGGTGTGGTCCGTGTCGGATGATCGCACCAATTGTAGAGGATTTAGCAGATGAGTACGATGCTAAAGGTCTCCATGTGGCTAAGATTGACGTAGACTCCAATCCCAGTACGACCGCGCGTTTTCGGGTGACCTCAATCCCGAGTGTCCTCTTCTTTAAGGACGGTGAACTCATTGACCGGGTTGTTGGTGCGGTACCACGTGCAAGTCTGGAGGAGAAGATTCTCGAGCACCTATAGACTGCATAGCTCGAACTCCTTCAGGCTAACACTCATCAGAGAGGCTTGGTCTGGCCTCTTCGTATATGTTCATTAGTGTCTACTCTCTACGTTGTTAGTACACCAATTGGCAACCTCGGTGACCTGAGTATTCGGGCAACCGAAATACTTTCTTCTGTGTATCGCGTTCTTTCTGAAGATACACGGAGAACCCGGGTGCTGATTAATCACATAGGTTCCAATGTGCCTCTTGTGTCATTACATGCACATAATGAGGAACAGCGCATCAGTCGGGTTCTAGAATGGCTAGAAGGAGGAAGGGACCTGGCTCTTGTATCCGATGCTGGAACACCTCTTATCTCTGATCCCGGAGATCGGGTTGTAGCGGCAGCAATCGGGGCAGGTCATGTGGTAATTCCGATTCCCGGTCCGTCAGCGGTACTAGCTTCACTGGTCGCTTCAGGCTTTACTACTTCAGGATTCAGCTTCTATGGCTTTCCAGAGCGCAAGGGCCCCCGTAGAACTCGCCTGATGGAGATTGTTCGTGATGCCGAACATCCGGTGGTACTCTTCGAATCACCACAACGTTTAGCAAAACTGCTAAATGAATTGTCCGAAATCTGCGGCATTAACCGATCCGCGGTGGTGGCCAGAGAATTGACGAAACTCCATGAGAATATTCGTCGTGGCTCGCTTGGTGAACTTTATTCCTTCTACCAGGATCACGTTCCGAAGGGAGAAGTGACAATCGTGATATCTGGCATGGACGGAGAGGCACTCAGCGATAGAGCAAAGAACAGGAGTAAAGAGGCACACGCACTTGCTCAGGAGCTGGAGGAGATGGGTATGAAAGCGTCTGAGGCTGCCAAAGAAGTTGCCAGCCGACTCGACCTACCACGGAATGAAGCGTACCGTATTGTGCTAGAAACCAGGAAGACCCTAGGAGAAGTATGACCTGGACCACTCTGGTCGTGCTCATGTCTCTTACCTCGCCCATGATCGAGGTTTCAAAAGGAGATTCGATCACGATCGCCCGGCTGCAATATGAGGGAGGAGGAGATTGGTATGCGAATCCGTCCTCCCTCCCTAATCTGCTAGCAGCTATCCGGGAGCGCACCGGTATTCCTGTGGCCCGACGTGAAGTAAATCTGCGTCCTCTGGATCCAACCCTTCGTGACTATCCCTACCTCTACTTAACTGGACACGGTGACGTCCGCTTTAGCCCAGCAGAGCGTGATGCCCTGAGAAACTATCTGTTAGCAGGTGGCTTTCTCCATGCGGACGACAATTATGGTTTGGATGAATCATTCCGCGAGGAGCTTGCGGAGATTTTTCCGGATACGGAGCTCACTGAAATTCCAGCTGACCACCCAGTCTTTCATATCTTTTTTGACTTCCCAGAGGGCTTACCAAAAGTCCACGAACATGACGGCGAACCCCCTCAAGCATTAGGGATCTTCCACGGTGGGCGACTCGTAGTCTTCTATTCCTATGAATCCGACTTAGGGGATGGATGGGAAGATGAGGATGTGCACGATGACCCGCCTGAAATCAGAGAGCGTGCCTTAAGGATGGGTGTCAATCTTTTCATGTTCGTGCTAGGACAAGCTACCTAGTGAGCCCCTCAGCGCGATTAGACGAAAAAGTATCTGAGGTTCGGGGCCATCTTGGTAGGATGACTGCCAGGGCGATCGGCGTATGGTTCGCTGTTGGGGTTAGCTTGGTGCTTGTGATCGCATGGATACTTGCTGAGTCAAATCTCTGGTCACAAGGGAGCAGGGTCCCGGCCTTTCTCGATGTGCTGATCTTACTAGCATTTGCTGGTTCCTGGCTGGGTTACTACCTCATTATCCGGTACGCCCTTGCTGATGAGCCACTAGCAGTGGTCATGGAGCGGGCAGCTGGACTCAGCTCAGGTGTCCTGAGGGGCTCTATAGAACTGGGTCGGGAGCTACCGGGTGGGGTATCGCGGATACTTGCGAATGAAGCTGCTTCAAGGGTACTCGGTAGGTTAGGGGAACTCGGTTCAGGTGGACTGACTGGAGAACTGGGAGCAGATATCCGGCGTTGGACTCGCCGCGGTTTGAATACTTTCACGGTGCTAGCCTTACTCCTAGTCATTCTTGGAGTGGGTAACCCATCAAGATCGTCTCGAGCTTTGGTATCGTTATCTTCGCCCCTCAAAACCATGCACGATCCCGTTCTGGCTCAGATCGTGTTGACACCAGGGTCAATCGAGGTCCTCAGAGGATCGGATGTTCAAGTAACAGTGCAAGCCCCGGGCCGTCAGTCAGTTACCTTGGGATGGCAAGCAGCGGGAGATATCCCAAGGAGTGAGATACTAGACCTGCTAGAGGGCCATGCCATTTATGTCTTCCGGAGCGTTGGCACAACCATCGACTATCAGGTCCATGCAGAGGACGGCGGAGAATCAGAGCCATATCGGATCACTCCGATTGATCCACTATTTATCAGTGAATTGGTGGTTGGCGTTACTTACCCTCCTCATACTGGACTTCCTCCAGATGAATACCGCGGAGATCCTCCTCCTCTTCGTCTCCCAGTAGGGTCTAGTCTCATTCTTGATGGACGGGCCAGCCGAATGCTCTCAGAGGTTGATCTAAGGGACTCTCTCGGGGTCGCTGTCGCCGAACTCACCGTTAATTCTGAAAACTTCAGTGGGATTTGGCGCCCAAGAAGCAGCGGGCTATTCGATTGGTCGATATCGGATAGTCAAGGCAATTTACCAGAGATTCAACCTGAGCCCATTCATCTAACGTTGGTTTCTGATTCGGCCCCTAATATTAGCATTCCACTTCCAGGCCAAGATACGGTTCTCTCACTGAATCTTCAGCAGCCACTCATTATTGAGGCACGTGATGATTATGGACTCGATCGCATAGAGCTTGTCGCTTATAGGGTGACCGCATTTGGAGAACGCGATGAGCCAATAGCCCAGGGTATCGACTTGGGAGGAACACGAGCAGCCCTGGCACGTCCCCTACTGGATCTTACCACATGGGGTCTGTTACCTGGCGATACCGTGAGGTATTTCGCCCGTGCTGTCGACAACGCACCGGTTGAGCAGATTTCTACTACTAGGGAATACGTGCTATTCATGCCGATAGCCTCAGAGTTGCAGCGCGCTGCGGAGGAGCAACTTGAGACAACTGCCGACCGGCTCGAGGAACTCGCAGATGAAGCTGCTCGGCAGGCCGAGGAAAACCGTGATTTAGCTCGCGAGGCAGCTGCACAAAGGGGAATTGAGGAAGCCAGTGCTGCTGATGAGCAGGATCGCCCTGACTTCGAGGAGCGGCAGGATTTGCAGCAGGCTCTTGATGATCAGAGACAACTCACTGACCAAGTTGACTCTTTGCAGGCAGAGTTGGCAGAGCTAGAACGAATCATGGAGGAAGCAGGGCAGTCAGATCCTGAGTTGGCCGGGGACCTAGAAGAACTCCAAGAGTTGTTGGAGCAGCTCAATGATAGTGATCTCCAAGAGCGTATGGATGAGCTCGCACAATCACTTCAAGAGGATGATTTACAGCGCGCGAATGAATCACTCGACCAGCTTTCACAGCAACAAGAAAACTTCCGAGAACGACTCGAAGAATCACTTGAACGGTTCCGCCGTGCAGCAGTAGAGCAGGATTTTAGGGCCACCACGCGCGAAGCTGAAGAACTTGCCCGGCAAGAGCGAGCTCTTGCGGATGCTATGAGAGAAGAAGACGCCCCCGATCTTCGTCCGCGCCAGCAGGAGAAACTGAGCGATCGTGCGAAGGATCTTGGTTCTCGGATGGAGCGGTTAGAAGAACGCCTCCTGGAGTTAGATGAACGAGACGCCAGCGCCGGGGTGAATCAAGCTCAACAGTCAATGCAGCAGGCACAGGCTGAGATGGGAGAAGCTCAGGAGAAGGCGACTCAGGGTCGGAATCAGGAGGCAGGTCAGGAGGCTGATGAAGCGGCTGACGCGATCGAACAAGCTTCTAGGGAGCTTCAGGCGGCATTAGATGATATGGCCCAGCAGCAGTCGGAAGCGATGCAGGCTGCTCTAGAACAAACTGCAGACGATGCTTTGTCATTAGCTCGTCGCCAAAGTGATTTAGGTGAACAAATGCGCGGTGCAAGCCAAGAACAGGTCGCTAGTATGCGTGGTCAGGAAGCTTCTTTGCTCCAAGGGGTGGAGAATATGGCGAGGAGCTTACAGCAAGAGACTGACGGAGCTTTTGGTGGAAATCCGGCACTTGCAGCACAGATGGGTCAAGCGATGGAGTCGATAGAGAACACAATACAAGCCATGGGAGGACGCAGAGGCTCTTCGCCTTCGCCCTATGCCCAGGCAGAGCAAACGGTAGGTCAGCTAAATCGACTGGCTTTGATGGCGATCGCATCAGCGGAACAGATGGGTCAGGCGCAGCAGCAGTCAGGTGAGAATGCAGCAGAACAGCTTGAGCAACTTGCTCAGGAACAGGGTGAGGTCATGAATCAGACCGGACAACTCATGCCCATGGAGTTAGGACAGCAAGCGATGGCTCAGCAGATGCAGGAGCTTGCGACAGGCCAAGAGTCGATCGCATCCGATTTGGGAGACCTTGCGGAGCAGCCAGGCTCTAATGAAGAGACGCTTGGCGACCTAGAGCAGATGGCACAGGAGGCAGAAGCACTTGCTCAAGCGATGGCTGAGGGTCGACTAACTCCGGAAACGGTCCGCCGTCAGGAAAGGCTTTTCCACCGCCTGCTGGATGCCGGACGATCTCTAGAGAGAGAAGAATTCTCAGAGGAAAGAGAATCCGAGCAGCCGGGTGTATTTGAGCGAGGAGAAGTCATGCCATTGACCCCAGATCAACTTGGGGCACTGCGTTATCAACTCCCGGACTCGGACCAACTTCAGCGCTTGAGTCCTGCGGTGCGCCAGCTCGTTATCCAGTATTTCGAGCGGTTGAACCGAGGAGGTTCTGAACCAGGAGGTAGCAGGTGAGGGGTCAACGATTTGTGCGAGTAATTTTAGCATGGATCATTCTTGCTCTTGCGTTCCCGCTTGTTATTCAAGCCCAAGGTCGTCGGGGAAGTGAAGAGAGTCGCTTACTAAGAGATGCCGCAGCTCTCGAGTCACGTGGTGACTACGAGCGTGCAGAGATGGTACTTCGGAGGCTCTTAGATATCGATCCTGGATCGGCGGGTGGTCTCTTTGCACTGGAGAGGGTGTTCCGGGCACAGGGGAAGCCTGAGAAGATTTTGCCAGTAGTGGATGTATTCATTGATACCAACTCTTCCGCTTCGGGTGTCCGGTACGTAAAGCTCCGAGTCTTGGCGGATCTTGATTCACTTGAAGCGCTTGAGGCAGAGGCGACTCGCTGGTTCGAATCCGATCCCAGAAGTGAAGAGCCATATCGCGAGGTGGCCCGAGTATATGAGGATGTATTCGGTGTGGATCGGGCTATTGAGACACTGAAGATTGCACGTGAGGCTACGGGTAGGGAGGATGCCCTTGCCTTGGAAATGGGGGACCTGTTTGCGGTGACTGGGGCAGTAGACTCAGCGGTAGAAGAATGGGCGACCGCTATTGGGGAAGATGAGGGTCAAGCGGCTGGTATCGTTAGGCGGATTGAGGAACTTGAAGACGGAAAGGAAAACGCGGGTCGCCAACTGGTAGATTACCTGGCTAAGTCAGGTATTGTAGGGCACCAACGAGTAGGGGCTCGCATTGCTCTAGATCTTGGCTTAGAGGCGGCGGCGCTTGATCTCTCCCGAAGAGTAGCGAATGATCTTGAGGGACGGAGTCGGGAGATGTTTCTAGCTGAGGTAGCAAGGAGATCTCGTGAGACAGGTCTTTCCTTGGCTGCATCCTGGGCGTATGAAGAACTGGGGCGCGGTGCTTCAACACCTTCAGAGCGTCGTCAATTTGACCAACGTATTATCGATGTGGCACTTGCTGCCGGAGATACCGCTGCCGCGCTCGAAGCCCAACGAAGGGTGGCTAATTCATTTTCACTTGAATCTATAGACCGCCGCAGGGCGACAGCCCAGGTGATCCGCCTGGAAAGTGCTCGTGCCGATCCAGCCCAGCTGACACAACTCCTCCAAGCTTTCCGTGATGAGTTTCCCAGTGCTCCGGAGTTGGACGATCTGGCGGCAACCGTTGCCAAAGGCCTGCAGGTACGAGGTGACCTTGAGGGTGCGGCAGCGGTTTTGGATGGGGTCGAGGGTCCTCGGAGTGGGCTTGAGAGGGCATACCTTATGCTTGATATGGGTGAGATTGCATTAGGACGGGGTGCGTTATTCAATGTGATTGAAGGGCTCCAGCCGACGGAGGCTACGAATGTGATCCAGTTCGCAGGTCTTCTGGGCCGACTTTCGGAAGAAGCAGCTGAGGTTCTTGCACGAGCGGGCGTCCTCGCTCATCGAGGCATAGTGAACGAAGCCGTGAGCGTTTTAGTTGATGGAACTAATGAGCTGGAGGTCAAGGAGCCCCCGCCATTGCTCGCGGAGGCGGCGCGGATAGCTGATCGTGGCAAAGCTTTTGAACGAAGTGCCTCTATAAGAACTAGATTGATCTACGAATATCCAGAAGCACCGGAACTTGGTGATGCCGCTTTAGCATTGGCACGCTACCGAGCGAGCACACCCAATGGGATTGAACAGGCAATTGCCATCCTAGAAGAGTTGATTACAACCCGACCTAATGCAGCTGTCGTTCCGGATGCACGGGTAGAGCTAGAGAAACTCAAGGGTGCGTAAAATGAGTGGAGAATATATGACGGCCTTTCGAGAAATAGGCTGCGATAGAAGTGCACGGTCGATGTTGATCCATTCGTTTAGCAAGCTGCTCCTGATCCTACTCGGTGGTCTTGGTATGGGATCTTTACAAGCTCAATCTCTTTTGGTGCCGATGGATCGGCAGCAGCAGAATCATCTGCGTGCGTACGGATTAGCCTACTGGACGTTAGAACAAGAGGAGAAAGCAGAATGGCTCCTGAACTATAGGGGCGGCTCCTTTCTACTGCCCGACCTTCCTTCGGTCCGACGGGAAGCTGCATATCGAGGGGTATCGATTACTGGAGTAGATGCCCCTGCTGAAGCTCGAATTCGCGCGACAATTGAAGGGACCAATATGGAAGCTGTCCCACTCGAACAAGCACCTAAGGTGGCCATTTATACACCGCCTAACTCGACTCCCTGGGATGATGCTGTAACAATGGTTCTGGAGTATGCGGGAATCCCATACGAGACAATCTGGGACTATGAAGTTTTGGGGGGAGACCTCAGCGAGTACGAATGGATCCATCTGCATCATGAGGATTTCACAGGCCAGTACTCAAAGTTTTACCTCACATATGCCGGCGCCCCTTGGCTTCAGGAAGAAGTGGCACGGAACCAAGAAGTAGCTAGAGCCGGAGATTTTGCCGATGTACCGGAACTCAAGAAGCATATAGCCCTGAATATCCGAACCTATGTAGAAAACGGTGGTTTTCTGTTTGCGATGTGCTCGGCAACCGAAACACTGGAATTGGCACTTGCTGCATTTTCAGTGGATATCGCTGCTGCTTATTCGGATGGCACACCTCCCGATGCTAATGCTACGAGCAAACTAGATTGGGTTGCTTCAATGGCTTTCGAGAATGCTGATGTCCAGATTGCCCCGTCCATAAATGCGTTTTCGGATATCGATGCGCATCAGGTGAACACGCCTTGGCGTAAGGAACTGGGCGTGTACACTCTTTTTGATTTTTCGGCAAAGTTCGATCCTGTACCCGCTATGCTGACCCAGAACCATGAGTCCGTACTCCCTGATTTCTACGGGCTAACTACTTCGTTTCGAGAGGATCGTCTCAAGTCGAGCACGATTGTACTTGGTCAGGAGGGGGTATGGGCGAAATATCTACATGGCAACTTTGGTGAAGGCACATGGACATATTTCGGTGGTCATGATCCAGAGGACCCAGAACATCAGATTGGAGATCCACAGACCGACCTGGCGCTATATCCCAATTCACCAGGCTATCGACTAATCCTCAACAACGTTCTTTTTCCAGCAGCGAAGAAGAAGAAGCTTAAAACGTGAGCTTGCCTTACGCCGCAGCAGTGGACTGATGGCGTCTGGCGGAAATCTACCCGAGGGGTTTCCAGCGGGTTCCTCTGATGAGCGAATTAGTGGAAAAGATTTGTTCGAACCAGAGGAGCCAAGACGCTCGAGGGGAAGTAGTTCGCAAAATCCGTTGACACTCTCGCCTGCCTCTCAGGCTACGATACGTGCTGAAATCGAAAAAGCGGGCGGGCGTGAGGTCTGCTTCTTAGCCGAAGTAGATGATGAACGGGTGATCCAGGACCCTCGAGCAGTCGCTCGGGGGAACTTTGGAGCAGTTTTGGTTGCGGCTCGAGATGCGCCTATGGGCGGAGTTATGCTGCACAATCACCCTACCGGCTTTCTTGAGCCGTCAGATGCGGATATGCGCATAGCGGGAGAACTCTACGATCAGGGTGTTGGTACAGTGATCGTAGATAATACTGCTATGGATCTGTATGTGGTTGTTGAGCCACCCGAGCTCAGGGAACGAGTTTCTCTAGACCCAGGAGAACTAAGTGATCTTCTCGCACCGGGTGGCCCTTTGTCAGAATTACACGAAGCATTCGAAGATCGACCGGGACAGCGTGAAATGCTCGAGATCGTTACGAATCAATTCAACAATGGGGGTGTGGCAATCATTGAAGCTGGAACGGGAACAGGAAAATCATTGGCCTATCTTCTTCCGGCAGCTTATTGGTCTCGAAATAACAAAGAACGCACGGTCATCTCAACAAATACCATTAACTTACAGGAACAACTCACCATCAAAGACCTTCCATTGGTGAAGGCACTCGGCGGTGACGTCGAATGGGCTCTGGTAAAGGGCCGCGGTAACTATGTCTCTATCCGAAGGGCGCTTCTTGCTGCGGATGCGCAACGTTCTCTTTTCGAGCACGACCGGTCTAACGAGATGGCAGCTCTTCTCTCTTGGTTAGAAAAAACCACAGATGGCTCGCTTTCGGACCTTCCATTTACTCCGGAACCAGAGACATGGGAGGAAGTTCGAAGTGACTCTGATATCTGTCTTAGAAGTCGGTGTCCCCATTTCCAAGAGTGTCACTATCAGCAGTCACGTAGAAAAGCAGCTTCGGCTGAGTTGCTGATAGTGAACCATCACATGCTCTTTACAGACCTCGCCGTTAGGCGGGCGACATTGAACTGGACGGCTTCCGCGGTGCTGCCATCATACAACCGCATTGTTCTAGATGAAGCACATAACATAGAGGATGCCGCAACATCGCATCTCGGGGTTGAGGTAACAAAGCGAGGACTTTACAGGCTGCTTTCTCGCTTAGAAAGAAGTGGCAGAGGAGTTCTGTCAGCAATTTATGAGCAGATCACAACGGATTCGGATCAGGGGAGAGAGTTACAAGAGAGAATCGAGATGCGAGTCAGACCCGTGCTTGCCCAGGCCAGATTAAAGGTCGAGGGATTTGTAGGTGCCTTAGCGGAAATTTTTCCTTCAGGTAAGAGTACGGCACGTATTGGTTCGTCCGGGGTGGGTGAGCCTGCAGAGGTAGTCAGGGTGGGTGAGCAGTTGAGCGCTACACTCAATGCTCTGACTGCCCTAGAGCGCGAACTTAGTGAACTAGAGGCACGTATAGAACTTGACGAGGACATCTCCGATCGCCTAGAGGGGAGACTCCTTGACCTTCGAGCTATTAGACGACGGCTCGCGGCAGCACGACATGGGTTGGGGCTCGTACTCACTCCAGGGGAGAAAGCAAGTGGATATGTTCGATGGCTGGAACTTCGAGGACGAGGCAAGAAGTCCAATCTGGTCATGGCAGCAGCCCCGATTGATCTAGGTGATCTTCTCGTAGAGACACTCTTTTCACGTGTAGAAACGACGATTTTGACTTCTGCGACACTTGCTACAAGGAAGAATTTTAGTTTTCTAAGGAAGCGAATAGGTCTGTATAAGGAACAGCTTGATAGATATAATGTATCTTATGATGTAAATGATCATATAATATTGTCACCATTTAACTTCCATGATCAGACAATACTTGCAGTTCCGACTGACCTTCCGGCCGTGGAAGAGGGGTCAGGTGAGTTCTACAAAGCTGTGGGAGAGGTTACAGAAGAAGTAGCTACACTGAGCGATGGTGGCCTGTTTATACTTTTCACGTCACACGCAGCACTGGTACATGTGGGAGAACTACTCAGACTTACCGGAGCAGGCTCTCGATGGCCACTCTTTATACAAGGGGAAGACGATAGGCATCGTCTTCTCCAACGTTTTGTAGAACACGGCCATGGCATACTGCTTGGTACCGCTTCATTCTGGGAAGGTGTGGATGTTCCTGGTGACCCGCTGCGTGGGCTCATAATTCAGAAATTGCCCTTTAAGGTTCCGACCGAACCGGTCACAGCAGCTCGTATGGAGGCGATCCAGGGAGTCGGACAAGATGGGTTCCGAGAATATATGTTGCCGCATGCAGCACTTCGCTTAAAGCAAGGTTTTGGCAGGTTGATTCGTTCGAAATCTGATCGGGGTGCTGTGGTCCTCTTGGACGACAGATTAGTGACCAGAAAATACGGGCATTACCTGCGCAATTCCCTGCCTGGACCAACTTTGGTTAAGGGTGCTTGGTCTGACGTCCAACGAAGGTTGAAGGCATTCTACAGCGAAGTTTAAGCAGACATATGAGTGACATGGTCACTAACGCTAGGGTAGATGCCCTAAGCGTTTCCCCTATATAGCTTTGAGCTATCTATTCAAATCTCCAAATCAGGATGAGCCAAAATAAAATGACTGAAACAACTCCTACTAAGCTGGTATGTATAGGTCGCAACTACGCAAAGCATGCTGCTGAACTCGGAGGTGTTGTTCCTGATGAACCTCTGATCTTCTTCAAACCGCCATCTTCGCTTATCCGAACTGGTGAGCCAATTGTCATCCCGGATGGTGTTGGTCGGGTCGATTTCGAGGGTGAGATCGCAGTTGTTATCGGGGAGCCTGTTAGGAATGTCGGAGCTGAGGATGCTTGGGATGTGGTGCAGGGTATAGCTCCTCTCAACGATGTGACTGCGAGAGACCTACAGAGAATGGATGATCAGTGGGGTCGCGCAAAAGGTTTCGACACATTCTGCCCAGTAGGAGAGATGGTACATGTAAGCGAAGTGGACTTGGACAATCTTTCTGTCATCACTCGAGTAAACGGCGAGCTACGCCAACAGGGGCATGTGCGAGATCTTGTCTTCTCAATCCCCACCCTTATCGAATATATCTCGGGAATAATGACACTAGAGGTCGGAGATCTCATCGCAACTGGGACTCCAGAAGGGGTGGGTCCACTTTCGGTCGGTGATACGGTAGAAGTGGAAGTGGGTGGTGTTGGTGCGGTGTCAAACACGGTGGTCGCGGATAACTAAGTGGATACCAATCGAGGTTTCTCCGCTCTCCCTGACTTTCCTCTCGCCGATATGGTAAGGGTCCAAAAGAATCTTGAAAGGAAGGGCGTTGATGTCATAAATCTTGGTGCAGGTGACGCTGATCTCGATCCGCCACCACCCGTGATTGATCGGATGTGTCAGGCCGTGGGTGAAACAGCTTACTCTCGCTACCCATTCCAGGCTGGGCTCTCGTCCCTCCGTGAAGCTATAGCAGAATGGATGAAGGATCGGTTCGGAGTGATAGTAGATCCTTGGAAGGAGGTGCTCCCGCTCATCGGGTCGAAAGAAGGGATTGCCCATCTTCCCTTCGCACTGCTTAACGATGGGGATGCTGCAATCATTCCTGATCCGGGCTATCAGGCCTATGTCGGTAGTGTCACCCTCACAGGAGGTGACCCGCTATTGATGCCCCTGCGTGCTGAGAATGACTTCTTGATTCCCTTATCAGATATATCGGGTGAGGTCGCTAACAGGGCTAAAATCCTATACATGAATTACCCCAATAATCCAACGACTGCTGTTGCACCGGACAGTTATTTTGAGCAGGTGATTGCGTATTGTGCTCGTCACGGGGTGGTTCTTGCTCACGACCATGCCTATTCGGAGATAGCGTTCGACGGGTACCGTCCTCGGAGTGTACTTGAGTTTGAAGGGGCGAAGGATATGGCGATTGAATACCACTCATTCTCAAAGACTTATAATATGACCGGATGGCGCCTTGGCTGGGCAGTTGGGAATACTGATCTCATCTCGATCCTTTCGAAGGTGAAATCATTTCTTGATACTGGACAGTTCTTAGCAGTTCAAGCAGCTGGGGCCGCGGCGCTCGATTGCTGGAAAGAGTGGGTCCCTGGGAATGTCACAACCTTTCAGAAACGACGTAACACAGCAGTACAGGAACTTCAGAATGTTGGGTTCGACATATCGCTACCGCGAGCCACCATGTATCTATGGGTGCCCGTTCCCACAGGGGAGTCCTCAGAGGATTTTGCAGCACGCGCCCTTGAGACTGAGGGAGTTGTCGTTCTTCCAGGGAGTGCCCTCGGCAGAGGAGGAGAGGGATTCTTCCGTATAGCATTGACCAGGCCTGAGGATCGTTTGGCGGAAGCAGTGCAAAGACTGGGACGATTGTTATGATGTGTGCTAATGGGTTCCAAGCGATAATCTGGAACTGGGTCGACATCCAGGACTAGTAATATTCATGGATCAGCGAATTCAGAGGGGAGATCCCAACAGAGTGGAGTATCCCAGCCGCATCAGGTCCGGATTCAGTACAAGCCGGGTATGGTGGGTTTGCTTCGCAGTTTCCGTAGTGATCCACTTTCTGGTAGTAGCCATTTATCCTTTTTTTGGAAAAACCGTCAATGTTGACGCGATTTCTTTTGCTTTTCCTAATGTTTCGGGCCGCACACAGGGTATCCAAGTGCTACGTCTAGTTGAAGTAGCTGACCCGGTTGCTTCAGAGCGTCCGGATGACCCAGAAGAGATTGACGACGTTGATGACCCAGAACCTCCTATGACCCCGGTTCCCATAGAAGGAACTCCGGATCCAGAGTTGATCCCACCGCCCCCATCCGGAGCAGAACTTCTGAGACCTAACCTGAGCAACCCGATCCTTTGGGAGGCACTAACTTCTGGTGTCTTGGATATAACTTTAGAGCAGAGAGAACAATTGCTGATCGCGAGTGCTCTTGCTCGATGGAATGATTCTGCGGCGACTTCACTTGCGGCGGAAGCAGCAGCTATGGATTGGACGTACACGGATGACGACGGGAAACGTTGGGGTGTGTCTCCTGGTCGGATCCACCTGGGAGACATCACACTTCCGCTGCCGTTCGGTTTTGGGACTGCAGTTGGCAAGCGAGACGAGGTAAATGACTTACTCTGGCAGTGGGATGAGCTTTATCGACAGGGGGTGAGGGCCGAGGTAGCTGAGACCTGGCGAGATAGGGCGGAAGCGATTCGTATGCGTCGAGACAGGGAACGAACTGCAATACAACCTGACACGTCACGCGTTCCTCGTTAGTCGAATTTGGTATATCAGAACGATCAGATGGTACCGTACATAAGGTAGCGCCCCCATCTTACCAACTTTAATTGCACCGGCACCGGAGTTGCAGTGTCCCAAGAGCTAGCACCACGTCTAAATCCAAGCGCCATCGAGCCTGCCCAATATCAGAGATGGCAGGAAGGAGGCCATTTCCATGTTCCAGCGGAATACGTACTGGAAAAAGGGCTATCTCCTTATGTGATCGTGATTCCGCCACCGAACGTTACGGCTGCCCTGCATATGGGGCATGGCCTCAACAGCACGATCCAGGACGTGCTGATTCGGTGGAGAAGGATGCAGGGTCGCGCATCCCTGTGGGTGCCCGGAACTGATCACGCCGGGATCGCGACTCAGAATGTCGTTGAGCGCCGTATAGCCAATGCCGGTTCAACCAAAGAGGATTTAGGTAGAGAGGGTTTTGTTGAGGCTATCTGGGATTTTGTGGATAAGACCGGTAACCAGATTATTACTCAACTAAAATCTCTAGGTGCGTCCTGTGACTGGGAGCGGACTCGGTTCACGCTCGATGAAAATCTGAGCCATGCTGTGCGTGAGGTATTCGTTCACCTCTATGAACAGGATCTAATCTACCGGGGTGAGTACATAATTAATTGGTGTCCCAGGTGCCATACGGCGCTCTCGAACGAGGAAGCAGAAGGGCGAGATAGCGAAGGCAAGCTATGGCATATTCGGTATCCGCTGGACGATTCTGCAGCTGAGGCTGCTCAAGATTCTTTAGGTGCCGGGGCTGATGCCGTTGGACGTTTGGATGACGGTCGCTGGTACTTGACTGTTTCGACTACACGGCCAGAGACAATGCTTGGGGATACCGGAGTGGCTGTGCATCCAGCGGATGATCGTTATGTGTCGTTAGTCGACTCCAGCATCGAGCTTCCTTTCACTGATCGCAGGATCCCTGTTGTAGCTGATGAACATGTGGATCCGGAATTCGGATCCGGTCTTGTAAAAGTTACTCCAGCACATGACCCGAATGATTTTGAGATAGCAAGCCGTTCAGGATTGGAGATCCTGGACGTGATGACTGATGACGCGAAGATGAACAAGAGCGTGCCAAGCGAGTTCCAGGACATGGATCGCTTCGATGCTCGTGATGCTGTACTAGAGGGTTTGTCAGAGCTCGGACTTCTGGCTGGAGAAGAAGAGTACATGCATGCTGTTCCTCACTGCTACAGATGTGACACCGTTGTCGAACCCCGCCTGTCTCTTCAGTGGTTTGTGAAGATGAAGCCTTTGGCTGAGCCTGCGCTCCAGGCGTCACGTGAAGGGACCGTCACCTTCACTCCAGGTCACTGGCAGGGGGTCTACGAACACTGGATGGAAAATATCCGAGACTGGTGTATCTCTCGGCAACTTTGGTGGGGGCACAGGATTCCAGTCTGGTACTGCGATTGTGGGGAGCAGATTGTAGCCCGTGAGGATCCAACTGAATGTTTGGCCTGTGGTTCAACTGAGCTTGAGCAGGATCCCGATGTGCTCGACACGTGGTTCAGCTCCCAATTATGGCCATTCTCAGTATTCGGGTGGCCAGAAAAGACACCAGACCTAGAGGCTTTCTACCCCGGTAACACAATGGTCACAGCACCCGAGATCCTTTTCTTCTGGGTGGCTCGCATGATCATGATGGGGTATGAATTTTTTGGAGAGCCACCGTTCACGGAGGTGTATCTTCACGGGACTGTGCGAGACATGCAGGGCCGAAAGATGTCCAAGTCACTGGGTAACGGTATCGATCCGCTTGAGGTAGTAAACGCCTACGGTGCAGATGCGATGAGATTTACAATCATCAGCCAAGCAGCTGTGGGGACTGACATCAATCTCGACCACGAGGATGTTGAAGCAACATTCTCTAATGGACGAAATTTTTCCAATAAAATATGGAATGCAGGGCGCTTCGCCCTTTTGAGTCTAGGTGACGCGCCTGTGCGCCCGTTAAATGAGGTCATGTCTGATCTTGCGCTTGAAGACCGATGGATTCTGACACGATTGGGTCATGCCAGCCGGACGGCTACGCGAAACCTTGAGCGATACCGGCTTCATGAGGTAGCGGATGGACTCTACCACTTCTTTTGGGGTGAGCTTTGCGATTGGTACCTTGAATTGGTTAAGGACCGGCTTACCCTGGACACTGATGCCAAGTCACGGGAAGCGGCTCGCTCTACACTCGTGGCGGTGCTCGATGAAGCACTTCGTCTGCTCCATCCGATTGTTCCCTTCGTAACAGCTGAACTATGGTCACTCCTGCCTTGGCCAGAGGGTTCGAGCCGTCCTGAGGATCTGATCATAGCCCCGTGGCCGGATTCCGAATCTTCCTTTGAAGATCCGATGGCTGAAAATCAAATGGAAGCACTCCGTGAACTCATTACAGAAGTCCGCCGGCTCAGAAAAGAATATTCTATCCCGGAAGGGAAGCGGATAGGTATCCATATCTGGGGGGGTGGGGCGGATCTAACAAATACGGTGATGTCACAGTTATCAGCTCTAGAGCGGTTAGCTAGAATAGACCGAGTGGTCCCAGATCCAGGAACTGGAGTAGGTGCTAACGCAGTGCTAAACCGAGGCGGTGAACTCTTTATTCCCCTTGAAGGGATTATTGATCTCGATCACGAGTGCACGCGCCTCCGAGAAGAGATTGAAAAGCTAGGGGCTCAGATAGTGATCACCGCCAAGAAGCTTGAGAATCAGAACTTTGTTTCTAAGGCACCGGAGGAAGTGGTCTCCAAGGAAAAGCACAAGCTTTCAAGTTTCCAAGAACGTGCGGCTAAACTAGAGGAGAAATTAGACGCGCTGGAGGTTGGAAGATCCTGAGTACTTCAAAGACAATTTCCCGTCAGCTACTTGTTCAATCTGTCGGTGCGTTGTCAGCAGCACTCGGGATCGTTCTGGCTAGTTCTTGCGCACAGCAAGGTGCGCCTCCCGGTGGCCCAGAAGATCTCAGGCCTCCCATCGTTATTCGGACTGTTCCGGATACGTTTGAGTTGCTAGGGACAATGGATGGGTCAATTCGTTTTGAGTTTGATGAGCGAATCAGTGAGCGTCCAAGTAGCGGAACGTTCGACAATGCAGTCATCATTTCTCCAAGGACCGGTGAAGTGGTGGTCGGACATAGTTCGAGAAGCTTGACCGTAGAATTGGTGGGTGGCTTCCGACCTGATCTGGTTTATCGTGTGACACTCCTGCCGGTTGTGCGCGATTTATTCGGGAATCAAATGAGAGATCCGTTCGAGCTCATATTCTCGACGGGGGCAGAGACAGTTCCGACTACGCTTGCTGGGATTGCTTGGGATCGTGTTACTGGGTCAGGAGTGGATGAATACCAAGTCTGGGCAACTGCATTAGACGAGGATTCTGTCGTCCATGTTGCCGTAACCGACAACCAAGGGGTCTATGCGTTCAGATATATCCCTGGCGCTAACTATGAGATCACGGCGTTTAACGATCGCAACGCAGATGCCGTAATCGATATGATGGAGATACAGGGTAGTAGGAATCTTTCGATAGAGAATGGGGACACCGTGTTCCTGAACTTTCCTGTTCTTCAGCCAGATACCACGTCAGCGACTCTAGTCACTGCTTCAGCGCTCGACTCGGTCACTCTTCTATTAGAGTTCGATGACTATCTGGATCCTGGACTAGTACTCGAGACGATCACCCTGACCGTGGCTACTGAGGATGGTACCGATGTTCTTGTGGACAGCGTCCTTCATGAACACGACTACCTCGCGTACGTCACGATGGTTATGGATTCACTGGTGGTTCTCGACTCCCTGGATGCGGTATTACAGGCATCTGCTATGGCTGCTGAAATTGCTGCAGGATTAGATAGTACGATAGCTGATAGTATTCCCCCTGATGTTGGGGTGTCTCAGGAGGTTCTGGAGGATTCTGAACCAGTTCGTAGGAGAGGGCCACCTGATCTGGACGGTCGTTCTGTCTCACCTCCTTCTCGGGGAGTAGGTCCGAATAGTGCCGGTCAGAGACAAGCAGGCGGTCCGGATGGAGAACGGCTTCCTGCGAGGCGTATCGTCGTATTGTTGGGCAATTCTTTGTCACCAGACATCACGTATAATGTGGCCATAAGTGACCTGGAAAATCTTTATGGGGTGCCACAAGGAGGTGGGGAAGCTTCTTTCTTTATAGCACCTAGTGATATTGATGATGTTGCAGACGTAACGGATTCTATTTTGGCACCTGATACGGTAGCGGTGGATACAGCGGGAGTAGAGGTTGGTACTCGATGAGTGACCCGAGGCGTGGAATTCCGTCGGTTGATGCTCTTTTGGCTTCATCTGAATTCGAACCAATTCTGAAGGAATTTCCTCGGCAGCTAGTGGTTAGGGTGACACGGATCGTGATTGAGGAGATCAGGAACAGTCTGCTTGCAGGAGAAGAAGATATCGAGCCTGATGGACTCGCTTACTACGCTCGAACCGTGTTGATTCGTTTAGGTCAGGAAACGATGCCCTCGTTACGTGGAGTCATTAACGCAACCGGAGTAGTACTCCATACGAACCTTGGCCGAGCCCCGTTGGCAGAGGTTGCTGCTGATGCGATGGCTGCTGCTGCTCGAAGCTATTCGAATTTAGAGTATGATGTTGAATTGGGGAAAAGGGGCTCCCGGTACGACCATTGTGTGAAGCTTCTCCGAGAATTGACGGGTGCAGAAGACGCCATCGTGGTAAACAACAACGCTGCGGCGCTCGTTCTAGTACTTAACACCACGGCGAGAGGAAAAGGGGTTGCCGTTTCCCGGGGTGAACTCGTCGAGATTGGCGGGGGATTTAGAATTCCTGAGATACTGGAGCGTGCAGGTGCATTCTTAGTTGAAGTGGGTAGCACCAACCGGACGCGTCTATCGGATTATGAGGACTCGACCAAAACGGGTGAGGTTGCCGCGATCTTAAAGGTTCACCGGTCCAACTTCAGAATCACTGGATTCACAGAAGACGCAGCCCTTGCTTCACTCGCTGATTTAGCAAATGAAAAAGAAATCCCATTACTCCATGACCTTGGATCAGGGTTATTTATTGCTTCAGATACACTAGCCCTTCCAGCTGAGCCGCTAGCTTCTGATTCGCTCAATGCGGGTGCGGATCTTGTTGCTGTTTCAGGAGACAAGCTACTTGGTGGTCCCCAGGCCGGGATTATTCTAGGGAACTCAGAGTTGATTGATTCGCTGCGTCAAAATCCCCTTTGTCGGGCACTGCGTGTAGATAAGGTCACGCTTGCCGGTCTTGAGGCAACGCTTCAACTCTATCGGGATCCTGCTCAAGCTCTTGAGTCAATTCCCACCCTGCGAATGCTGGCCAACACTCCGGAGGCTCTCGGTAAACGATGCGAGCAACTAACCGCTGAACTAAAAGGGCTAGGTGTCGGGAGTAGTATCGTGGAGTCAGAGGGCAGAGTAGGGGGTGGAACTTATCCGGGCGTGAAGCTTCCGGGCTTCGCCCTAGCCTTGGATGCTCCAAATAGTGCAGAAATTTTGGCGATGCACCTACGGAACGGGGATCCTCCGGTAATTGCACGAATCGTAGATAAGAGGGTGCTCATCGATTTGCGTACAGTGCTCCCGGGGGAGGAGAACGATTTAGTCAGGCGGGTCAGACAGGCCAGTAATGAAGGATCTGGTTCTTAGGGCTACAGGTTGGTCTCAGCGCGCAGTGTGATACCTATAAGCCTACCAGGCTGGTTGTCAGTTTGGGGACAAGCTGGTCCTACAAAGTATCCGACGTTGACCTGATTTTTCGGCACGGGTAGCTTTGGGCGTACCCCTGTGTCCTAGGCTGGAAACGTAAAATGGCCATGCGGGTATTGTTTTTGACCCGGTACTTAGACCGGCTCTGACAGGTACATCACCTCAGGAGGTAACCGGCGTCATGATGACCTTGACGGCGACAGCAACAGAAAAAGTTCAAGACTTCATTCAAGAGCATAGTGCTGAGAGTGAAGCGGGATTGAGAGTTGCAGTTTTACCAGGTGGTTGCTCTGGATTTCAGTACGGCCTCAACATTGAGGACGAACCAGAATCGGATGATGAGATTCTCGATATCCGGGGTGTGAAAATCTTCATTGATCCATTCAGCGCACAGTATCTTGAGGGCGTCGAGATCGATTATGTGACAAGCGTTATGGGCCAGGGTTTTACATTCAATAACCCGAACGCATCGGGTGGATGCGGATGTGGGAGTTCGTTCACAGCTTGACGGCTGTTCGCTGCGGTCGCATCTGAGACCATGAAGGTCCGGGCCTTCACTGGTGGGGGGTTCGGCGAGAACACCTACCTAGTTATTTGCGGAGATTCATCCGCCGCAGTCGTAATTGACCCGGGAGCCGCAGCGTCCGAGGTAGTTCCCCAGATACAAGACGAAGGACTTGATCTGCACGCCATTCTTCTAACGCACGCTCACCTCGATCATATAGAGGGTATTTCGGAGATACGTGCGATATCACCTGATGTGCCAATTTGGTTGCACGCAGATGATCAAGAGCTCTATAAGGTGGCTCCCTTTCAAGCTCAGATGTTTGGCATGACGGCGATACCCCAACCGCCCCCTACAGATGAACTTATAGCTGGACAGAGATACGAATTCGATTCGTGTGCGCTGGATGTGCGCTTCACGCCAGGCCATTCACCGGGTCACGTGATCTTCGTTTCCCCGGATGAGAGCTTCGCTTTAGTAGGGGACGTGGTGTTTTCAGGATCGATCGGCCGAACTGATCTCCCCGGTGGCAACATGGATACACTCATGGATTCTATCCGAGAGCAGGTACTAACGCTCCCTGATGAGACAGAACTCTTCACGGGGCATGGGCCACCAACCACTGTGGGGCAGGAGCGTCGAACCAATCCGTTTTTAACCCAATATTATGGTGGAGGACAGATTTGAAAAAAGGGTTAGAGACAGGCCCCCCTTTGCTAGCTGCTGCGTTTGCCTCGGGTGGTGGGACGAACGTTCAAGCACTACTCGATTACCAAGACAAGTTCTGTCCCTGGAGATTGTCGCTTGTCGTCACGGACCGCGAGAATGCTGGAGTTCTTGAGCGAGCCGATTTGGCAGGGATCCCTGCAGCCATCATTCCCGTCCAAGGGCGTGCCCCCTTAGATGTCGCACAAGATATGCTCTCAGTACTAGAAGCTCACAGGGTCGAGGTGATCTTTCTTGCTGGCTATCTTCGTCTCATTCCAAGTGAGGTCGTTCACCGATTTCGACGTAGGATCCTCAATATTCATCCGGCACTGCTGCCATCGTTTGGTGGCAAGGGCATGTATGGGATGAGGGTACATCAAGCGGTAGTCGATGCCGGTGAGTCAATGACTGGCGCTACCGTCCACTATGTCGATGAAGAATATGACCGGGGTACAATCATAGGGCAGTCGCGGGTACCAGTAGAGCCTGGCGACTCTCCTGAAGTTGTGGCTGCCCGAGTTTTGAAGATCGAACATCGTTTATACCCTCTTGTTGCGGAGCACGTGTGCTCTGCCCTGATCGAGGGCCGAGATCCTGGGCCACTAGATCTACCTGAACTATCAAGTACTGAAACCACCGACCTAAAACACACAGAATAGGAGTGAGGATGAAGCGGGCGCTTCTCAGCGTATCCGATAAGACAGGAATCCTGGAACTCGCTACCGCACTTAAAGATCGCGGTTGGGAGATTCTATCTACGGGTGGGACGGCCCGCACACTCCGTGAAGGGGGTATTGAAGTGACCAGCGTATCTGAGGTCACAAGACATCCAGAGATGATGGACGGACGTGTGAAAACTCTTCATCCAGCGATACATGCTGGGATTCTTGTTCGAAGGGATAATGAAGAGGATATGAAGGCTCTCACGGAACACGGTTATGGGCCGATCGATTTGGTTGCTGTGAACCTTTATCCGTTCAGGGAGACCATAGCATCTGGTGATGTGACGATGTCTCAGGCGATGGACAAAGTTGACATAGGTGGGCCTACCATGATTAGGGCTGCTGCGAAATCACACACACAAGTCTGGGTGATTGTCGACCCAAACGATTACGACAAGGTCATCGCAGCTATCGACGAGGGTGAAGCTTCAGAGTTGAGACGTGAACTTGCCGCGAAAGTTTTCAGCCACATCAGTGCCTATGATGAATCTATAGCGGGATACCTCACTGGTAGCATGGAAGCTCAATCACTACCGAATAAGCTGGGTGTGTCCTTGCAGCGAATCCAGACACTCAGGTATGGAGAAAACCCGGATCAGCAGGCTGCCTTTTACGGTCATGAATCCCCAGTGGGACTTTCTGCACTCAGGCAACTTCATGGTAAGGAACTTTCATATAATAACCTGTTGGACTTAGACGGAGCTCTGCTCGCACTGTCCCCATTCGCGAACACCAAAGGAGCTGCAGTCTGCATCATCAAGCACACCACACCATGCGGCCTCGCGGTCAGCGAGACGCTTTCAGATGCTTACGAAAAGGCACTCGCCTCTGATCCGGTGAGCGCGTTCGGATCTGCAATAGCTGTGAATCAAGAAGTTGATGCGGAAACAGCAAATCTGATGTCCGCTCTCTTTATTGAATGTCTGGTAGCTCCAAGTTTTTCGGATGAGGCCATGACGGTTCTGAGCCAGAAGAAGAATATTCGATTGCTCATCTTTCCTGGTACATCCGAGGGGGCAGCCGACTTCATCGCGTCCCATGGTCTCCTACCTGAAGCTCGCTCGGTGAGGTCAGTGTATGGGGGCTTGCTCGCACAAACACCTTCTGAGCCACCGTCTTATGGATCAATTGATACATCATGGAAAGTCGTAACTCAACGCCGTCCCACTGAAGTTGAGATGGATGATTTAAGCTTCGCTTGGGCGGCGATTTTCTCGGTGAAATCAAACGCGATCTTAATCGCCCGTGATGGCGGAGTGCTGGGGATCGGAGCGGGTCAAATGAGTCGGGTGGACTCTTCTAAGATTGCTGTACGCAAAGCGGATGAAGCTGGATTTGATGTAACTGGTTCCGTCCTTGCATCTGATGCATTTTTCCCGTTTCGGGATGGTGTTGATGCGGCTGCAGAAGCTGGGGTTAAGGCGGTTATTCAACCGGGTGGCTCTATCCGGGACGAGGAAGTTATTAACGCGGCTAACGAACACGGACTCACGATGGTCTTTACCGGACGCAGACTCTTCCGTCACTAGAAAATCGATCGTCATTTCTAGCTATTGGGCTTTCTATCCATATGATGGGATGACCTTCAGTTGAAGTAGCTAGCGGTCAGTTCCATCTTTTTCTGAGGAGGGGTGGCAGAGCGGTCTAATGCACCGGTCTTGAAAACCGGCGGGCGCAAGCCCTCGTGGGTTCGAATCCCACCCCCTCCGTAAAGGATATCCTGGGGCTCCACCCGTGAGGGTGGGGCCCGTCTAAGTTGCCGTCCTGTGGGGTGCAGCACAGGATTAAGGCATGAAGAGAGTCGCGTTTCTTGTGATGGCTTCCCAACAGAAAATTCAAGGTCTTGCTGTCTTTATGGCTTTGATCATGATGGCCTCTTCTGGGCTTGGTTCTCGAGTTTCAGGACAGATTGTCCAGGGTCTGGTTGTAGAACTTGGGACCGACCGTCCGATCCAGCTGGCCACAGTCTCACTGATAGCAACCACAGGTGATACTGTGGCTTCGGCTCTCACGGACGAGAACGGATTTTACTCGGTTATGCCTGAAGATGAGGGCACTTTTATGCTCGTGGTAAGAGCTCTGGGGCACAGAGGAAAGCGTGAGGGGCCGTTTGAGATAGAGGCCCAGGGGGTTCGTATCGTCCGGATCAATCTAGATAAGGCTCCGGTCAATATCGAAGGGATTACGGTGGGAGTGGATCCGGCAGACTTCAGGCTTCATTCAACGGGGTTCTATGAGCGTCTGGAGAACGAAAAAGGCTACTTCCTGACCCCAGAGGATATCTTCCGCAGTACAGCTTTCTTTACGCAAGAATTGTTCAGGGGTGGGTTAGATGGTCGCACGTATGTGAACCCTACCGAAGTGCCATGGAATGCAGCCGTGCGTTTCAGGGCTTTGATGGGGGGAACCTGTACACCTAGGGTCTATGTAGACGGTGTGTTCCAGTATCTGGATGAACGTTACTCCTTGGATGCGGCTATACCCATGGACCGGATCGCGGCAGTGGAAGTGTATCGAGGACCCTTCGAGCAACCACCTCCTCGGTATCACACGACCGGAGGATGCGGGGCGATCCTCTTCTGGACGAGGGATGGTCAGTAGTGACCTCTAAGTGGCGCACCAAGACTCACCAGTCATGAATCGCAGGATGAATTTCTCCCTGATGCTCAGGTAAGATAGTGCCCAGTCACCCAGCTGATTCGGGCCGTTCTGGATAGCGAGTACGCGACATTCGGAGGGCTGGACTCCGCACACATCGCCGCCACTGAAACGCCGTTTCCTTAAAAAATTTCGGTGGCGCTGCGTCCGGT
>PBPC01000047.1 GCA_002724575.1 Gemmatimonadota bacterium | reverse complement strand
CTGCCCGGAGATGTCACCAGAGCAAAAGTCAGCGCTTGGCTACGGTGAACGCATGCCCATCGTGTACACCAACGTTTTAATTCGAAATTGGACAGCGTTCATGAATCTAGGTGTCAGGAGCGTGACTTGTCCTGGTATGTATCATTCGAATTTCAGCCTTGGCCGTGCTCTAGAGATTGGAGACTACAACCCACCACGGTCGCCTGACGACCCAATGGTTCTCCATATGACGCGCACACCCTGTGCGCCAGGTCTTCCCAAGAAGGAGCAACATCGACGCGGTCGTCGGGATCTTCTGGAGACGACCTTCGAGACGTTCGAGCACAATATCAGGGATCAGATCGGACGCGCGCTTTCCGGTGGAGGATTCGATCCTGAGCGAGATATCAAAGCGATCACGGTAAACCGTTGGCCTCATGGATATGCATACTCGTATGACACGTTGGACGACCCGATCGAATGGGCCTTGTTCGAGGACGACAACCGGCCCTGCGTAATTGGCCGTCAACGTTTCGGTCGTATCTCGATCGCGAACTCCGATGCGGCTGCGACACCGCACACAGACGCGGCGATCGACGAAGGCTATCGGGCTGTTGGAGAACAACTCTTGACCAGGAGCAGGGCTGGAATCTGAACATTGATCCAGCAAAGAGTCACGAGCATAAGCTAATTTGCCTCCTGTGCCCTGAATCCCTTGCGGAATTGAGTGAAGCCGAGGAAGAATGGGCGCGCAATAAATCCCTAATAAGAATGAGGAGGTACGGTAATGCTTCGTCGGATTACCCTTGGTTTAGCTCTGTGTGGGTTGATGGCACCCGTTTTAGTGGCTCAGAACGCGCCTGTTAACACCCGAGTCTATATCTCGTTGTACAACGTTAAATATGGAGACATTCCAGAGTACACTGCTTTTTACGAGGCTAATACGCGACCGATTCTAGAAAGTATGGTCGCTGACGGTACGATTACTGGATTCGGCATCCATATGCACCATACCGGAGGGGAGTACACGATACGCCAGCGTCTTTCAGGTACTGACGACACAAACTTTGAGACTGCAGCGCTGGTTCTTAACACGCGGCTAATGGAGTCAAATCCGTCTGGGTTTGAGCGCCAAAACGGTATGATCCAAGCGCACGCTGATGAGGTTTGGACGATTGGTCACCGCAATGTTCCAGAAAATACAGGTAATGTTCAGTACGTATATGAAGCTCAGTTTCAGGTGAACCGTGCTGAGCTGCCGCGGTGGAGTCAGATATGGGAAGACGATATGTACCCGGTGCTCGAACGTGCTATAGCCGATGACCTTCTTGAAGGCTATGTAGTTCTAGAACATAACACTGGTGGGCGCTTCAACTGGAAGATTCTATGGCTCAGCGAAACATGGGATAGCATGGATGATTTCGAAGCTGCTTTCTTTGGCGCAGCACCGATGGAGCACCCCATGTGGTCGATGTACACATCGCATAGGGATGAACTCTGGCAGACGTTACCTCCCGCTAATTAAGTGCCTATTCCCGTGTATGCGTGAAGAATTCTCATGCATACACGGGAATGGTTCTGGTACGACTAGGCTTGCTCTTCGGTGTTCGTGATCCCATCGTCGCGATCCGTCTCAGCCCACAATCTGGAGCCAGCTTTATGAGCCGTACCGCCATGCTCTTTGCAGCCGCGCTACTTCTTGCGTTACCCGTTCAACTTGATGGACAGTCATCGTGGAACGAATTAGTTGACCTGTTCGATGAATGGCGAGAGTTCGAGCGTCCGGAGTTCATCGATGGGGTGCCTGACTACACCGCGACAGCTATGGCTCGGCAACAACAGGAGCTTAGTACGTGGAAAGATCGGCTGTGGTCATTCGATATAGAAAACTGGCCGGTAGAACAGCAGATCGACTGGCATCTCATTCGTGCGGAAATGAACGGGTTGGATTTTGATCATAAGGTTCGGAGGCCATGGGCTCGTGATCCCGCGTTCTATGCGACCATGTATCTGTCCGAAAGCGACGTACCCGCACATGAGGGTCCGGTCGCTCACGGTTGGATTGATACGTGGATATATCAGTACCCCCTTTCGATGGCTGACGCGGCCGATTTAGGGCGACGCTTCACTGCGATTCCAGCTTTACTAGAACAAGCTCGAGAAAACCTGGCAGGCAGTAATGCACGTGATCTGTGGGAAGCGGGGATTCGCTCGTTCCGTGGTCAGGCTGCGGACCTAAGAGCGTATAGTGAGCAGGTTGCGGGTACGAGCGATGTGTTAGACCGCGCTCTGTCCGACGCAGCTCAGGCATCAGATGAATTCGCCGATTGGGTCGCGTCCGAACTTCCGGGAAAGACAGGTCGGTCTGGTGTGGGCAATGACGCGTACACGTGGTACATGCACAATGTCCACTTATCTCCATTTTCATGGGAAGAACAAGTCACTCTGATGAGGCGGGAACTTGCCCGCTCACACTCCTCGCTTCGACTGGAGGAGAACCGTAACCGGCATCTTCCTGAGCTCGAACGCATTCAAAGCCCAGCAGAGTACGATCGCCGACTCAATGAGTCTGTAGATCTATATATGGCGTTCCTAGAGCAGGAGGAAATCGAAACCATCGAGGATTGGACGGATGCAGCTTTACGTGCTGTCAACGGTGCTTTCACGCCTGCCGAGCCTGGAGAGATCCGGAATTTTTTCCAAGAGGTCATCTATCGAGATCCGGATGCTTTCCGCCCGCATATGCATCATTGGATCGAACTCGCCCGCATGAGAGAAGCCCCACATCCGAGCCCTATTCGGGCGATACCGTCTCTTTCGAATATCTATGACCATCGCTCCGAGGGTCTCGCCACCGGTGTTGAGGAAATGTTCATGCACTTGGGTCTGCTGGATGAAAATTCACCGCGGGCTCGTGAATTAGTCTGGATCATGTTGGCTCAGAGAGCTGCTCGAGCGACATCGGGTTTGATGCTGCATGGCCACGAGTTCGTAATGGAAGAAGCTGTTGATTTCGCAGGCAAGTGGACACCGCGCGGCTGGCTACCAGATGGTGACTTAGTGCGTGGTGAGCAGCATCTCTATCTTCGCCAGCCTGGCTACGGTACGAGTTATGTGGCAGGGAAGATTCAGATCGAACAATTGCTAGCAGAGGAAGCACTACAGAACGGAGAAGATTTTACGATCAAGCGTTTTTTCGATGATTTTTACTCCGCCGGTGTGATACCCACTGTATTAGTGCATTGGGAGATGACTGGAGAAAAGCACCCAATCCTCGATGTGGATAATATCCAGGAGGCACCCTGGCGATAGCGAGACCTTAGCAACTCTGGAGCGTAGTGATTGAGCGAGGCCGATGAAAATATTTAAGCATCAGCATTGGCATATTCTGATATTGGGTGGATTGCTGTTCACCCTCTACGCGTATCAAGACACAGATCCGACAATCCTCGGGGGCGCGTTATGGGGCATAAGTACCCTTACCTGGGCCAATTTAGCAATTTCGATGCCCGTCATTCATCAATGTTATGTGCTTGTTTGCTGGAGGTCTGAACTGCATTACCAAGGACTCTCAAAGCTGTTTGGTGCAAATGGCTTCAAGATCTATAAGACTGGCTTCTCAATTCTCGGACTTTCGAGACCTGTACTGATTGTCCTGCTTGCGATCTCAAGCAGGATGACATTGGACATCGCCCCGATTTTTTCCTATGTGCTATCAGCGATATTTCTGATTCCAGCCGTTTATTTGTTCTATTCAGTAAAGAAATATTTCGGATTCGATCGGGCTTTCGGGATAGATCATTTCTACCCTGAAAAATACAGGCTAAAACCGTTCGTAGACCAGGGGATTTTCAAGTACACTCGAAACGGTATGTATATGTTTGGATTCTTCCTGGCCTGGGTTCCGGGATTCTTGCTCCAGTCAAAGGCAGCTTTATCAGTGGCGTTATTCAGTCATCTCTATATCTGGGTGCACTACTATTTCACTGAGCGACCAGACATGAAGATTATTTATCGAGGTGCGTGAGAATGAGATTATTCGGTTGCGTTGATTATTGTCTCCCGATCGTTTCAGCTGGTAGCAGCGTTACGATCACCACTCGATCTTCGTTCAGATAACGTTGTGCATCTTCTTGGATCGACTCGATAGAGACTGCGTCGATGGTCGTTGTATCGAGTAGGAAGCGCGGGTCCTGACCCGACGCCTTAGCTCCTATGAGTTGGGCTGCCCAGTAGGGATTCAACCGCATATTGGTCTCGCGTGCGCGTCGCTCTCCCTCGACCGCTTTATCGACGTCTTCCTGGGTTGGCCCCTCGACCTGCAGCTTGCGGAGTTCTTCAAATACTACACCGCGCAACTCTTCTGCTCGTAGCGGGTCTGATCCGAACGCTACGGTAACAGTGTAGCGCTCCTCTGGGACTTGCTCGTAGCCTCCAGTCACCCCCACGCCGTAAGTGCCACCAAGATCCTCCCGCATCGTTTCTCTAAGGCGCAACTCTAGGGCTTGAGCCATCACGCGCATTCCCACGCGGTTTTGAGCTGTATAATCGAAGGGACCGGTGAAGGCCATGATCGTTTGGCTTTGCGGCTCGACTCCCGCGCGTACGGTCTTTTCGATGCGTACGTCCGGTGGGTCCATATCCAAGTCCACGGGAGTGTCAGTTCGCTCCACTCTTGGCAGGGAGCCCAGGTACTGCTCGGCTAGCGGACGCATGATGTCTAGGTCGATGGCTCCCACGAACACGAATGTGAAGTCACTCGCGTCAGCGAAGCGTTCTCTGTAGAAATCAACTCCGGTTTCTAGGTCGATTTCGTTCAGGACGGCTAGCGAAAGTGGCCGGGATCTTGGATGTCCCTGAGCCATAGTGACGCTGAAAGTGTCTGAGAAAGCCGTCATCGGGTTCGATCCGAGATTTTCCAGGACTGCTCGGCCCTGAGCCATGAATGCTTGGAAAGCCGTTTCATCTTCGCGTGGCGCGGTGAAATAGAGCCAAACCAGTTGGAGCATTGTCTCGAGGTCCTGGGGAGACGCTGAG
>PBPC01000046.1 GCA_002724575.1 Gemmatimonadota bacterium | reverse complement strand
TCTCTGAGCGTAGTCCAATGCTCTATGTTTCTCTCGATGGCCTCAGCACATGCCAGTGTTGCTTCAGCATCATCAGCCTCAATCTCTTCAGTCTTGGTAAACATACTCTGAACGGAATCACGCGCTGATCGATGGTAGGTGATCTCAAGCGGATAGGCTGTCTTGGGGTTTTCCGACAACTTCCGGATAGACCTCGCAACCTTTTTCAGTTCGGTAATTTCCGCTTTCTTCTTCGCTAGATCATTAGCAAGACTTCTTTTAATGGACCGGGCACCATTAGCCATCATTTTCCTTGTACTCTTACTGATATCAGCGATCGGATCCTCGCTATTCGCTGAGGTCACTGCCCATCCCAGTACTTCTCCGAGCGACATCAGAGCCCTTCGAAGCTGCTCTTGTTGTCGAACGTTGAGCGAGTCGTCCTGCTTTACCTTGAGAAAGGCGAGGTGAGCAATTTCTCGACTGATCTCACTTGTCTTAGCAGAGCTTGTGGATGTTTTCCCCATATTCCCTTGCAGGTAGTTTGGTTTTAAGGAAGCCGTTGATTCTCGGGTGCGATTCGGTTTTCCGAAAGGTATATAGCAAAATTGGTCTCAGAGTTCCCTCGAGCGGCCAATTATATTCGGTTACCCTTTTGACGTGCACAGTAATAAGCTATTTAGGCATAGCTCCTATAGATCATCCAAAATGAAAGAGGATCAAGAGGCTGGATCAGATCAGAACAGCAAAAACTTGGAGCAACGGAATCATCGAAATGAATCGAGTCAGGGGATGAAGTGCTGTGGTTGGGTCTTGCTAGTCGGTCTGATCGTTCTGGGTGAACCTGTGTTTGGTCAAGATAGGATAGCGGTTGCTGTACCCATCCTATCCCCTCCTGTCATAGATGGTGTTTTAGATGAGGCGTTTTGGACTCGTATTGATCCTGTCACAGGGTTCTTGCAGCGTGATCCCGTGGACGGAGCCCCGGCTAGCGAGAAGACAGAGGTGCGAATCGCCTACACGCCTACCGCTCTGTACTTCGGGATGACAATGTTTGATTCAGAACCCGATCTCATCCGGGGTAATATCCTCCAGCGAGGTGGCTGGATTGATAAAGATGACAACATTCGCATCGCACTCGATACGTATGACGATGACAGGAATGCGTACATGTTCGAGGTCGGTGTACTCGGTACTCAGGATGACGCTTTGATTTCTGATGAATCGAGTACCGACTGGAATTGGGATGGTATTTACACGACCGAGACGCGGATCACAGATGAAGGATGGGTTCTAGAGGTTGAGATCCCATTCACGACAATTCGCTTCGACGACACGGAAGCTCCAGAGATGGGAATTGCTATTGCCCGAACGATTCGTAGAAAAAATGAGTTTGTATTTTGGCCTCATATAGGACAGGAGTACCGATCGGGTATTGTCCATGTCTCCCGCTATGCGCCCATGGTAGGTCTGCGTGATCTGCAGAAAGCCCGGCATATAGAAGTGAAGCCGCACGCGATATCAGGTGCCACGCATACTAGCAAGAAGGGAAGTGACACCAAGATAAATGCGGGGCTCGATATAAAGGCATCGTTTACGTCTAATTCCACACTTGATCTGACTTACAATACGGATTTCGCTCAGGTCGAAGCTGACAACGTTCAAGTAAACCTCACGCGGTTCAGCCTTTTCTTCCCTGAAAAACGGGAATTTTTTCTAGAGCGAGCAGGACTCTTTCAATTCGGAGCACCACGTGAGACGGAGGTGTTTTTCTCTCGCAGAGTAGGTCTCGATAGCGACATTGTGGGTGGTGGTCGGTTTACGGGCCAAGCCGGCCCGATATCTATCGGTGCCATGAGTTTAAGGACTTCAGATATCAGTGATCCTGGTTCAGTCGGTAACCCACTCGACCTGAGTTCAGGTGCTTGGAATTCAGTAACACGAGTGCGTGGCAATGTCCTGCCGAGGACAACGGTTGGGGGGATTGTGACTAGCAAAGAGGCAGTTGCTGGCCATAACCGAGTGGCTGGAGCAGATCTCCAGAGCCGATTCTGGAGCAGTAGTTCACTGCTTCTGTGGGCTGCTAAAGTTTGGGACTCGGGCTATGCACCCTCCAATGGGAGCAGCTTTGCAGGTCAGGCTGAGCTTGTTCTCGAAAACGATCGGTACATCTTCGAGATTACCCGCACAGTCATCGGTGAGGCTTTTGATCCTGCACTCGGCTTTGTTCCTCGCCCTGATCAAAAGAGATGGGGTGGTCAAGCCGGAATTCGACCGCGCTTCGAAAATAGTTCGTGGGCCCGGCAGTTCTTTATGACTTTTGGTGCAAACCATATTCAGGGTATCGACGGAAACAAGCAGTCTCATCATAGAAGGTTAACAAACCGCCTGAACTTTCAATCAGGAGACAACGCTAATTTAGATGTTCGAGAGCGCTTCGAGCGCCTTGATGAGCCTGCCCGAATCAACGGTCGTTTGGTGCCGGCTGGGGATTATAGATTCCGGCGTATATCTGCAGGATTTACTCCAGATCGAGCACGTAGTGTGGGTTTGAAATTCAATACGGCACTCGGTGATTTTTGGTCAGGTACTAGGACGGAGTTGGGAGGAGGGGTGGTGTGGATCGCCAATAAACATCTCACAATTGATGGGAGCGTAAGTTGGAATGACATATCACTTCCAGTACCCGATGGGGACTTTACGACTACACTGATCAGTACACGCCTAGAGGCAGCGCTGAACAGAAAACTATTCGCGTATGCCCTTGTTCAATGGGACGACGTATCACAGACACTGCAATCGAATATTCGAATTGATTGGATTCACACCCCCGGAAGTGACCTCTTTGTGGTGCTTGATACTGGTTACCTCACAGGGCCACTAGATCTTCCGAGGGATCCCAGGTGGGTTCGCCGAACAGGCATCGTAAAATTGACCTATCTCAAGGCGTTTTAATTACCAGAGATGAAGGACTAGAATATGAAAGCTAAGAAGCTTGCTGTCCCTCTACTCGTGGCCCTGACGCCCTGGGGATGTACAGCGGAGCAGGATAGTGTGGGTCAAGGAGGGGACTTGGCCTCTCGAATTGAGGCAAACCTTGATGCCCTGAACGCCAAGACGTCGTTTTACGCTAAACATCTCCCTTCAGGCCGTGAGATCGCTATTCGTGCTGATGAGCCGATGAATGCACTTAGCGTGATCAAGATCCCTATCATGGTGCTGGCCTATCGAGATGCTGATGCCGGGGCATTAGATCTTGATGAACGTTATCAGGTCCAACCGGAAGACATGAGACGTGGAAGTGGACTCCTCCAAAGTTTCACGCCAGGTATCGAGCCCACCTATAGAGATATCATCACCCAGATGATTATCACGAGTGACAATACCGCGACGGATGTAATGATAAACCGTCTGGGTTTGGAGCGCGTAAATACGATGCTTACTGAATTGGGTTTCGAACAAACCCGACTGCGTGCTACGACGGGTGAATTGTTTAAGGCTGTGTTGGAGTTAGCTGACCCCCAAAACGCCTCCTTTTCAGACCGTGAGGTTTTTGAGTCAGGGATACCTTCTGATCCCCAAGCTGCAGTCCGGAGCTTTGGCTTCGAGGGCGATTCCACTCAATGGTTGGGGAGGATTACGGCTCGGGAGATCTCTCAGATGCTTGAGGCAATCGAAGAAGGTGAGTTTGCCTCACCCGAATCTAGTGATGAGATGATCGGTATTCTTAGAAGACAGTTCTACAGGTCCATGCTTCCACAACGACTACGGGATAGAGCATCTATTGCTCATAAAACTGGAGGCTGGCCACCTGACGCTGCCAATGATGTCGGAATTCTCTACTACGAAGGTGGTCCTATAGTAGTCGCCGTATTTACTAACCAGAATAAAGGGAATTTTTTCGAACTTGAAGCTACTGTCGGACGAATCGCTGCGGATCTAGTTGACCATTGGCGTTGAGTGATCCGACACAGAAATATGGATTCTTGATGTTAGTATTACAGCGTAACATGATATCTAGACATCTAAGTATTTATGGAGCAATGAGTTAATGAAACTTATATTTCGGACTTTCAGTACACTTGTGATCCTTCTTATAGGCGTTGTATTGGGAGTTTTTGTAGTAGCGAGGTTTCATGACGGGCCTCTTGAGGGTGTTTTTGAGATTGTAGCGGCTGGTCCGTTTGATTCAGGTGAAATGCAGACGGGTGCAGGGGAGCCGGATTGGGCGTTCTTAAAGGACTATTCTACGGTTGAGTTTCAGTTATTGGACCCTGTTCGCTCACGCACGACGTGGATCATGGAACATGAGGGTCGAATCTTTATTCCTTCTGGCTATATGAATTCATTCTTGGGTAAAGTCTGGAAGCATTGGCCCAAAGAAGCTGAAGAAGATGGTCGCGCAATATTGCGAGTCGATGGAAAACTCTATGAACGCCAGATGGTGAGGATTAAAGATGAAGCTGTGGCAACTCCTGTATTAAGTGAATTAAGCAGGAAGTACACAGGTGGAGGCCTCATCCCATTCCAACAGGTAGAATCCGGAGATATCTGGATCTTTGAGTTACAGCCGAGAAGTTAGCCGCCAGGGTCCAGCTGACTAAATAATTCATACAGGTAAAGATCTCCAAGTTGCGAACCTGAGGTGCATGTGGGCAAAATGTGACCATGACTGACCAGACATCTAATACGGTAGCGCGACTTAACGCGGCATTAGAGGGTCGGTACAGGATAGATCGTGAGTTGGGCGAGGGTGGCATGGCGACGGTCTACCTGGCCGACGACCTGAGACACGAGCGCAAAGTTGCACTGAAGGTCTTGAAGCCTGAGCTGGCTGCTGTGGTTGGAGCGGACCGGTTCTTGGCCGAGATCAAGACGACGGCGAACCTACAGCATCCTCATATCCTGCCGTTGTTCGATTCAGGAGAAGCGGACTCGTTCCTGTTCTACGTGATGCCGTATGTAGAAGGGGAGTCGATCCGTGAACTGATCACGAGAGAAAAACAACTCGGTGTGAAGGACGCACTATCGATTACACGTAAAGTGTCTGATGCGTTGGACTATGCCCACGAGAACGGTGTGGTGCATAGAGACATCAAGCCGGGCAACGTTTTGTTGAGTGAACGGGGTGAGCCGTTGGTGGCCGACTTCGGGATCGCACTGGCTGTGGCCCAAGCGGGTGGTGGTCGTATCACGGAGACGGGCCTGAGTCTGGGTACACCACACTATATGAGCCCGGAACAGGCTACGGGTGACCGTGATGTTGATGCACGGTCCGATGTTTATGCACTGGGTTGTGTGTTGTACGAGATGTTATCGGGTCGTCCACCGTTTTCTGCATCTACAGCACAGGGTGTGTTGGTACAGATCCTGACGACGGATCCGCCATCGATTACGGGTCTACGCAGGACGGTACCGCTACATGTCGAGGGTGTACTGGCTCGTGCGTTGGAGAAGTTGCCGGCGGATCGTTTCAAGAGTGCTGCTGAGTTCACGAGGGCGTTGGATGACGAGACGTTCGTGTATGCACCTCGTCCGATGGCTACGGATCCGGGGCGTCCTGCTGTTCAGGCTCCGGCTCCTGTCCAAGAAGTTACAGCACCGAAGAAGGGCAGGGACTTCAGGCTCATCGCAGCCGTCGGTGTCGCCGCTGTCATGACCGGAATCGCCGCATGGGGTTGGCTACAGCCGGCGCCCCCAATCAATACTGTCAGGATCAGCACTGCTGATCCTGCTGTTAAATTCCCACCTGGTAGTGGCGAGAGACTCGCGATCTCGCGTGATGGGTCAATGATTGCTGTCGCCAGTTCCGATGCAGGCATAGATGAGTTGTTAATCCGTCGTTCAGATGAACGAGATTTCCGCACGATTCCAGGTACTGAGGGAGCAACGGTCCCTACATTTTCTCCCGACGGACAGTGGATCGCATTTAGTGCTGGAGGGGAGATTAAGCGTGTCGAGGTTGAAGGCGGTCCGGTGCTTCCCATAGCAGAAGGCCAAGGAGCCCATTGGGGCACTGATGACAACCTCGTATTTTTCTCAGATGAAGGTAACCTTTACCAGATTTCCTCCTCTGGTGGAACTCCAGAACTCATCTTGGAGGGCGCGGGTCAGCGAGCCCGGCCGCACCTCTTGCCTGATGGTCGGGCTGTAATTTTCCAAGGGCCAGGAGATTTTGAAAGCAGGAATCTGATGGTTCTGGAAATTGAGTCTGGAGAAGTTACAGACCTTGGAATCGGTAACGTAAATAATCCTCGCTATATCTCCACAGGACATGTGGTATATGGTCACGGGGCCCAGGCGCTTATGGCCGTTCCATTTAACCTAGGAAGCCTGCGGACAACCGCTGATCCGACAACAGTCCTGCCTGAGGTATTAGTGTACGGTGGAGGTGCTACTCAATTTGCTGTGTCTGATAATGGGATTGCGGTCTATGCGGTTCCGGCTGATGGTGGCGCATCGACAGACGTAGCTCAACTAGTGATGGTAGATAGAGCCGGGGCGGAGACTGCTCTTCCAGCTACAGGAGGGTTCTTCATCCATCCGCGATTTTCACCGGACGGAAGACGAATTGCCTACACGGGATCAGACGGGATTTTTGTTTATGGTCTTGATACTGGAGAAAATTTACCGATGTACGAGGGTTCCTCACCTCATAGTAGCCCATGGTGGTCCCGCGATGGGGAGTATGTGTATTTCAGTGTTTCGACTGGCTCGGGCACAATCTTAGATGGTTTCCGACGGCGCAGTGACGGCTCAGAGCCAATGGAACAACTCTTCCAGCGGCCGCAAAGAAATATTCCGCTCGCCTCATCTTTAGATGGCGATCAATTACTGGTGATGGAGGGGACAGCTGATCGTGGCTGGGATCTCTTAAGAACGCGCCAAGAAGCTGATAGCCTGGTTTTTGAAGAATACCTGCGTGCTGACTGGAATGAGACAATGCCAACAATTTCACCTGACGGTCAGGTCGTCGCATACGTATCGGATGAATCAGGAAGACCGGAAGTCTATGCCAGTTCATTTCCGATCCCAGGGACTAAGGTGCGTGTCTCGAGTGGTGGAGGTGGGGGCTCAGAACCAGTGTGGGCACCTGATGGATCAGCTATCTACTATAGGGATGGACCAAGGGTCATGCGCGCGCCGATTTTACCAGGCCGGACATTATCGACGGATACACCTGAGGAGTTGTTCCTTGGCGCCTGGACTCGTGTGGCTTCCTCTTTTCCTCCTCCCAGAACCAATTGGGATATCACTCCGAACGGCGACAGTTTTCTTTTTGTCAATCAGCCTGGTGCGACTCTCGGTGACGGGAGTGGTGAACCAGTGGTCACGCTGGAGATTGTGGTGAATTGGTTTGAGGAATTGCGGTCCAGGATCGACAACTAAAAAAATCCAGAAGTGTGATTGGTATTGCTGTTCAGTTGTCATATCCAGGCTCGGCCGGTGTCACACAGAGAGGACATAAGGTCTACAGGCCTATTGAATAAAAGGCATTTTCTTGTGGCATAGTGCCTGCACAATGAGGGGTCAGCAGACAGTTTTCTTCGCGGTAGTTGTACTGCTTTATCCCTCTACTCAGGACACGGTTGAATGATGCCAATGCCTAGGGAAGTTAAGGTGTTTCCAGATCTTATCAGGATTTCTCTAAAACTCTTCTTGCTGGCAATTCTTGCTGGCACAGGACTGACTGCTCAACTCATTCCGATCAGAACTGTTCCAGTTGCATCTGGAGACCAGTTTCTGACGGTTCCATCAGAAACTCTTGGGATGGGTGGGGTGATGATCGCGCTAGAT
>PBPC01000045.1 GCA_002724575.1 Gemmatimonadota bacterium | reverse complement strand
TCTCGCCCAAAATCTTCTGCTTGATCTGAAAGTTCATCTCCCATGATGATGACAATACCATCGTGTGCAGCAATATCCTCGAGACCGCCTGCAGCTTCGTCATCTCCAACACGCGTGAATCCTATCAATTCTGCACCACTCGTATTCGGTGCGAGATCCTTTCTCCGTGCGAGTGTAGGAAATCCCTTAAGTACAATCTCTTCCTCGGAGCAGGCCGAACGGTAAACCATCTTACCGCCTCCAAGTGCACCCACCAGCTCTGCTAAGGCCCCAAGGTCTTCATTCGATGCGAAAGGTGTGGCTAGTGCCTTGACTCCCACCTTCCCTATAACACCCAAATGCTGAAGCAACTGATCCAGGGCATCTCTCCATCTCATAGGCTCAGCAACCCCCTCTTGAGTTTGGACCAGAGGATCACTTAATCGGATACCTCGGTTCATCCATTCCTGGTTGTGCCGACCATAGTCACACATCCACCAACCATTGACCTCAAGATTCTCCCTCGGCTTGATGCGCTGAATCAAGTTGTCTCGCGTATGGAGTTTTATGTTGCAGCCCTGTGAGCAGCTCGGACAAATCGAGGGTGTATGCTCAAGATCCCAAGCCCTTGCTTTATAGAGAAATTCCTTCGACACCAACGCTCCCACAGGACAAATATCAACGATATTCCCGTGCCAGTGTGTCCCCTCTAGTCCTTCTTCAAAAAAGGTGTCGATTACAGACCTATTACCTCGTTCGACTACGGTGAGCCGTTGGTCCTGCTCTACTTCGTTCATAAAGCGCACACAACGTGTGCACATAACGCACCGATCTCCGTAGAAGAGAACATCTCCTCCAAAGTCGTCTCTTCCGAATACACGCTTCGGTTCTTCTGAGCGCCCATGTGCCCTGCCCTCAGCATGAACGTAGTCCTGCAGGTCACACTCTCCCGACATATCACAGATTGGGCAGTCTAGCGGATGATTTACTAGATAGAACTCGAGTACTCCCTCACGATTTCCAACTGCTTGTTGTGAGTCGGTATGCACTACCTGGTCTTCCATCACTGTCGTCACACACGATGGCATAGACTTTGGAGCACCCTCAACCTCTACGAGGCAGAGACGGCACATCGCGGGCGATGACATCCCGGGGTGATAACAGTAGTGCGGGACCAGCTTCCCAATCTTCTTAGCAGCCTCAAGGATTGTCGTACCACGGGGCACACTGACTTCCTGGCCATCAATCGTGAGTGTGATGAGTTCTGCCATTAGGCAGCTCCAGCCTGCTCACCACTTCGAATGAGCTCAAGATAGTCTTCCCTGAACTTGCTTATAGACGATTGAACTGGTGCTGCTACGGAGTCCGAAAGCACACAAATCGTTGTGCCGACCATCTGCTCCGTCATCTCCATCAGCGTGTCTAAGTCTTCCTCAGTCCCTTGGCCTTCTTCAATTCGACGTAGAATTCTTGCAGTCCATGCCGAGCCTTCGCGGCATGGCGTACACTGTCCACAGGATTCATGAGCGTAGAAATCAACCATACGGCGAATCTGTTTCACGAGATCTGCCTTGTGGTCCATTACGATGACGGAAGCACATCCAAGCATCGTCCCTACTTCCACACATCCTTCGTAGTCTAACTCACACTTTCTAGCATCTTCCGCGTTGATCAGTGGAACGGAGGAACCCCCTGGGATCACCGCCTTAAGCTGATTTCCGTCGCGTATACCACCACAGACATCGTCTATCAAATCAATGAGAGGGAAGCCTAGAGGAAGTTCATAATTCCCCGGCTTCCGTACGTGGCCGCTCACACAAAAAAGCTTCGTCCCAGGTGACTTCTCGGTGCCCCATTGTCGATACCATTCACCACCGTTCAGGATAATGTGCGGCACTACCGCAAGCGTCTCGACATTATTGATTGTCGAAGGCATACCGAAGACACCCACAGCCGCAGGGAATGGGGGCTTAACCCGGGGCTCTCCGCGATCTCCTTCTAGCGAGCTCATCAAGCCGGTCTCTTCACCGCAAATGTATGCCCCAGCGCCTTGGTGAACGGTGATATCTATAGTCGTCCCTGTACCCAGAATATCTTCACCTACATATCCCTTCATGTATGCATCTTCAACGGCTTTGGCCAAGATTTGGTTGACCTCAAAAAATTCCCCTCGGCAGTATATGTAGACATGCTGCGCCCGTATCGCGTAAGCGCCAATCAAGCATCCCTCAATGAGTTGATGGGGATCCCATCTCATTAACTCACGATCCTTAAAGGTGCCCGGCTCAGATTCATCCGCATTGCAAAGCAAATAGTGAGGCCTAGTCGGTTTCTTAGGCATGAATGACCACTTTATTCCAGTCGGAAATCCTGCCCCACCTCTCCCTCGAAGACCGGACGCCTTAACCTCTTCAGTAACTGCGTCAGGCTCTAAGGCTAAGGCCTTTTCCAGGGCCTTATAGCCGCCACGTTTTACGTATGTGTCGATACGACGATGTGTAGGGTCCCCGAAATACTGACTGATGACTCTGACCTCGGCATTCGAGACGTAGGGATACGCCATCAGCCGTCTTCCTTTGCTTGAACTCGAAGGTGCTCAAGAATCTCTGGTACATCTGCAGGGGTAACATTCTCGAAGTAACGTGAGTTGATTTGCACGCATGTCGGAAACCCACATGCAGCGAGGCACTCAGCCTCTATAACAGTGAAGTCACCATCTCCCGAAGTCTCTCCAAGCTCGGTGCCCGTAGACTCTAGAAACGCTGCCAACACCTCATCCGCACCACATAAGTTACAGGAGATATTCGTACAGACCTGGACAAGATGTCGACCGACAGGGCGCTTGTTGTACATCGTATAGAAAGTCGCGACGCCCCTGACGTAGGCGGGAGAAAGATCGAGTAATTCAGCAACACGGTCCATCGACTCAGGGCTCACATGTCCTCTGAGTTCCTGAACCATGGAAAGCACCGGAAGCAGCGCTGCTCGCTTTTTTGGATAACGGGTAAGTATTTTCTTGAAGCGTTCCTGATATTCTCCCTCGAATAGTTCAGCCTCGGGATTCCTCTCAATCAGCATATAGGGCATCGTTGCTGAAACGGAGGAATGCCCGCCATGTAACGGGCGTTCCCCGATAAAATCCTCTCCCCTTACCTGCTCCTCTGTAAGGTCAAACTCACCGGTATTTCCAGCCCAACCTGGATTCTTGATCGGCACATCGCTCATCGGTCGATCTCTCCGAGCACTATGTCTAGACTCGCGTTGATCATGATCAGGTCCGAGACGAGATGTTCCTCAGCGAGCTTCGGCAAAACTGATAGATTCACTAGAGAAGGCGGACGGATCCTCCAACGCACAGGCTTCGTGCCACCTTCTTCTGCAACGATATACATGCCGAGTTCTCCCTTCGAACCCTCGATTGGCATATAGCAGTCACCTTCAGGAGCCGGTATACCATCCGTAATAAGCTTGAAGTGGTGGATCATACTCTCCATGTCGGACATACAATCTGTTTTGGACGGCAGAGATATATTCGGATCTTCAACATCAATCGGGCCACCAGGTAACCGCTCTAGTGCCTGCCGGAGCAAAGAAACACTCTGCCGCATTTCTTCCATCCTACACAAATAGCGGTCATAGCAGTCTCCGTGTTGCCCAACAGGGATTTCGAAATCATAGGTCTCGTAGTCGTAGTAGGGCTGGTCTTTACGGACGTCGTAGTCCACGCCGCATGCTCTAAGATTTGCACCAGTGAATCCAGAATTGATCGCATCCTCGGCACTGATCGCCCCAATACCTTGGCTACGCCCAATATGGATCTGGTTTCTCGTGAGCAGGCGGTCGATCTCCTCTAGGGTATCTGGAAACGTGTCCAGGAAATCCTGTAATCCATCAGTCCACCCTTCTGGTAAATCAGCCATCATCCCACCAACTCTGGTCGCTGAAGTGGTGATTCGAGCACCAGTAAAAGCCTCATGGAGCTGATAGATACGTTCTCGTTCTTGGAACGCGTAAAGGAAGGGTGTAAAGGCGCCAACATCGATCGCTGTGGTACCCAACCACAGTAGGTGGCTGAAAATCCGGTCCATTTCCATACAGATCACCCGCACAACCTTACACCTTTCAGTTACTTCTATTCCCATGAGCTTTTCGACCGTCATTACGTAAGCACAGTTGTAGATTAGAGGGGCCAGATAATCCATGCGGTCGGTTAGTGGAACCACCTGATTCCAGGTGCGATATTCACCAAGTTTCTCAAAAGAGGAATGCAGGTATCCGATATGGGGGATGACACGCTTTACCGTTTCCCCGTCCAGTTCACAAACGAGCCGAAGTACACCATGTGTCGCCGGGTGCTGTGGCCCAATATTGATTAACATGTTCTCGGTATCGAGGTCGGGCTCTGGGATATCGAAAGGCAATATCGGGCTGTCCACCACAGAGCCATCAATTCCCATCTCTGGGTTACGACCGACATTGAATTCCACGGTCCTCTTACTCATCGAAACTCTCTCTACTCATCCCCATCCTTCGTCCCGATGATTGGTGTTGCCTGCTGCGGGTCACGTCCAAGATCCATTTCTTCAGCGATGTACGAGTGTTCCACCGACTGATCAAGCGCTCGACGTGTCTGCTCTGCGCGTGAAAACCGACCCCTCAATGGGAAATCTTTTCTCAGAGGATGTCCTTCCTCATAGTCATGTGGCATTAGGATACGACGGAGGTCAGGATGTTTACGGAAAGTCACACCAAACAGGTCATAGACTTCTCGTTCGAGCCAGTTGGCGGCACTCCAGAGCTCTACGATCGAATCAATTTCTAGGCCATCGAGGGGGAGTTTGCAGCGAACTCTCAGTGCACGCTTGTAAACGGTTGAGAATAGCTGGTAGACGACCTCTATCGGACGACCTGCCCCGTAATCCACTGCAGTGATATCAGAGATCATATCATACTGGTGGTCCTGTTGTTCACGAAGCCAGCGCAGAATCTCTAGGTTACATGCTGAATCAATCCAAACGACGTGTTGTGTGCCCGCAAACACCCGATGGCCTGATACTGCATCTCCAAATTGTGATAAGAGTGCAATAACGGATGGATGGCCATCCGGATCATCCATCTTGCCACCTGAGCTATCTGTTGATTTTCCTGAGAGTTGCGGACCCCCCTCTACGGTATCAAGGCCCGTCTTCGTTTCATCAAGCATCACGGCAGCAACTCTTCCGGAAGCTCTCCCCTAGTTCCTGGTTCTTTGTTCGAGAGTTCTTCTTGCTGAGTTGAGTTACCAAACGGTCCAGTCAGCCCAATTACTTGGGCATCGTTCGCGTGTGGTCGGGCTACAGAACTTGGATCCTCAGCACGGTGTTCGAAGTGCCTGGAAAGTGATTCCTCTCTTATCTTTTCCTGGATCATCATCAGCCCGTAGATCAAGCCTTCCGGGCGAGGTGGACAACCTGGAACATACACGTCGACTGGAATGATCGTGTCTATGCCTTGGACCATAGAGTAAACATCGAATACACCTCCAGAACTCGCACATGCTCCCATTGAGACACACCACTTGGGTTGAGGCATTTGATCCCAAATCCGTCGAAGCACCGGAGCTAACTTGTACGGTACTCTGCCAGCGCAGATCAAAACATCAGCCTGACGTGGGCTGAATGACATCCGCTCCATACCGAACCGGGCTAAATCATAATTGGACGCAGCAGATGCCATCATCTCAATCGCACAACACGCGGTGCCAAATGGCATTGGCCATAAGGAGTTCCTACGACTCCAATTGATAATCCAGTCGATCTTGCTCGTGAGGAAGGTAGGGCTACCATCGCCGAACATTCCTCCGGTTACAGACGAGGTCCCACCCCCAGGCAGCGCATCCTTTAGTCCCATTCGAGCCCCCCCTTCTTCCATTCATATAGAAGGCCAACCGCAAGAACGATCACAAACAGGGACACGGCCATGAAAGCGCTCCAACCTAATTCGCGCATTTGAACAGCCCACGGTATAAGAAAGATCGTCTCTAAATCAAATACGATAAAGCTGATCGCGACCATGTAGAATTTTACACTGAAACGGGCTCTGGTATCACCCAAAGGAATCATGCCAGACTCGTAGGGCATCAGCTTCTGGGGTGTCGGTCGAAGCGGATTCAAGATGTGTGATGTGACCACCATCCCGATCGCATTAACGACGGAAATGCCGAAGAGCAGAAGGAGGGGGAGATAAGCTCCCGACATGACTCAACTTATGTTTGTGAAATTGTTCACTAAGTGTAGAGAAAAGGTACCCGAGACGCTGCTAGAGTGTCAACTATACGCGGGGTAATTTGGCAGTATTCTCACTTTATGTGCGCAATCTTCGGAGACCCTTAATATCTTGGGCACCTCATTCTCCCGGAAGAAACCCTACCCAAGATGTGAATCGTAGAGATCTTATGCGTGGCCTCAGAATAGGTCTGAATCCAGGGCATCAAGATGGATGCGAAAGATCAATATCGAGCCCGGTGGTATGCTACCACTCCCGCTATTTCCGTAGCCGAGTTCTGGAGGAATCACGATTCTTCGGGTTCCCCCTACCCGCATACCAGTAACACCTTCATCGAATCCCGGGATCACACCTCCACTGCCCAACGTGAAGGAAAATGTGCCCGCATCAAATGTTGCAGCATTCGATAATAAACCGGTGTAAGTGACAGTCGCGACATCCCCTGCACCCGCTGTCTCTCCCGTACCTAATTCAACCTCCTCTATATAAAGACCTGTGGCAGTTCGGGTCATTTTAGAGAGATCAATACCCAGAGAAGCTGCAAAATCAGTCTCTTCAATTATCTCCGGTGCAAACGGATCACCACAACTCGCTACTAAGAATCCTAGAAGAAGCACACATAGCCCGAGGTCGCTGGTGTGAAGGTTCTCTCTCAATCTAATAGCTCCCAATTCAATGGACTCTTCCTGATGGCTACTGGGGCGGGAGGGTTTGAACCTCCAACCTCCTGGTTAACAGCCAGGCGCTCTGCCAATTGAGCTACACCCCATCAGTTCTGTGTTGTTCTGTCGAGCATGCCTACGTTGTCTACACCAAGAGCAGTTCTACTTGGATGGCAATAAAATGGCCGCGATTCCTTAGGGAATCGCGGCCATCTCGCGCCAGCTGGATATCTTCAGCTACACGAGCGTCTCGCGATCCCTGTAGGGATTAGCGTTGGTATTCTGAGAGTTCCTTATATTCGCCATGTGCCAAGTGTGGTTCAGTGTTGTTAAGTCGTCAATCCCAACCCGTCCACCACGGAGAGACCTCACTTCCTAATCCAGTGATTTCAGCGCTGCAACAGTTGATCGGACATGCTCAGCACTACTCTCGAGTGCCGTGCGTTCCTTTGCATCAAGTTCTACCTCAATAACCCGCTCAATTCCATTTTCACCAAGCATGCATGGAACCCCTAGGTAGAGGTCCCTCATACCGTACTCACCTTGCAACCACGCAGCACAAGGAAGGATTCTTCGCTTGTTCTTCACTATCGCTTCTGCCATCTGTACAGCAGCAGCAGCCGGCGCGTAGTAAGCACTCCCCGTCTTCAAGTGGCTGACAATTTCACCACCACCCTTCCGAGTTCGCTCAATCAGTGCATCAATACGATCTTGAGAAAGTAGTTGTGTGAGAGGTATGCCACTCACCGAAGTATAGCTCGCGAGTGGAACCATTGTGTCTCCATGGCCACCAAGGACGAGCGCTTGGATATCTTCAATACTTACATCAAGCTCCAAGGCGATGAATGACCGGTAACGGGCAGTATCAAGCACTCCAGCCATCCCGATAACCCGCTCTCTAGGAAACCCGGTTTCCTCTAGAGCAACTTGAGCCATCACATCCAGTGGATTTGTGACTACGATAACGATCGCATTAGGTGCTACCCGCTTGATCTCTCTGCTAACGGAACTGATAACCCCTGCATTTGTCTTGAGTAAGTCATCCCGACTCATCCCCGGCTTTCGAGCGATTCCAGCCGTCACAATGAAGACTTCTGAATTCTCTGCTTCGTCATAGGAATTAGCCCCGATTACTCGCGAATCGAATCCTTCGATCGGAGCACTTTCCCACTGGTCCAAACCCTTCCCTTGAGGTATCCCCTCAACGATATCGAGAAGGATGACTTCTTGCGCGAGTTCTTTTTGAGACAAAAGCTGCGAGCAGGTAGCACCAACATGCCCTGCTCCAACCACAGAGATCTTTTTTGTAGTCACTAGAAGATTATGCTTGAGTAGTCAGATCCTAAGCCGGACTAACAGCCTAGGTTAGGATTGAGAAAATGGAGTCTAAAAGGCCTAGCCGAAGAGGTCTACCCACCAGTCTGAGATAGAGCCACGAGACCTCCTGACCCTATTTCACTTCCTTGGACCAAGTAATGGCGCTCAGGCTTAATCTGGAGTGTTTCCTCAATAAGCGGACGGACATCCCGGCCAGCTCGAAGAGGGTCACGCAAGTTCGTCTCGATCTCTCCGAATAGACATGGCCGAAGCTGTCCTGAAGCAGTGAGTCGCATCCGATTGCAACGATGACAATAGTTGTGACTCATTGGAGTGATAACTCCGACGGTCCCAGGTGCACCTGGGAATCGGTAGTAGTCCGCAGGTCCGTTCCCAAAAGGCCCATCAACTGGTTCCAATTGATCAATGGCTCTTACACGGGTTAAAGCTTCCTCACATGACACGAAGCTATTAGCGCTCAGATCGAGGTTCGACCCCGTGGGCATGACTTCAATGAAACGCACATGCCATGGCCTTTCTTTAGTGATGCGAGCAAAATCTTCGATCTCATCATCATTTCTACCACGGATCAAGACAACATTGACTTTGATCGGTGCGAAACCAACACGCTCAGCAGCCTCAAGCCCTTCGAAAATCTTTGGGAATGAACCAGGTCTACGTGCAATCTCATCAACCCGATCCTGTTGCAGGGAGTCAAGCGAGACATTAAGGCGTTGAATACCTGCATCTCTAAGGTCTCGAGCCTGATCAGCCAGTAGAACCGCATTTGTGGAGAGCGAGAGATCTTCAATTTCCGGAATGGCAGAAATCTTACGGACAAGATCCGAAAGATCCCGCCGAATCAGCGGCTCGCCCCCAGTAATTCGAACTCGGCGAAGCCCCATTCCGGCCATCGTCCTTACGATGCTTTCAATCTCTTCATAATTAAGAAGCTCATCCCGCTTCAACCAAGTCAGTCCCTCGACCGGCATGCAGTAGATGCATCGGAGATTGCATTTATCCGTAACGGACACTCGCAAGTATTCGACTCGACGGCCAAACTGATCAATCACGTTAGTCCCTCATCAGTCAAGGAGACGGCATGTGTCGAGTTCTCTATACCGGTGCCTGGTGGAGTAGTGCCCTCCACCCACTCTGATACACCGTCCACATAGTACTCTTTCTTCCAGACCGGTAGCCGCTTCTTAATCTCTTCAATCACAAATCTAGACGCCTCATAAGCTTCTGCCCGATGTGGGCTTGAGACTGCAATGCCTACGCTAATCTCTCCAATCTTCAGTTCACCGAATCGATGTGCCACCGCAATCCGATCGGTACCTAACGGGATGCTAGCCTCGAGGGCAATTTCCCGAAGAACTTCTGCGGCCATCTCAGAGTAAGCATCATACCGCATGCCTTTGACCTTTCTTCCTTCAGCGTGGTCTCGAACTACACCGATAAAGAGAAGAGCTGCACCATCTTCATCAGACCCAACTCTAGCAAGCAGGGCAGCCGTGTCGATGGGGTCTGAAGACACTTCGGTGAAGATCACTTCTAACCACCCGCTACTGGTGGAATAAATGCTACCTCATCACCTGTCTTGAGTGGTTCATCTAAAAACGAGTAGATCTGGTTGATCGCCACAGCAGGTTTCTCGGGAAGCATATCAAACGGGGCTCCTCGACCTCTGAGTTCGTTGACAAGATCAGCTACTGTTGAACCAGACGGCAAGTCAATCGAGAGTTCTGAAACGCCTAGTCTTTCGCGGTACGCCGCGAAAAACAGAGTTTGGACTGGAACGGACATGGATAGTAGATAATGGGGGAGAACCAGTCAGAGGAGATTGGAACCCCTTGAACTTCCAGTCAACGCCTCAGAGATGGCTTTAGATCGTTATTAAAGCTCGGATCACGATCCCAGAAGGATTCTTGGCCATCCAACTGGACGCTTGGTCTAAGACCCTCACGACCACTGCGGAGCCGCCTGATCTGTTCCCCAAGTTTTTCCCGCATGTTTTGGAAACGCACTAATTGAGATGGCGAAAGAATCTCCAGAAGTCTCTCCTGTTCCTCCTGAAATAACTGTAGTTCTTGCTCTCGGAGAGCTATCAGCTGATCTAGTATCTCGCCCGCTTCCTCATCGTTTGCACCACCTTCTAGAGCTATTGCCTCTACCCGGCGCTTTAGGGCCTGCTCACTCCTCATTAGTTCTCGCCGTTTCATATCAAAATCACGAGCATTGTCACCTACTGCCTTCCATTCATCTTCGTTCAGGTCAAGCTCCTGTCTAATCATTTGATCCATACGAACACGAACCCTCTGCTCAAGCCCTGATCGTTCCGAAGGCGGAGGCGGTCCTCTTCTACCACCACCGCGTCGACCACGCTGACCCTCAAGGGATGCGGCAGCTACAAGTGAAAAAGCGAGCCCAGCCAAGAGCATCAGATTAGTTCTATGTGTAAGCCTCATGCAGCACCTCCATACGTGGCTACTGTAAGTTCCTCTAGGAGCTGAGTTAACGCCTCATCCGACAGTCCTTCCAACATTGGTGCACCCGCAATAAGACCATCATCGTTTAGCCACAGATTCTCACTCTCTATTTCAAACTCAGATTCCGTCAACGGCTGATTGGCAAACCCAGTGCGGTCTAAGGTCATATTTAATCCGATAGCTAATACAGCTACAGCAGCTGCCGCGAGTCCCCACCCCTGACGACGACCGCTAACCCTGCGACTGCGCACCGCCGCTTTGATCTTGTCTGCCAAACCTTCCGGATGGGTTGCACGACTTGAGAATACTAGACGTACAAGATCGAGTTCGTCATGGCACTCGCGGCAAACCTTGAAATGCAGGTCAGCTGATTCTTTCTCGCTATCAGCTAGCCTACCTGCTGCATAATCAGGAATTAACTCCCGAATCCACCCACACTCTGTTCTGTTCATCCCATTAAGCCTCTCAGACTCCGAATACCGTGAAAGTAGTTCACTCTTGCAGCGTTTTCACTGGATCCGATCATTTCTCCCACTTCTCTAAAACTCATTCCCTCATCTATCCTGAATGCTATGGCGAGCCTCTGCTTCTCAGGTAATCGCTCCATCATCATTCTTGCACGGGCAGCTTCTGAAGCAATCACCACCCTTTCATCTGGCCCTTTAGCTTCGGAGTGCATCGGCCCCACCATATCTATGGAGGTCTCCTTTCGGCGCCCTATCCGTCTTATCACACCCCGCGCTTCGTTAGCAGCTATAGTGAGGATCCACGTCCGAAATGATGCTTCTCCGCGAAATCCTGCTATCGCCCGGAACCCTTTAATAAAAGTATCCTGGACCACATCCTGAGCAGCGCCTTCGTCACCCAATATTGAGAGCGCTACTCGATATACTGCTGCATGGTGGTGTTTAACCAAGATGTCCAAGGCTGAGTCATCTCCAGCCCTAGCCCGTTCTACCAGTTCCTCATCAGTAGGAACTGGTAAGGATATTTCATGATCGTTCACCGGTGATTCCCCTAAGCGCCGAATACCATGAAAGCAATTCACTCTCGCAGTGCCTCCACTAAATCCAGTCATTGAACTTCAGATGCACTGGGGAGGAGAAACGTTAAAGCTCGGGTTGGACCCAATCCAAATTTGAGAGTGTTTTGCTTCAGCCTTCCAGCTCGTCTAGTTTTGCAACACGAGCACGCAGATGCTTTGAAGGTTTGAACACAGGTACTGAGCGAGACGGGACTTCAACCGGGTCTCCGGTACGTGGATTTCGAGCCATCCGCGTCTTTCTCTTGCGGACCTTGAAGGTGCCAAATCCACGGATCTCAATATTGTCACCCTTACTGAGAGCCAGCTTCACCGCATTAAGGAATCCATCGACAACCATCGCAGAATCTTTCTTTGTGATCCCGGGACCGATTGCCTCGGTCACCTGCTCGACCAGGTCTGCCTTAGTCATGGTCCCTCCGCAGGAACATCTTTTCTAGGGTGATTAATCCCTAGCTTCGTAGCTAGGGGGCAAAGACTGTAACAAGGCAAAATCGAGGCCGCAAGGTGATGGGAGTCGTTGTAGCAGAGCGACTTAAGAGCCTTTCCGTTCCTCCATTAGGTCGAGAAAGGTATCGAAAAGATAGCGACTGTCGTGAGGGCCTGGAGCAGCCTCCGGATGATACTGGACCGATAACACAGGTAAGGTTCGATGTTCCACTCCCTCAACTGTTCCATCGTAGAGATTAACATGGGTAAGTCGAAGACCGGGCGCGCCAGGTATTTCATCTCCTACACCACTCTGGACTGCAAAGCCGTGATTCTGAGAGGTGATCTCGACTGTCTGTTTTTCAAGAAACTTTACTGGGTGATTACCCCCGTGGTGCCCGAAAGGAAGCTTGAAAGTACTCGCCCCAAATGCACGACAGATGAGTTGATGACCTAAGCAGATACCGAAAATCGGTGTATCAGCTTCAGCGAGGCCCAGAATCACAGCCTCTGCCTTCTCTACGGCTGCCGGATCACCTGGGCCATTCGATACAAATAATCCGTCGGGAGGATCCGAGAGAATATCCTCTGCAGGTGTATCAGCAGGGATCACGGTTACACGGCAACCCCGTTCAGAAAGAAGTTTTGGAGAATGAGCTTTTACACCAAAGTCGAACGCTAACACATGGAATCGCTCGTCTCCGACTGCGGAAATTTCGTAGGGCTCCGAGGTTGAGACCCCACATGCCAAATCAAGTCCTTCCATATTAGGATGGCCTTGGATTCTATCCATGACCTTCTCTGTTTGCATATCAGCTGGTGCTATCGCTCCACGCATCGCTCCCTGTGACCTTATGTGGCGAGTGAGCGCTCGGGTATCTATATCCGAGATTCCTGTTATACCATGACGACCCAGATATTCATCCAACCCCTCCTCAGACCTCCATGAAGAGTCGACTCGGGACGCTTCGCGGACGATAAAGCCAGCAACTTGAGGCACCGGTGATTCTCGGTCCTCTGTGTTGACTCCGTAGTTTCCAATCAGAGGGTAGGTCATCGTCACAAGTTGGCCAGTGTACGACGGGTCAGTAAGAACCTCTTGATACCCACTCATACAGGTGTTGAATACGACCTCACCAAGAGCAAGGGCCTCGGCACCAAGAAGCTTCCCATCAAAGCGACGCCCATCTTCTAGAAGCAGATATGCAGTGCGGTTCAGAAAACACTCACTTGTTTATATAAGTCGTTGTTGTGCCAAAACTAGCGACCGGCGATATCGGGTCAACCAAGCCATCTAGTGTTCTCTCAGTTAACTTATAGCATAGTCACATTGAGCAACTAAAATATGTTCGAGAATAAGTATGAGCTCTGATACAATCTTTATTCACGCCGACGAATCTTGTCTTGGCAATCAGTTTCAAAACCGAGCTAATCCGGGCGGTGCAGCGGGCCTCATGGAGGCCTGGCAAGAAGGCGAGTGGCAACGTCGGGACTACTGGATCTCCGAGCCAGACACTACGAACAACCGTATGGCTCTGCGTAGTGCAATTGAAGGACTCCGAATGCTAAGCCGGCGATGCACTGTGCACTTTATCTCTGACAGCAGGTACCTCGTCGACGGCATTACCAAATGGTTACCCAGTTGGAAAGAAAATAACTGGAAGAGGAAACGCGGCGCGATCCTGAATCTAGAACTATGGAAAGAACTCGATATTGAACTTCAAGAGCACGATGTGCGTCCAAAATGGGTTCGCGGCCACGATGGACACCCTGAGAACGAATATGCAAATCACTTGGCTACCAGAGCAGCCAAGGACCGAACTGAGTCAGGTGGACTTGTCGAATCAGGGTTTCAGGAATGGCTCGACGGACTGCGCGAAAAAGGCATGTACATGGACTACATGGAATTCGAGGGTCCAAAGGCTCGTTTTGATAAAGGCTGAACCCAACGATTACGAGAATGCTATCTCAGAGCGCCATCTCCGCGCTTCACACTAGCCCTGAGAAAAAATTCCATAAACGCGAAACGGCCCGGACCGTAGCAAGCTACGACCGGGCCGCTTCTTCTTGAGGAACTCGGTTGCCACTTCACGCTGTGACCGCCGTTCTCCTACTGCGTTGGTGGGATCCTGGCCTTTGCTTGGTTCCGCCCTCGTGTGGGCGGCTAGGCCTCTCTCCCTTCAACTCCCGCGTTGTCGCGCGGTTCGCGACCGAGAGCGCCCTTGAGCTCTTTTAGGGCTTTCGATGAGGGCCAACGACCTCCCTCACCTGGCTTATCAGCTTTCCAAGTTCTGATTCACCCGTGTTACCGCTGCGCCGTCACGCCCGGTAACCCACCTTTCAGATTCATCAAAGGGATGACCAACGCCATCGTCTCTAATGAGCCGCATCTGAAACGCACGAGTGATTTACGGGCTATGAGAGGAGAGCGCAAGGACCAGGTCAATAAACAAGTGTGTTTTTTCTAGTGACGCTATAAATCATTGTTGCACAATGGTTTACCGTTACCATCAAATGTTTATTCGATCTATATTCGGGTCGACTAGTAAACATATGATTTAGTCGACGTAACTTCCTAAGTGACAACCACTTTTGATTTTGATATTCGAGAATATTCGTTCCCTACACCCAGCACAGCGCGTGTAGTATCTATGGTTTTTTTGTTGTGTTAACTACAGGAATTTATGAAGAAAATACCTGTCCGAAGCTCTCTATCATGCATTCTTTCACCTCAGCCATACAAACGGGACCCTCTAGCTCCCTTTCAAGCGAGCTGACCCCACGATCACGGATGCCGCACGGAATAATAGTCTCGAAGAAATCAAGCTTAGTTGAAACATTGAGTGCAATACCGTGAGAGGTAATCCAACCGGACGAGACCCTAACACCGATAGCCCCAAGCTTACCAAGTTCTGTAAAGACACCTGTTCCACTCGGATCTCGATTTGCCTGAACCCCGAATGAACACGCGACCTTAATCAACACATCCTCAAGGTCCCGTAGATATCGATGCAAGTCCTTTCTATCCGGCTTAAGGTCCATAATAGGATAGACCACCAGTTGCCCGGGACCGTGATATGTCACGTCACCTCCACGCCCAACCTCAAAAAGCTTAATTCCCCTTTTCTCAAGTTCGCTCTCATCAAGTAATACGTGCTCATAATTAGAGCTTGAGCCGAGCGTAATGACGTGCGGATGTTCCAGAAGCAAGATCGTGTCGGGTATAAGCGCTTCCCGCCTCTGACTAATTAGGCGAGCCTGTAGCTCTAACGCCTCCGAATAGTCTATGACACCTAGCTCGCGAACAGTAAGAGACCTGCCTGGGGCGTTCATGCGTCTTCAGGAAAGCTCTCCAATATCTCCTTAAGAGCTGAAAGAAATCTGGCAGCATCTGCCCCATCAACTATCCGGTGATCGTAGCCAAGAGAGAAAAGTGATCGCTTCCGGATGGCTACAACGTCCGTCTCAGTTTGCTGGTCTGTCACGACAGCTACACGCTTCTCAATAGAGCCTATTCCTAGGATTGCAGAGGTTCCCTTAGGAATTACCGGTAACCCGACAACCGTCCCCAAAACACCCGGATTTGTGATGGTAAAAGTGGCTCCCTGAATCTCATCCGGCATGAGTTTCCGCGCTCTCGCACGTCCCGCTAGATCCACAATCTTATTTCCAATACCAACGAGACCAAGATGATCGGCGTCATGAACCACGGGTACTATGAGGCCCGGATCCAAATCTACTGCCATACCTAGATTCACATTTCCTCTGTAGATGACATTATTTCCTGAAACAGCTGAGTTCACCATAGGGAAATCCCGGAGTACACGTGATACAGCCCACGCTACGAAGGCTGTATAACTCACTCTAGCATTTTGTGCTTCCCACCGACTGCGACTCAAGGTGCGTATCCGATCAATTACCGAAAAATCAATTTCAATAAAAGAATGCACATGAGGGGCTACACGTTTTGCAACAACCATATGCTCTGCAGTGAGTCGCCGCATTTTGTCCATCCCCTCAACCTGATCAGCTGGTCGCACCGGATACTCTGGATGCTGGACTTCTTTGTAGAAGAAATCCCAAAAGCTTGATGTCTCTGATTCGATCGAGATGTCCTCTCTCGCTGGCGCCGCAGACATTCTGGAGGCACTTGAGTCCGTGACATCAGAGGATTCCATAAATGCCACAATGTCCTGCTTAGTGACCCTTCCTGCATGCCCACTGCCTACGACATCGGCAAGATCAATCCCATGTTCCGCCGCGATCTTGCGCACGACCGGGGTAGAACGCGACCGCAACCGCTCTTCCGCGCTCTGGCCCATATCTGAGGTCTGGGTCGCTACCAGAGATGGTGTTGCTGGATCCGTTAGCTCTGGTACTTCTTCAGGACCACTCGGCAGATTTGGCTCCTGAGTTTCTTCCGGTTTCGTGTTAATTGATGCTATACCTTCTGGATCAATCAGAGCCACAACTGTACCGACCTCGACCGTCTGCCCTTCGTCCACCACTACCTCAACCAGTATGCCCGCCGAAGGTGCTGGGATTTCCGCATCCACCTTGTCAGTAGAAATCTCCAAGATTGGCTCATCGCGCTCGACTGTATCACCAGCCTGCTTCAGCCATTTAGAGACAGTCCCTTCGGCGATCGACTCGCCCATCTGAGGCATAGGAACTTCTATGCGAGCCACGCTAGGCTACTCCAGTGTGGAGGGAGGATGTACGCGAAACCTCGCGGCATGCTCAGTACGCAGCAAGATATCTCCCAGCAGTGACGATATCCTCAACTTGAGGCAGGAAATAATCTTCTAAAGAGCCAGCATATGGAACCGGAGAATCGATTGCAGTTACTCTGAGAATCGGTGCATCAAGCCACTCAAATGCTCTCTCGTTCAAGCGGATCGCAATCTCACCTGCTATCCCACCCGTACGTGTATCCTCATGCACAATAAGAACCCTTCCCGTGCGTTTTAAACTCTCTACAATGGCATCTTCATCAAGAGGTAAGAGCGTTCTAAGATCTATAATCTCTGCTCCTAATCCATCCTCTTGCTCGAGCTTTTCTGCAGCCTCAACGGACTTGTGAACCATGGCACCATATGTGACAACACTAAGATCAGAGCCCTTCCTGACCGTGCGAGCTTTACCAAGTTCTACAACGTAATCTTCATCTGGCAGTACTTCCCTAAGAGTCGGCGCGCGATATAGCGCTTTGTGTTCTTCAAAGATGACTGGATTGTCATCTCGAATCGCAGCCTTTATGAGACCCTTAGCATCGTAAGCTGTACTCGGATAGACGATTTTGAACCCTGGGGTGTGAAAGAACGCCATCTCCACATTTTGAGAATGGAAAGGCCCACCCCTATTACCCCCACCGACTGGCCCTCGTACCACGATCGGCATAGGGCCAGCACCCCTGTAGAGTGAGGTAGCGATATAGTTCGTGAGCACATCATACGCAGGTGAGATGAAATCCATAAACTGCATCTCTACAACGGGCCGCAAACCCATGTGAGCAGCTCCAGCTGCGGCCCCAGTGAACCCGCCTTCTGCGATAGGAGTGTCTATTACACGGAGATCTCCGAAATAATCAAGAAAGCCACGAGTAACCTTGAACGCGCCTCCGTAGACGCCGATGTCTTCTCCCATCAAGAACACGCTATGATCCCGCACCATCTCTTCAAACAATCCCTCACTGACTGCTTCCAGTAGGGTGACAGGCTCTCCACGTTCTGTCTTCTTGAGATGCTCAGGAGCAGGATGGTTCATCTGTTTAGTTCATTGCTATGGCTTCTATTGGGCCCATCCGCCCGCGTCCACGGGTGCTGGATTATGGTATCTGTATAAATACCTTTCACAGCTTCACGGCCATCCGGAACTGGTTCCTGGACCGCCTGCTCTGCTGCTAACCTGCACTCCTCTTCTGCGCGTCTTCTAATCTTATGGAGGACTGATTCTGTCGCCCAATTTTCTTCTAAAATTCTGTGCTCGAACAAATCAATGGGATCGCGATCCTCCCACATGGCAAGCTCGTCCGGATCGACATAATCCTGAGAATCATGCTGCGCATGGCCAAGACGTCTGTAATACCTCAGTTCTACCATCTGAGTACCTCCGCCGGATCTTGCGCGCTTTGCCGCCCGGCTAACAGCTTCAAATACCGCTACGATATCAGTCCCATCCACAGATTCTGAACCAATCCCATAACCAGCTGCTTTCTCGGTAAAACTGTGGACTCGGGTATTCTTATTTGTAGCTGTTGAAAATGCCCACTGGTTAGCTTCAACCATCAAAATCAACGGACAACGCTGAACTGCCGAAAAATTAAGACCTTCATGCCAGGCACCCGTAGAGGATGCACCATCTCCGTAGAAGACCATACCCACACGGGACTCACCCCTAACCCTAAAAGAGAGTGTAATTCCAGCCATGATCTCTACCATGGTTCCAAGTGGTGAGACCGGACCGATGATTCCCTTCTGCAAATCAACCCAATGCACGTTGGCCTCTTTGCCCCTGGTTGGACCAGTCACCCGCCCCATATACTGACGAAAGAAGTCGACTAATTCTCCGCCGAATAGAAATAAAGCTCCAGCAGCTCGTACGGTCGGCGCGAGAAAATCACCCGTCCCATCTGTTTGACGATTGAGGGCAAAAGCAGCACCGGCGGCACCAGCTTCCTGTCCGAGTGATCGATACACTCCCCCGGTCACATAGCCCTGCTTTTGTAAGACCTCTAGTCGTTCTTCAGCTGCTCGCGTGAGTACAAGGGAATGATAGAGTGCAAGGAGCTGAGTCTGATCAAGTCCAGCGATTAGAGAATTAGTCATCCGCCAAACAGATGGCGCAGTAGACCCCACTAGGGAGGCCCTTAGCGCCAACTAATACCACTGAAGATTCCTCAGTTACCCGAATTACCCGGGTCTTCTGTCGTACCTGCCGTGGTACCTTC
>PBPC01000044.1 GCA_002724575.1 Gemmatimonadota bacterium | reverse complement strand
AATCGGAACATCGCGAGTCAGTAGGATGGACCTAGTGGAGAAGGTCAAAGACCTCTCACAGTAGCGCTAGTCTGTGAGAGTCGTAACTTGGAACCTCAACGGAATCAGAGCCGCGCATCGGAAGGGTCTGAGCGACTTCACGAAACTTATCGACGCAGATGTGTGGCTGTTCCAGGAAGTCAGGGCGTTGCCCGAGCAGATGCCCGATGAGTGGCAACCTCCAGAAGGGCACGATGTAATCTGGCATCCGGCCCAGAAGAAGGGCTATTCCGGTGTAATGACGTGTTCTCGTGTCGGTCTAAATGAGATTGGCCGAGGTATCGATACCGATCTAGATGAAATCCGTGACCCTGATGGTAGAGTCTTGCACACTAAGCACGGCGAACTCCACTGTGTCAACATGTACCTCCCAAACGGCTCGTCCAGCCCAGAGCGTCAGGCCTACAAAGACAAGTGGACGGAGGACATGCTGAAATGGTCCAAGCAATTCATCACCTCAGACGAACCGGCCTTGCTGTGTGGTGATCTCAACATCGCGCACCAGGAGGATGACATCTGGAACCCATCTGGAAATCGCAAGACCTCCGGGTTCCTTGACCATGAGCGTCAGTGGTTCACCCGCCTCTTAGATTGCGGCTGGCACGACTTACTGAGGATTCATGTAGGCCCAGAGAAGGGGCCCTATACATGGTGGTCGAACCGCGGCAGGGCTAGAGAGTTGGATCGCGGTTGGAGAATTGACTACATTCTCGCGAATGATGCTGCAAGACCTCTGTTCAAGTCTGCTGGCGTACTCAGGGAAGGGGGCCTGGTTGTGTCCGACCACGCACCCCTAATCGTCGACCTAGATTTGTAATCCGCTCCCTCTGGGAGCGGTATCGCGGGAAATCCCGGAATACACCACCTTTCAAATGATGAAGCAGTAGCGAGGTTGCATGGCGGATACGCTGGAGGACAGGCTAGCTAGAATCCTCCCCGGCGGGAGAGGAGTATGGATACCTCTGGATCACGGTGCTTCGAACTATCCTGAACAAGGCCTGCAGGACATGGATTCACTAGTTCAGAACATCATCACAGGAGGTGCCGATGCTATTGTACTCCACAAGGGACCCCTCACTCACCACGCAGATACAACTGGATGGCACGGCTTTGTTTGCCACGTTTCAGCTTCTACTGTCCATGGGGGCGTCAGAGATCAACACAAGGTCAGTGTGGCAACCGCAGAAGAGTGCTGGCAGCGCGGGGCAATGGGAGTTTCTGGTCAAGTTAACCTCGGCGATGTTGCCGAGACCGAGATGATAGAATCACTAGGCAGGCTAACAACAGAGGCATTCCCTCTTGCAATGCCAGTCTTAGGAATGGTGTATCCACGTGGCCCCAATCTCAAGGTCTCTGAGGGAGATTCCACCATGGGAATAGCCCATGCGGCCCGTCTCGCATGGGAATTGGGATGCGATGTCGTCAAGGTGCCTTGGGTCGGCTCGCCGGAGTCGTTTCGAGAAGTCACTCAGGCAGCCCCGATTCCCGTGTTGATAGCAGGAGGGCCATCGGGAGGAACCTTCCTTGAAACTCTCCAGACGGTTGAGGACTCAATCGCTGCAGGAGGAGCGGGAGTTTGCATGGGCAGGCAGGTTTTCGCTAGCGATAATCCTCAATCACATGTCGCTGCACTTCGAGCAGTAATCCACGATGGAGTATCTGCCGCAGAGGCATCAGAGCTGCTTGGAGGCCAGTGATGGAGATCTGGCTAGATGTCTCCAGTACCGATTCATCGGACATCCCTGAAGGCGTCAGCAGAGTATGGTCGAGTAGCGATACAGATGTGGCGGAGGTCACTCTGGATGACCATCACGGCCAGGATGAGGCACTCTCGTTGATTGGGGCCGTTCCTTGGATATTGGTGAGATGTAACGACTGGACGATGATACCTCTCGAGAACATAGTCGCAACAGCCTCTGGTAGCGGTACTAAGGTAGCAACGGTGATTTCACGTGAGATTGATCTCAACGGGGCTGCATTCTCACTCCAACTCGGAGTAGATGCAGTCTTACTACCTCCTGAGGAAGGTAATGAGCCGCTTTGGGCGGCAGCAAGGGAAATGGCTCCTAAGATTAACGAGTCTACTGGCACAGTCGAAACTCCCAGACTTGTCAACGCATCAATACTTTCAGTCGAGTCTGCAGGAGTCGGCGAGAGAGTATGTGTGGACCTGATTGAGCGCCTCTCGCCGGGAGAAGGGATGGCAATAGGATCCTCCGCCAGTTCACTATGCTTAGTCCACGGAGAGACTATTCCTTCCGAGTATGTTCCCTCAAGACCATTCAGAGTCAACGCAGGAGCCATTCATGCCTATGTGCTAATGGCTGACGGCTCCACGAGATACCTCAGCGAACTACAATCTGGTGACGAGGTAGCAGTCCTATCCAGTAACGGCTCGAAGCGAGGAGCTGTAATTGGTAGGCTCAAGATAGAGCGCAGACCATTCATCATGCTCAGATTTTCCACACCGATGAGTGAGGGACAAATCATGCTCCAGCAGGCCGAGACCGTTCGCCTAATTTTGGCCTCTGGAGAGGCTATTTCAGTCACTCACATCGAAGAAGGTTCGGAAATCCTGACTCTCAACGAGGCAAGTATGCGACATATCGGTCAGTCAGTTCCAGGGGAGGTCGCCGAGAGATGAGCGTATTAGGAACAGGAACTGCGAATGGCGGAATATCCGTACTCCATGCAGCAGGTCTAGGAAAGGGATGCTCAGTAGGTGTCGATCTCCAGTGCGAAGTCAAACTGGTCAAAGGAACAACCTCACCCAGTGACGACCATGGATTGTTAGAAGCAGTCATGCAGGTCTGGATTGAGTCCGACTATCCCCGATTTGATGAGGTTGGATGGGAGATTGACAGCAAGATCCCGATAGGGCAGGGCCTCAAGTCCAGTGCAGCGGTATCGTGTGCCGCCTTTAGAGCCCTAGATCAAGCGTCTTGGACGGGTTTAGGAGATTACGAGATAGTCGATATGGCTGTTGAGGCTCAGAGAAGAGCAGGATGTACGATTACCGGGAGCATGGACGATTCTTGGGCAGCCATCTCTGGTGGTTGGAAACTAGTAGACCCTTCAGTTCCTGCCAGAGAATCTATCTTGATGGAGGGAGATATCGAAGAGGAACTAGAGGTACTGATAGGCCTGAGAGGCCCTAGGTCAACCTCTGCGGACCTGATTGATTTTCAATCTCAGATCAAACTGTTCGAGAGGGCATTGGCTTCACTCTCAAACGGCTCTATGCTATCTGCAATATCGACTAATGGCATGGCAGTTTCTACTGCCATGAGTGACGATGAATCACTCAGGCTATGTAACTCTCTGATTGTCAGAGGGGCTCTAGCTGCTGGGATTAGCGGGTCAGGTCCTGCAGTGGCCGCAATCTGCCATTCAGACTCGGAAGGCGTTGCCGAGATTCTCGAAGACTCATTCGAGCAAGTTATCAGAACTCGATTTACTAATCAACTAGGTATTGAGGAGGAGGTCGATGGATGGGGATGACACTAGGTGACAACCTCAAGGTCACCTTGTTCGGAGAAAGCCATGGCGCTTGCGTCGGTGCTCTAGTTGAGGGGATTCCAGCCGGCACTCCGATTGATGAGGATGAATTGAACCGCGCCATTGCTAAAAGACGTCCCGGCAGAAAGGGTATGTCTGCCAGATCGGAAATGGACCAATGTGAATTACTCTCTGGAGTGTATGAGGGAAAGGCCACAGGATGGCCAATTCTTATGCTTACTCGCAACACTGATGCTAAATCATCTGATTACTCATTCCTTCCTGACCAACCTCGGCCCGGTCACGCTGACATGGTTGAGAGCATACGCTCGAATGGCTCAAGCGATCTCCGAGGCGGAGGTCCTCATTCGGCACGCCTCACCTATGGATTAGTAACCGCAGGAAGTCAAGTCAAGTCTCTGTTGGAAGAAGCAGGATGGTCCTGCCACGCCCACTTGCACAGTGTTGGAGAGATTGTCGCTAGACCACTCTTTGATTTGGATAAGGAAACTGAACTAGACCCTTCTTCTGACATGGCCCGACTGAATTGTAGAGACCACGAAGCAGTTAGTGAGATGTCTGAGATGATTGAATCAGTTCGAATGGATGCCGACTCAATCGGTTCATGTGTAGAGATTTTGATTACGGGTCTTCCAATTGGCCTAGGAGAGCCTTGGTTCGATGGAATTGAGCCCGCACTCGCACGTGGCCTGATGGCGATTCCAGGGGCCCGAGCAGTCGAGTTCTCTCATGGGGCCAAAGCTTCCCGAATGAGAGGCTCGGACCACAACGATAACTGGATTCCGGGTGCTGATGGACCCATACTGGAAGGCTCTGAATCTGCTAGTGCCGATGGAGCAATCGGCGGTATTTCCACAGGAGCTCCAATCAGCATCATCGTACACTTCAAGCCACCTAGTAGCATTCCGCGAGAACAGATGACCCTTCATCTTCCAAGCAATGAGGTAATGCCTCTCAAGGTGGGGGGTAGACACGACCCTGTCATCGGACCTAGGGCCGTACCTGTGGCCGAGGCAGTAGCGATGCTAGTGCTTGCAGACCTGGGCATTTCAGCAGAATTACTGGGCCCGCCGTAATCAGGCATTCTTCTCCTGCATCTGCTGGATTCTTAGAGGCAGGTTGATTGCGAACAGAGCGGCAATGATTGTGAACACCATTACGGTACCTAGAGCTACCCCGTAAACACTGGTCAACTCCACACTCTCTCGAAGACGATGAGCAGCTACCTCATCGAACAGACCGACAATAGCAGGAATAATCAGATTAATCAATAGAGTCAGCAAGGCCACCAAACCAGCGATTGCTGGAGTAATCATGAGAGATTTGTAGTACTTGTTCGTTATCTTGGTGACCTGCATCACATAGACCTCCCCAGTTCGTATTGATGTGTCGAGCATGGAGAATCTGATTATGCCACTCGTCAATTCGATGTACATTACTAGGAAGACCGCATAGAGCAGAAGCAGTAGTTTCTGGTAGATTTCTTCCTCAGGCAGCAGGTCAAGACCGAAGTCAACCTTGCTTCCTGCAAATCTCAAAGTCACCAAAATCAGCAAACCGTATGAAGCGATAATCGCCCTCTGGTCTCTTTGAATGATTCCGTAAAGACCAGCAATCAGGCCACCAATCATCAGAATGAGGTGGACAATTCCTCCCAATGTGGGCAATCCTAGTGAGTTTGCCACCGAGAACCACGCCGTTCCGCTGACTGGAGTGACCATGAAGGTCAGGAATCCGAGCATAACGAGAGTGACAGTTGCCAACTGTTGCAGACTGGAGACCATTCTGTCAGGAGGTAGGAATTTGGTATTGCTGACAATCGGCCCTCCGAAGAAGGACTCGATTACTGATGGAACATGGACTTCGGGAATTGCATCCTTGGGGATCTCAGTGCTCGACTTGAGGCGACCTGCCGCCTTCTTCCTGCTAGGTGCAGATGAGCGAACTTTCTTTCCTTCATATAGATGGGACGTCGTGTCGGCGCCATCTTCGACTTGAGCTTCGTCATCAGCCATTCACACACCTCCTAGAATCCCCTAGCTCCTGCTAGTGCAGTATTGAGAAGCATATCTGGCTCCCAATCCATTACAAATGCACCTAAACCTCGCAACTCGCTTAGTAGAATATCACGCTCAGTCTTGAGTACCTCGTACCCCGTTCTGTCAAGTCTCCTAGCATCGAATTCGAACTCAAGACTGCTAGGAGATAGTATCGTCACATCGAAGTTCCTCGAGCGCAGATCCCTGACTGCATTGATAATAGTAGGATCGTCTTCTAGTGGACTTAGGATGATGACCGGGCTTCCCCTGTTGATGTGAGGCATGATTCGGTCTGTGACAATCTTCAGAGGAGTATTGCCCTTGGCCATGGCGCCTGCAAGTTTAGTCAGAAGTACGAACAACTGCTTCTTTCCTGTATCTCTGTCGACCGATACAATCTCATCGCCATAGGTAACCAAGCCGACCGAATCTCTTCGAGATAGGAAGTACTGGGACAGGCTTGCTGCGGCCCTAGTGCTGTAAACCAAGGAATTACGACTCACTGGACCAGTCTCAGAGATGCCTCTACTATCTACAATCAAGATGATGTCACTGACGGCGTCTCGCTCGTACTCATTAACCATCATCTTTCCATCAGATCTGGCAGTCGCATTCCAGTTGACCTTCTTCATCGGGTCCCCTGGAACGTATTCTCTCAAGTTGTAGAAATTCGAACCTTCGCCAGGATTACGTATGTTCACAGCACCAGTGAAGATCTTAGGTACTCTGCTCTTGATCATTGCATCCTTGATATCCTCCATCTTGGGGAAGACGAGGAAATCGTCGTAAAGGTTCAACTCACGCTCGTTGTGGAATAGTCCTAATGGATCCTGAACACGGATACATACGGGGCCTATTGTGTAGAAGCCTCGTAGAGGAGTCTCGATAGTGTAAGAAATTTCAGTTTCTCGCTTGGGCCCCAACTCCATCAGGACATAATTGGCACCTTTCTTGATACGCATGACATCAGGGACTCTGTCTCTGACCTCCAGAACCTTGGAGAGATTTGAGCGGTTCTGAATTCTCAGTGTGACATCGATTTCACCATCCTCGAAAATTCGAGCAGACGAAATCTT
>PBPC01000043.1 GCA_002724575.1 Gemmatimonadota bacterium | reverse complement strand
TTCTCTGTTTGCTGCGCTAGTTGGTGTTGCCGGCTCAACTAGGATCGGGAAGGGGGTTTGGATGGGAGGGCAGGTGGGCGTAAGTGATCACCTGGAGGTCGGAGATGGGGCACGCCTCGCGATAGCCACTAAACTCATGCGTGATGTGCCTAGCAGACAAACCGTGTCTGGTCATCCTGCTCGTGAACACAGAGAGCAACTCAAGAAGCAGGCTAACCTCAGTCGACTCCCATCTCTAGTAGAACGCATCGGGATCTTAGAAGAGAAGTTATCCGGACTCTTGGGCGGTGAAGCTGAGCTGAAAGCTTAGTTTGAAAATAACCTCGTGATTAACTTTAGGTCGTTATGACAAAATTAAGTCAACGAACTATCGGGAAAGACGTGAGTTTAACCGGGGTAGGTATTCATTCTGGAGAATCTGCCACGATCACACTTCGTCCTGGTAACGCAAATACGGGTATTCGCTTCCGTCGACTTGACCTAGAGGGTTGTCCAGAAATTCCAGCGAAACTCAACCATGTTATAAGAACTGAGTTGGGGACTTCTCTCGCTAATGGGGATGCACAGGTAAATACCGTTGAGCATGTGATGGCCGCCTTGGCTGCAGCTCAAGTCGACAATGCGACCATTGATCTTGATGGCCAAGAGATTCCAATTCGGGATGGATCGTTCCAAGACTACGTTAGCGTGTTAAAAGATGCAGGGCTTAAGTCACAAGGGGTAAAACCGAGGGTTGTTCAAGTTAAGAATAGAGTCACCACTACAGGTGGAGATGGTCAGTCATATTCCGCAACTACTAACAAAGGACTCACGGTTGTGGCGTCAATCGACTTCGACCATTCTGCGATTGGCCGGCAGAGTGGGGAGTTCAACATCGACTTTCATAGTTTTGAGACTGAACTTGCTTCAGCACGCACATTTGGTTTCAAGAAGGACGAAGAGGAGCTACATGCTCGGGGGTTGGCGTTGGGAGCCTCACTCGACAACACTGTAGTTCTGGCCCAGGATGGTGTTATGGGTGGAGAACTCCGATTCCCAAATGAGTTCCTAAGGCACAAGGTTGGGGATCTAGTTGGGGATCTAGCACTCTTAGGTGCAAGGATAGAAGCACGTATTGTGGCGGAACGCCCGAGTCACGCTGGCAACATTCAGCTTGCAAGAGCGCTTCAGGCTCACGCAAGGGACACCAACAGGGAGGCTATCGTCGATACAGCCAAGATCATGCAGTACCTACCGCACAGATATCCGATGCTTCTGGTAGATAGAATTACGGAATATGAGGCGGGTAAGCGCATAGTTGGAATCAAGAATGTCACGATCAATGAGCCGTTCTTCCAAGGTCATTACCCTGGACATCCAGTTATGCCAGGCGTTCTCATCATTGAGGCAATGGCGCAGGTGGGTGGGCTGCTACTCATGGAAGAGGTTGAAAAAGATGAGGACAAAGTGGTCTACTTTATGTCTCTTGATCGGGTGAAGTGGAGGAAGCCAGTTACCCCAGGTGATACAATCGTTTTTGAGCTAGAGCTTCTGCAGTTTCGAAGACAGGTTTGTAAGCTAAAGGGTCAGGGCTTTGTCGAAGGTAAGCTCGTCGCCGAAGCAGAAATGATGGCGACGATTGTCGATAGATGACTGGACCCGTTATTGGCGCCAGAGGGGAGACGTTTATCCATCCGACGGCGATGGTTGATTCTCAAGCGGAGCTTGATATCGGGGTAGAGGTTGGCCCTTGGGCTATTATTGGGCCCAGAGTTCACGTCGGAGGTGGTACCAACGTTGGTCCACGGGTACTAATTGAGCGGGATACTCTAGTTGGAGAAGATTGCCTCATAGCGAATGGAGCAGTTCTTGGCACGGACCCTCAAGACTTAAAGTACAAGGGTGAAGAATCATCGCTTGAAGTTGGTGACCGCACTGTGATTCGAGAGTTTGCGACCCTCAACCGTGGTACTCGAGCTTCAGGCAAAACAGTCATAGGAAGTGACTGCCTGATCATGGCATATACTCACGTGGCTCATGATTGTGAATTGGGAAACCACGTAATCTTAGCAAACGCGGTGAACATGGCGGGTCATGTCATTATCCAGGATTGGGCTATAGTGGGAGGGATGACACCGATTCACCAATTTGTTCGCATTGGGGCACATGCATTTGTCGGAGGTGGGTCAAGAATTACTAAGGACATACCCCCTTACTGCCGTGCGGCGGGGAGTCCCCCAAAGCTTTATGGGTTGAACTCAGTAGGTCTCGAAAGACGGGGAGTGTCACTGGATGTAAGACGAGCTCTAAAAAAAGCTTATCGGAAAATCTTTCAATCAGACAAGACTATCTCTGAAGCAGTTCAAGAAGCCGGACTAGAGGTCAATCAAGTTCCTGAAGTTGGCCATTTAGTTAAGTTTATCCAGGACAGTGAACGGGGGGTCACGACGTAAGGATGTCCTTAATCCGGATGCGCCTAAGGCGTAAGAAGAATTGGATTGATAGTCGGAAGGGGATGCATCCCGCGCGACTAATTGCTTTCCTGATCCTTACGGCAGCGGTTATTTGGTATCTCGGCTGGCGGTTCTAGCTAACTGTGGTAGAACATAGCCATAACCAGTTCTAGGAAGACGGTAGCTAACTTGACCGAAGTCCTTCTGGTTGCAGGGGACCCGTCCGGAGATCGGTATGCCGCTGATGTCGTGGAGGCACTTAAGGATAAGCTCCCTAGCGCTCGGTTTTTTGGATTAGGCGGACCTCATATGGAAGCTGCGGGAGTTCATACTCTCGCGGGGTTAGAAGAACTCGCTGTTATGGGATTTGGAGAAGTCGTCATGAGGCTTGAGTTCTTTCGGGACCTTGAGCGGAAAATTCATGCATTACTCTTAGATGCAGATTTAGTCGTGCTAGTAGATTTTCCAGGTTTCAACATGCGGATTGCTAGAACAGCATCAGTGTTTGGGCGTCCTGTGCTCTATTACATACCACCAAAGGTTTGGGCATCTAGACCTGGCCGAGCAGAAGAATTAGCTAAGATCGCCGATCACATTGCAGTTATTTTTCCATTCGAAGTAAATGTTCTGGGTGACGCGGGTGCCGATGTTACTTTCGTTGGAAATCCACTGTTGGATCGCCCTGATAACGTTTTGGGCAAAGGTGACTTCCATAAACGCTTTGGTCTGGACCCTGATCGTCCGATTCTGGCAATGCTCCCAGGTTCACGAGAACAGGAGATCAAACAACACCTTCAGCTTTTTCTGGATACAGCTGAGATGGTGACCGCGAGGTGCCCTCATGTGCAGCCAGTTGTCTCAAAAGCGGAATGGTTGAACGGGACCTTGTTTGAGGGTTTGTGCGTCCCGGTGATTGAAGACACCAGAGGACTTCTGCGACACGCTAGAGCAGGCCTTGTGAAATCAGGCACCGCGACTCTTGAAGCAGCTATCGAAGGGATGCCTTTTGTCGTCGCCTACAGAACATCCTCTTTTTCGTGGGCAATTGTGAAGCGAATGCTTCGAGTCAAATACATCTCACTCGTTAATCTCATGGCGAGAGACTCCATTGTTCCGGAATTGATTCAAGGAGACGCGCGTCCTAAGAAGATTGCTCGGCACCTCATCCCTCTTTTCGATGATAAGAGTCCTGAGTACAGGAGGCAGATTTCTGAATTGCCAGGGGTGACTTCTCTTCTGGGGTCATCAGGCTCAGCGGAACGCGTAGCTAATCTTGCAGTTTCTCTTCTCGGGCTGAAGCAATGAGCTGGTTGAAGTCTAAGGTTGCCGGCTTAGTGGGTGCCGGCCTAGTTCGTTCTCTGTTGACGCTCACACGAGTAGAGCGGGTCGGAGTTGAGAATTATCAGAAATTCAGGAGTTCAGGCACTCCAATTGTGTTCGTGTTTTGGCATGGAGGACTTCTTCCACTCATACATTATCATCGGCAGGAAGGGATCGTTGTGCTTACGAGCGAGCATAGGGATGGAGAGTACGTTACTCAGATCGTCCGACATCATGGATTCCCCGCAGTTCGGGGGTCATTCACGCGTGGGGGAACAAAGGGCCTGAGGGGATTGATCCGGGCCGCACAGTCCGGTCGGGATGTTGCACTAACTCCTGATGGCCCAACGGGTCCAATGGGTGTCTTTAAGCCAGGATCACTCCTGATTGCTCAGATCGAAAATCTACCCGTGGTACCGATTTCAGTAACAGCATCATCAGGGTGGCACTTAAAGAGTTGGGATAGATTCCTTATTCCGAAGCTATTCTCGACTGTACGACTCCGGTATCACTCTCCTCGATTCGTAGGCAAACATGCTACCCGAGGAGAGTTGGAACTCATAGCTCAGGACATTGAGGAAGAATTGAATGCCTCCACGACTGTATTAAACGATCAAATCCCGGGATCCTCATCGCAGACTCTAGTTCAACACAGGCACCAACTGTTGAAGCACATATGATTTTCCATGATGCGAGGCTATTGCATCATTGGCGGGTTGGAGGAGGTGGTATCCTGAGAGGAGCTCTGACACTACTCGGCTATCCTATAGCGTCTTCCTACAGTGCCGTGATGGCTCTGCGGAACTCCCACTATGACCGTGTCGGTGGGCAGAAGATTCCGGGAGTGAAGGTGGTTTCAGTTGGTAATCTTGTGGTAGGCGGGACTGGGAAAACTCCATTCTCAGCTTGGGTTGCCAAAGAACTGAAGGTTAGAGACTTAAGCCCGGCAATCGTAAGTCGAGGTTATGGGCGAGACGAGCTTATTCTGCACAATAAATGGAATCCAGATACACCTGTAGTAGCGGACTTAGACCGTTTAAAAGCAGCAAGCCTTGCCGGTCTAGAAGGCGCTGATATAGTGGTTTTAGACGACGGATTTCAGCATCGGAGAATAGCTCGAGACTTCGACATCGTCCTATTGTCGGCCGAAGATGGTTTTCCTGGTTATTTGCTACCTACTGGGCCATATCGAGAGCCAGTCCAATCACTAAGGCGAGCGGATGCAGTTCTAGTCACACGTCGAACAGCGCCTTGTCTAGTTGCTGAGAAGGTTCTCGCTCAGGTAAGGGGAATTGCTCCAGAAGCCCTGACTGCGGCCATCCACTTGTCCCCGTTTGCATGGCAAGATCTTAGAGGGTTCCCGGCTACTCCGCCGGATGGAAATATTCTAGCCGTCGCGGCAGTAGCTCGACCGATTGAGTTCAGCCAGAGTATCGCTAACATGGTAACGGGGACTGTGGAGTTAATGTCTTTTCCAGACCATCACGATTATCGATCGGATGACATAAAGAAAATCTGCCTAGCAGCTAGGGAGCGAACTATAGCTGTAACCGAAAAAGACGCCGTTAAGCTAGCTCAGTACGATGATATACTTGGAGAGGTCCGGGTATTGGTAGAGCGAGTACGATGGGAGTCTGGTCGACAAGAGATGGAGCGAGCATTAGACGAGTTGGTAGGTGCTACTGCATGAGGGTTCAAATTCTGGCAGTGGGTAAGGTGAAGGGTTCGTTTGCGGAGAGTGTCGCGGAGTATGAGAAGCGCGCCGCACGTTACTGGAAGTTAGGTGTTGAGGAAGTGTCTTCTGGTGCTCGAGGTGCCTCTGCTAATCCAGAGTCAGTAATGAAGGCAGAGGCTACGAGGCTTCTAGCACGAATCCCAAAAGAACTGGAGGTCGTAGCTCTAACTCGGTCAGGTATGACCATGAATTCGAGAGAGCTCGCAAGGTACTTGGAACAGAGGGCTTTGACGGCCTCAGCAGGTGTAGCTTTTATAATTGGTGGCGCTTACGGCCTTGGGAATGACGTTCTAGTTCAAACGCAGAGAAAACTATCGCTGTCACCCATGACCTTGCCGCACCAAGTTGCTAGGCTTGTCTTGGCCGAACAACTCTACCGCGCAGGGACAATTTTGCGTGGTGAGCCATATCACAAAGGATAGCAGGTCCATGCTCATATCGGTCTTGGCATTACCTAACTAGCGGAAAACCAAAAAGCGATGGAATTCATTGTCGGATATCCAAAGGGCTCTCCCCTCGTAAGTGATTACTTAGCCAACAAAGATCAGGTCGCTGATTTTTTTGGGAGAAGTTTTTTGTCTGTAGGGGACTTCCAGTCGAAAGCAATGGAAGTGGATGGGCGTTTTGGGCGCGCAGAACGTGAGTTGGCAGCCCAGGCGGTACTGGTACCACCTGGAGCGGATGAAGCCCGACTCGAAGCTTTTGTGGAAAAGGGTGGGTACATGGTGACTACTGGCCAGCAGCCAGGGTTACTTGGAGGACCACTTTATAACATCTATAAAGCGTTCACAGCAGCACGACTTGCTGCTGAGCTGGAAGAGAGGCTAGAAAAGCCAGTAATTCCATTGTTTTGGGTGTCATCAGAAGATCACGATTGGGATGAAGCAGGCCATACCGAGATTATTGGGGTTGATAACAAGATTCACCGAATTGAGTTGGAAAATATATATTCGGAGACTGATCCACCGATCCACAGAATCCAAATCGGCTCGGCTGCCCAAGATCAAATTGATGAATTCGTGCAACTGCTTCCAGATACAGAGTTTAGCTCTCATTATATCAAGTTAATTCTAGGGTCCTTTGGCCCCGAAAAAACCCTTGCAGATGGCTTTCATCTTCTTCTCCAGGAGCTGTTAGGCCGTTTTGGTATTTTCTTTACTGATGCTGCTCACCCTAGCGTAAAGGCTCATTCGGGCCGGATGTTGCTTGAGGAATTAGCACGTTCTGAGGAATTGGAGGCAATCCTAAAACGGACTGGTGAGGGACTTTCCTTGGCGGGATATGAGCTACAGGTGCCACTACTAGAGGGGGGCGTGAACCTGTTCTTGGAAGGTTCAGCTGGGCGTGAACGGTTATACCGGGAGGGCGACGGGTTTAGACTCCGGACATCGGGTGAACATGTAACACTTAGAGATGTGAAAGAACGCCAGGCTGAAGATCCTCTCATTCTTAGCCCGAATGTTCTATTACGCCCTGTAGTCGAGAGCGGTGTTTTTCCGACACTGTCGTACGTCGGGGGCCCGGGTGAGATAGCATACTTCGCTCAGCTCGGTGAGTATTTTCAGGCTCATGGACTCGAGATGCCCGTCGTTTACCCCCGGTGTGGTGTCACTTTGGTAGAGAAAAAGATACGCAAAATACTGGACAAGTTTAAATTGCGGATGGAGTTCCTTCAGAAGCCTTTCCACGAGGTTGCGAGTGAAGTGGCGCGCGAAGGTATGCCAAATGAAGTGGAGGAGGCTATCGAGGGTTTGCGAGGATCAGTAGCCACGTGCACTGAAGAGATAGGTCAAGCGGTTAGTTCAATTGACCCTACGCTTAATGCAGCAGCAGCCCAGGTGCGTAGCCAGACTTTATCAGCACTAGATGAACTAGAGCGAAAAACTCTCCAAGCTCTCAAACGAGAGAACCAAATAGGGTTGAACCAGCTAGAGAAGGCACGATTGCATCTTTATCCCAATGGCAAGCCAGCGGAGCGGATTCAGAATCCTTTTTATTTCCTCACTAGATACGGTGGCGCATTTCTTGAAGAGTTATATGACAGCCTTGAGGTGAGCCTGTGAAGGTTAGCAGAATCATGTCTTGTCAGATCGCCCTTGTTTCAATGCCTAATTTCAACGCATGTCCAAGCAGATAATCACAACCCAGCAGATTTTATATCTAGAAAGTGAGAGAAGATCTTTCGAGAGAGAGGTCGGTCGACTCAACCAGGAGAGTCGGTTTCTCTACCGGTTCCTCTAGAGTGCAGACACCCTCTAGCGTTGTAGGACACGGGAATAGATCGGGAATAGATCGGGGATGAGCGCGGCTAGCAGTGTCGGAGTCGGAATTTTCTTGAGCCGAATAACGGGCTTCGTCCGGGATAGAGTTTTTGCCCACTACTTTGGCAGCAGTGATTTTGCAGATGCATGGAGAGCAGCCCTGCGGCTCCCAAATGTCATTCAAAATCTTCTGGGGGAAGGAACGCTTTCAGCTTCACTTATCCCTATTTATGCAGAGTACCTAGAAAAGGGGGAAGAGGAGAAGGCAGGACATCTAGCGGGTGCGGCTTTGGGGATTCTGACGATAGTTGGTGGGGGACTGGCGCTGTTAGGAATCCTAATAGCTCCGCTGCTTGTAGAAGTCTTGTTTTTCAGATGGTCACCAGACAAACAAGCCATCACCATAACGCTGGTGAGGATTCTATTCCCCATGACTGGCCTACTTGTCATATCTGCGTGGGCTCTGACAATCCTGAATAGCCACCGCCGTTTCTTCGTATCCTACGTCGCCCCAGTCCTTTGGAATGTTTCCATGATAGGGGCGATGGTGGGTGGTTTCGTCTACATGGACTTTGGTGAGAGAGATTTGGTGGTAGCCCTTGGCTGGGGTGCATTAGTCGGCGGTGCACTCCAACTCATGTTCCAGGTACCGTTCGTTCTGAAATGCCGGACTAGCCTCCGCATCTCAATGGGTCGCCATGTTGAAGGCGTTAAGGAGGCGATCCAAAACTTCATTCCGGTTGTGACGGCTCGTGGGGTTATCAATCTGAGTGGTTGGTTAGATCTATTCTTGGCGGCCCTTCTAGTAGATGGAGCTGTGGCTGTTCTGGGATATGCCCAGACCTTCTATATGCTGCCGATCTCTCTTTTCGGGATAAGTGTTGCAGCTTCAGAGCTACCAGAACTCTCACGTATGCGGGGGGAAGAATACGAAGTCCTAGCGTCTCGAGTTTCTGCCGCATTGAGAAGGGTATCCTTCTTCGTGATACCCTCAGCTGCAGTTTATCTAGTGCTAGGAGATGTCGTTGTGGCTGCAGTATTTCAAACTGGGGCGTTCGGTTCGGTTGAGACGCTTGTTACCTGGGGTGTGTTAAGCGCTTATGCCATTGGACTGCCTGCCTCAGCTAGTTCTCGTGTATTGTCGTCAGCTTTCTATGCTTTGCGAGACACAAAGACACCAGCAAAGATCGCATATATTCGGATTGTTGTATCGATCGCAATCGGTCTTTCGCTCATGATTCCATTAGATAACCTAGGCTTTGTGCAGCTTCGTTTGGGAGCATCTGGACTTGCACTCGGAGCCTCTGCGGGTGCTTGGCTCGAATATGTTCTCCTTCGCCGCTCACTCCGTGTTAGGATAGGGGCACATGGACCGGGTTCTTCTTCCGTGCTCCGTGTAACGCTAGCTGCGACATTAGCTGTAAGTTCAGGAATCCTTCTTCAACTTACCCTTCCGGTAACACATCCAATTGTGCTTGGTATCGGAACTCTTATTCCTGCCGGCCTAGTCTATTTAGGTACAGCAGCTTTCCTAGGTGAAGAGATTTCCGTTCGTGTCCGTGGATAGCGAAGTCCTCAGAACTCTTTCTATGAAACCTGGAGTTTATCTCTTCAGGGACCTGCAGGGGGTTGTCCTATATGTAGGAAAGGCAAGAAAACTAAGAAGTCGGGTGCGAAGCTATTTCCGGTCTCTTAAGGACTTGAGTCCCAAGAATCAAAAAATGGTTGAGCTCATAGAATCAGTAGATAGTATCGTTGTGGGTACTGAGGCGGAGGCGCTGATACTTGAGGCAAATCTCATTAAGGAATATCAGCCCCGCTTCAATATTCTTCTGCGTGACGACAAGAAATACCCGTATATCAAGGTCACGGTAAGAGAGCTATTTCCGCGGGTTTATGTGACTCGGAGGGTTGTAAACGATGGGTCCCGTTATTTCGGTCCCTATACATCTGTGAACCAGATGAGACAGGCGCTTGAGGTCGTTAATCGCCTGCACACGGTTCGTTCGTGTCGGTACAACCTTCCTAAGGACAGTCCTGATCGGCCTTGCCTAGACTACCATATTCAGCGGTGTAAAGCTCCGTGTGTCGGTCTGCAGAGTGAGTCAGAATACCGGGGTATGATTGATGATATTCTGCAGATTCTGGAAGGGGACACGGAAGAACTCAGATCTCAAATTGATGCCCGAATGATGGATGCTTCCGAAGGGCTCAATTTTGAGCTTGCTGCGAAGATGAGAGATGTAATTGCAGGTCTCGATGTCATCGCTCGGGAACAACGAGTTCACCGTACCCAAGGCGGCAACATTGATATCGTGGGCTTAGCCCGAGATGGCAAACTTGCTGCAGGGGTCGTGTTAAAGGTGAGAAGAGGGTTGCTGCTTGGCCGGGTTGCTCAGCGGTTTGGTGAAATTCAGAATGAAACAGATCAAGATCTTCTGAGTTCGTTGGTATCCCGACATTATCTTGGCGGCGGTGACGAGGGGATGGTTGACCTCCCCCGAGTGGTCTTGTCGCCGAATTCTTTTTCAGACCAAGACCTACTAGAAGAAATCCTCACGGAAGCAGCAGGATATAGGGTGCGCATTACCGTCCCTCAGCGTGGTGAGAAACTCCGCCTCTCCGAACTTGCAGAGGTTAATGCACGCCAGGTTTTGGAAGATAGGATCATAGCACTCACATACGCTGATAATCGTGCAGAAGATGCACTTTTCAGCCTTCAAGATGAGCTCAGTCTAAAAGTTGTCCCGCGACTTATGGTCTGTTTCGATGTTTCACATATGCAGGGTAAGGAAACGGTGGCGAGTGCTGTTGTTTTCCAGAACGGGGAACCGAGTCGTGCGGATTATCGCCACATGCGGATCAAGGGCGATTGGGGAAATGACGACTTTCAGTCTATGCAGGAAGCAGTTCACCGGTATTTCCGAAGGCGACTCGATGAGTGTACTCCGCTTCCCGACCTAGTGGTTATTGATGGGGGCAGGCCACAACTAAGTGCAGCACATAATGCATTTAATCACCTGGATCTTCCTGATATAACAGTTGTAGCATTAGCGAAGAAGGAAGAGGAAGTCTTCGTCCAAGGGAAGAAGACACCTTTGCGACTCGACCGGAGAAACCGCGCTTTACATATTCTTCAACGGATTCGCGACGAGGCGCATCGTTTTGCTGTTCGCTATAACCGCAAGCTTAGAACTAAACGGACTCTTCGAAGCCAGCTCGGTGATATTCCAGGCATAGGTCCACATCGCCAGACGGTGCTTCTGCGTCGGTTTGGTTCACTTAAGGGGGTAAAGAGTGCCACGAAGGAAGAGATCGCTCGGGTGCCAGGATTCTCAAAAGCTCTTGCGAGTCGCATTTTGACTTACCTAGGCAATTGATTTCATGAGTGTACGAACGCGCTTTGCCCCGAGCCCGACTGGTCATCTACACTTGGGGAACGTCCGAGCTGCAGCTTTTAATTGGCTCCTTAGCAAGAGTTTGGGTGGTGTCTTCATTTTGCGAATTGAGGACACGGACATTGAGCGGAATGTGGAAGAAGGTGAGGCATCAATCCTAGAGGACCTCCGCTGGCTTGGGCTTGATTGGGACGAAGGCCCTGATGTGGATGGGCCTCATGGACCGTACAGACAAAGCGGGCGTTCAGAACTCTATGCCTCGAAGGTGGCCAGGCTTATGGAGTCTGGAGGGGCTTACCCCTGTTTTTGCGCTGAAAAAGATGGGCGAGCGGATTCCGGCTTAGAAGAAGTTACTCATCAGTATTCCGGAGCCTGTCGTGCGCTGGCTCCGAACGAGCGAAATGCTCGGCTAAATGCTGGAGAGCCCCATGTCATCAGATTTTCCGTCCCTCAGAATCAACCTGAGGTCAGCATACAGGATAAGGTCTTTGGCTCGATATCATTTCCCATAAATGACATCGATGATTTTGTAATCTGTCGAACTGACGGCCGTGTGACCTATAACTTTGGTGTTGTTGTGGATGATATCGATATGGAAATCACCCACGTTATCCGTGGGGTGGGTCACCTCTCAAATACTCCGAAGCAAGTTCTTCTATTCGACGCATTAGGGGCCAACCAGCCGGTATTCGCTCATTTACCAACGGTTTTAGGTCCAGATGGCCGGAAATTATCAAAGCGAGAGGGCGCAACTTCTGTTCAGGAAATGAAAGCACAGGGATATCCTCCTGATGCAATCTTGAATTATGTGTCATTACTCGGTTGGTCGCATCCAGAAGAGAAGGAAGTCCTTTCCAAGGAGGAACTCGCAGCTTCTATGTCACTCGACAGAGTTGGACGGAGTGACTGTCAACTAGATCCCGACAAGTTCCGGTGGGTCTCCCAGCAACATCTTGCACAACAGAGCCTGGAAGATTTGGTGCTTGATGTCAGGCCTTTCATCGATAGAGAGAGATTTCCAGATACCGGTGACAATTTTTCAGCAGTTATAGATACACTGCGAACCCGCCTTTCTACTTATACCGATATCAATGAACATCTCAGGCTCCTCTTCCCTGAAGACAAACTCAGCGCTGA
>PBPC01000042.1 GCA_002724575.1 Gemmatimonadota bacterium | reverse complement strand
GTTGCCTCTCGGGTTGGTGGCTTGCCCGAGGTGATCGTTGATGGAGAAACCGGGCACTTATGTGAGGTGGGTGACGTCGATGAAATGGCAGCCGCTAGTACCAGGGTTCTGAGTGATGACGAGCACCGTGAGCAGCTATCTGACGCTGGACGAGCGTTCGCGGTGAAGCACTTCTCTTCTGAGTGTATAGTACCTCAATACGAAGAGTATTATCGGCGAATCCTGGAGTCGGGATCATAATGGCAGTCTGGGAAGCATTCGTGCTCGGGATACTTCAGGGAGCTACAGAATTCTTGCCTATTTCTAGCTCAGGCCATCTGGTCATGGCGCAAACTGTGCTAGACGTCGAAGTGCCCGGGGTTCTCTTCGAAGTTTGGGTGCACATGGCCACTTTGTTATCGATCCTCGTGATCTACCACAAACGGATAATCGAATTGGCGAAAGGTGTTCTGGGTAAAGATCGGAGCGCCCTTGAGTATACCGGCTTAGTCACCTTGGCTACTCTCCCTGCCGTTTTTACAGGCCTTTTTCTTAGTGATTTGGTGAAGGTGATGTTTGAGAACCCTGTCATTCCTGGGGTTGCTCTTATGGTGACAGGAGTAATTCTCTGGACAAGCCGGAGAGTCTCCATACCATCCGCGGTAGACCGTCCTGGTTGGATGGGTGCACTAGTGATTGGCTTGGCCCAAGCGTTCGCTCTAATTCCCGGTATCTCACGTTCCGGGACTACGGTAGTCACAGCTCTGTGGTTAGGCTTAAAGGCTGAAGACGCTGCAGCATTCTCTTTCCTCATGGCTATACCCGTGATTCTAGGAGCCACTCTCCTACAGTTGTCCGAAGTTGGTGCGTCACAATCGCTTCCAACTCCGACACTTTTATTGGCCGGCGCAGCTGCAGCTTTCACAGGTGTTCTGGCGATCCGGACCTTTATCACCACGCTTGGAAAAGGCTCCTTTCACAAGTTTGGAGTCTATTGCTGGATCATAGGAGTACTTTTCCTCTCCTACTTGTGGGTGAAATAGGGATCCGGACTAGACATGAGTATTGCTAGGTGTTGAAGGAGTGGCAGGGCCGCCCAGTCTCAGAATGGGCTGAAATATGGAGTGTTCCATCTCTGGAGATATACCGCAGTATTAGCTCCACTAATGACCGTCTGATCGATCTGGCTAAAACTGGACCGGCTTCATTCACGGTGGTGATTGCAGATGAACAGACAGGAGGACGTGGACGCACTGGGAAAAAATGGTACTCGCCGGATGGCGCAGGACTCCTGATGTCGGTTCTTCTACCAGCCTCATCAGTTCCTAAACCGTTTGCCCCACTGATAGTAGGAGTCGCGGTCGCGCGGGCCATAGAGGTATTGGCTGATGGTTTCTCTACTCAAATTAAATGGCCTAATGATGTATTGCTTGAAGGTGATAAGGTCGCTGGAATTCTTTGTGAGTTAGCAGGTGAGTGGATAGTTACCGGGATCGGTGTAAATATTCGGACTCCGGTAGACGGGTTTCCTCCAGAATTTGCAGGTCGTACTTCTTCACTTCAGGAGACTTGCCAGTTGACGCTAGCACCTAGCTACGTTGCAGAAGCTTTGATTTCTGAATTACACGAGATTAAGCCGGTATTTGATGATCCTAGCTATCTTAATCAGGTGCCCCCTGAGCTACATCAGGAACTCTCGAGCCGAGATGCACTTCTTGGGTCTGAGGTGACGACAGAACATGAGGGAGATGGCGTGGCACGCGGCATCGATGAAAAAGGTGCACTCATACTGGAGCGTGAAGACAGTTCCCGGGTACCGGTATCGTCAGGAAGTGTGATTCTGATTTAACCCGAATACCCAGGGCGGACATTGCTTAGAGAGGTGACATGCAGCTGGTTGTTGATGTAGGAAACACTGAAACTGTGATTGGACTGGCTTCAGGTAAGAGAGAGCTGGCCGGCCACTGGCGAATCAGTTCGAGTGAGTCTCGGACGATTGATGAGATGACAGTATTGGTGCGTGCTTTCTTGTCTGATAGTGCCTTGGGCGACTCCGCGATTACTAGAGGTGTAGTTGGCTCGGTCGTTCCTGCCGCCAACAGGGTATGGACGAAGACTTTGCGGAGAATTGTGGCGGGAGACGTCGTGATAATAGATCCACAATCTGATCTTCCGATTGAGCTTGATGTGGAAGAGCCGATGTCGGTTGGGGCAGATCGGATTGTGAACACTCTTGCTGCCCGTGAGTTGTACGATCGTGACACGATCGTAGTGGATCTTGGGACAGCTACAACTTTCGATTGCATAACGACCGAAGGAGTCTTCGAGGGAGGAGTAATCTCTCCGGGACTCCTCACAGGCATCGACTGGCTTGCATCAAGAACTGCCAAGTTGCCTCGCGTCGCGCTTGCTCCTCCACCTACTGTAATTGGCCGAAGGACTGAAACTTGTATCCAGAGTGGTATTTTTTATCAAGCGATCGACTCTATAGATGGGATGGTTAAGCGGTTAAGAGAGGAATGGGGTCGTCCTGACGCGTATACAGTAGCTACGGGGGGGTTCGCCAATACTATAGGGCCACATTTGGCAACCATCGATAGGATTGAACCGTTTCTCACTCTCTTCGGTCTAGCGATGGCTGGCGAGTATTTAGAGGGGTAGATTTGAACTTGAATTCACTCCGAGTCTGGCTCCAAGCTCCATGACACTATCGCCTGTATTCCGATCCCAGCACGCTGTGCAACTGTTAGAGGAGCACGGTGTTTGGACTCGTCTTGAGGGTGATGTTGAAGCTCAAGCAGAAGCGGTTCGGATTGTTCAGGCAGATCTCCGGACACTAATTGCGGAACAATTCCTGACTGAGGTGCCCCTGGTTCCATCAGCAGATGAGGTTATGACACCAGAGGGACTTCGTTTTCTTCAAGAGTATTTTTTCCTCATTCTTTTCCGGTCCATCTTCGCTTCGATAGGCGTTCCGGAAGCGCGCTTGAAGCTCTATACGGAACTGAATTTTTGTATCAAGGGAACGATAACCGCGGCTGACAACATTTTTGACGATCAAGCCAAAACTCTTTTGCCCCTTGCACCTAATTCGGGTGCTCGCTTCATGTCGATCCTTCAGTTGATGTCATTCGAACGTTTGTTACGTAGGGTACTTGAAAGGGGACGAGTGAAAGAAGTTCTTAGTGGTGCCGAGTGTGATGCGATCCAACGGGAATTGCTCGATCGTATGGCCTCGATTGGTAGGCTAGAGGGGTCGGAAGAGAAGGGTGTCAAAGAAATCCTTGAGCCAGAAGTAATGCTCGAAAGCGTTCACCGTGTTCGTGGAGGTGACCTCTTCGCACTCGCGTTCGCAGCAACCACGGTCTTAGAAGAAGGCGGGCTTGGGGAAAAGCTGTGTATAGCAGAGAATGCGGTTGCACAGCTTGGCACGGCATTTCAAATCGTTGATGACCTTACTGACTTTGAGGTTGATGTTGGCCGGCGGAGCAATAATCTGCTTGTCTCGCAGATTCATCATCATGGGTCGAAGGAGGAAAAAGAGACTCTGGTCAGATTATGGGCCGATGGAGAAGTATCTGAGGGTATTGTCGAATCTCTCTTTTTGAATTCAGCTGGCTCAGTACTCGACATGGCTTACTCCGAAGCAAGAGCAGCATTTACGGGGCTTTCCGACCTGGGTTACTGGTTCGATCCATCACTCGCGGAGCAGGTTGTCCAAGCCATTGTCGGTCTCGATGGTGTTCGGCGTATGGAGTCACTAGCGATCGGCGGCTAGACCTCTGTAAACGCTAGAGAGTGGTGTCACTGAGCGCATAGCTGGCGATTCGTGAACACAAACGCTTGACACCCTGCCTCTATTTTCGATCTTACCTCGCTCTTAGCACTCCGTAACTTAGAGTGCTAAGGCATAAGCTGATCTACGATTAAGGCCCGTTTCTACGTTTAGGAGGAGGCCAGATGGGTAATGGCGCAAGCAATGTCAGGCCGCTAGCTGACCGCGTCGTGGTAAAACCACTTGAAGAAGCAGAGCAGATGAAGGGTAGTATCTACATACCAGACACTGCTAAGGAAAAGCCGTCGCAAGGAGAAATCGTTGCGGTTGGGCCTGGCAAGATGTCTGATGAGGGCGCACGCATTGCGCCTGATGTAACAGTTGGAGATAAGGTTCTTTATGGGAAGTATAGCGGTACCGACGTCACGCTGGACGGCGATGAGTATCTGATTCTGAGGGAATCGGACATCCTCGCGATCGTTCCTTAGCGCAACGCAATCGACGAACTAGGAGATACGAATCATGGCAGCCAAAGAGCTCGGGTTCGACGTCGAGGCGCGTGCGCGCCTCAAGGCTGGCGTCGATAAGCTCGCCCAAGCCGTGAAAGTGACACTCGGCCCCAAGGGTCGGAATGTGGTACTGGATCGGAAGTTTGGCTCCCCTACAGTGACCAAAGATGGAGTATCGGTCGCTAAAGAGGTGGAGCTCGAAGATGCAGTTGAGAACATGGGCGCACAGATGGTCAAGGAAGTCGCGACTAAGACTTCCGATGTTGCAGGTGATGGAACCACCACAGCGACTGTTCTTGCTCAAGCGATTTTCGGCGAAGGCCTTAAGAACGTTACAGCAGGGACAAATCCCATGGGTATACGCCGTGGGATCGATAAGGGTGTGAGTGCCGTAGTTGAAGAGCTGCAAAGCATTTCAACCGACACACAGGGCAAGACTGAGATAGCTCAGGTTGGAGCGATTAGCGCGAACAACAATGCTGAGATTGGCGAGCTTATTTCAGATGCAATGGAGAAGGTTGGAAAGGACGGGGTGATTACGGTCGAAGAGGCACGTGGTCTTGAGACTACGCTTGAGACTGTTGACGGTATGCAGTTTGATCGTGGCTATCTCTCTCCATATTTCGTAACCGATCCGGAGAGGATGGAGGCAGCGCTCGAAGATCCAATGATCCTCATCCATGATAAGAAGATTTCGGCAATGAAGGACTTATTGCCGATCCTTGAAAAAGTAGCACAGATGGGCAAGCCGCTTTTGATTGTGGCTGAGGACGTTGAGGGTGAAGCTCTCGCGACCCTGGTCGTCAATAAGCTTCGTGGTACGCTAAAGGTAGCGGCCGTGAAAGCCCCAGGCTTTGGAGACCGTCGGAAAGCAATGCTCCAGGACATCGCGATTCTCACAGGTGGACAGGTAATCTCAGAAGAGGTTGGCTTTAAGCTAGAGAATGCAGTAGCAAGTGATCTTGGAAGCGCGAAAAGTGTTGTAATTGACAAGGACAATACGACGCTGATCGATGGTGCAGGAGATGCGGAACAGATTAAGGGAAGAATTGAAGAAATTCGTGTCTCAATCGATAAGAGCACCTCTGACTACGATAGCGAAAAGCTTCAAGAGCGCCTCGCGAAACTTGCAGGCGGGGTTGCGGTCATCAGTGTCGGTGCGCCGACAGAGACCGAAATGAAAGAAAAGAAGGCACTTGTTGAGGATGCACTACACGCTACCCGGGCTGCTGTCGAAGAAGGCATCGTTCCAGGTGGCGGCGTTGCTCTACTTCGCGCACAGTCGAAGCTCGATAGTGTTGAACTTGAGCGTGAGGATGAGATGATCGGAGTTCAGATCCTCGCCCGTGCTCTTGAGCAACCGATACGGCAGATTGCAGAGAACGCTGGTAGTGAAGGTAGCATAGTAGTTGACCGTGTTCGGGCCGGTAGTGATGGCTATGGCTATAATGCTCAGTCAGATGAGTATGAAGACCTTGTGGGCGCAGGGGTTATTGACCCGACAAAGGTGGTGCGTAGCGCACTACAGAATGCTGCATCAATCGCAGGGTTACTACTCACAACAGAAGCGGTTGTTGTAGAGCAGCCTCAGGATGAAGCAGCACCGCCAGCAATGCCTGGTGGTGGAGACATGGGTGGGATGTACTAGCCCAAGCTCTCAAATAGAATGGCGGCCCGGTCACTGTTTTAAGTGGCTGGGCCGTTTTTTATCTCGGGATCTCTGACTTACCGTCAGCCCCTGCTAGCGTAAGGATTCAGTACCTTTGTTCAAGCCCTTCAGTTGCAGCTATAGTTCAGGGATTATGAAAGGATTTCCTGTCCTGTACGGGGCAGGTGTTCTATCTTTATTTATTAGGGCTGAGTGAGATTGAAGCGTATCCTCAATACCATCTCTGCTAGATGAACCAATTCTCTACAACGTTGCTTACTGGGGGCCTTGCACTGCTCTTGTGGGGTAGTGGTGGGGAGCAGTTGCATCAGGACACTGATCCAACTCAACTGGTGTCAGGCGATGCTGAAGTAGTCGGGCTCTATAGTGAGTCAATGAATGATGAAATTATTCAGACTTACTGTGTGCGTTGTCATAATGAGAGGATGTTACGCGGCAATCTCTCTCTTGAAGGGTTCCGGATGTCGACTTCTCACGAGGAGGGTGAGACTACTGAGAAGATGATCCGAAAGCTTCGAGCGGGCATGATGCCCCCGCCTGGGGCCCGTCGTCCG
>PBPC01000041.1 GCA_002724575.1 Gemmatimonadota bacterium | reverse complement strand
CTTGAATCAAGTCCATATCACGGGGAGGAGGGATCGCAGCGGATTCACCGCCGGGATAATGATCGACGAGGATCACGAGCGAAGCCGAGATGTGACAGACTGTGACAGCGAAGCGAAATGGAAATTGTTGCATCACAAGGTGTCAGAAAGTGAATCCAGAATTACGAATTGTTCAGAATCCAGTAGTGTGTCATGAGTGATCATGAGTCGAAGCGGGACAATGAGCGAATCTGTTGTATCGTAAATCTTTCAAACAGAATAAATCACAATGGCCCGTTAGGGGTGGTAGCCAAACCCATTCACTTTTTAATCAGCTTCTAGCGGCGGTTCGCGCCCTTGCCCTTGCGGCCGATGATTTCAGAATTATCATGAGTGTCACAAGAACGAGAGGCCGTGCCCCCGGTGTAGAGGAAGCGGCGCTGCTCAGCCTCCTTGATCCACTTCGTCCAGCTTTTATCCTGCAGACCCTTGGGAGAATCAAAGAGTTTGGCAGAACCTCGCATGGAGAAAGGGAATTGCTTCACGCATTGAGTCTTTCAAAGCAGAGAAAGTTTGGAAAATCTAGACCATAGCCGATGGGAAGTAAATGAGGCAGGGGTCTGTTGCGCCACTTGGACCGGTCAGCCTTTGACATCTGCATCCATTTCGCCTTAGCAGTCTTCTGTAACTCGGATCGCCCCCAGTTTTGGAGAGATTGAGGAATCCGTAAGTCGGGGAGTGACTTTGGAAGTTAGAATGGTGGATGTTGCGGTTGCTGAGGTGCTGAGACTTCGGCAGCACATGCTCGTGCTGAAATAGATGCACACGATCTCAAGGGAAGGATCGTAGGGTTCCGGAATTGTCCAAAACTCTCTCAACATCCGATCCAGATAGGCAAAGCCGATGCCGGCAACGGGGGTCAGAAAGAATCGGGGCGATAAGCGCTTGTAGTCCAACCTGTTCTTGACGAAATCGACTGGCCACGATTCCATGAGGGAGGATAGATTGAGAGTCTTCTCGAGAGTGAGAGCCAAGGACTTCGCTCGAGGGACTTTGAATCGTGGAACATCATGGATACTGATGCCCGGGATCACCCATGGGAACCGTGGAATCCGTTCCTCCTTCGAGAGGCCTGGGATCAGGATACTGGAACCTGATATCCAGGGTATCGATCGTCACCCGCTTGGGGGTCTTGGTCTTCGGGGGAGGAGAGAACTCGTTGCCCAGATCTGTTGTAGAAGAGGGGGTGAGATTCAGAATCCGAGAAGAGTGATGGGAGATGCAATCCGGGGAAGGACGCAATCAGGGTAGTGGCTTTGGCTGTCGGGATCGCGCCATAGGGTGTCTTTCTCACGAGTAAAGTTTCAACTGCAAGAACTGCGAGGTGACCGAATCCTATCGCTGAGAATCAGAGAGGTGCGATAGAGCTCGAGTGGTACCTTCATAGTTCGAGAAGGGAGATACCTCGAGGAGATTGAACGTGTAAACTTCGAAGGGGGACACACTGTTTTTTGAATGCAGGGCCCGCGGCGGAGTTGCTGTTGTTGCTGGATCCACTGCCGAAGCTCGGGTTGCCCAGCCCGGAAGTCTCGAAGGGGTTGAAGGGGTGGATCACAGTGATCTCGTGCCCGATGAATCCCGTGAGAGTAGATCAGAAAAGTGGAGAAGCTGGGTAAGCATGAGTAGCTCGCAGGTTCGGGCTACTCTGATCTGTGCGAGTTCTTCCTCTTCAAAACCCACATAGTACGTGGAGGTCGTGGACATGTTCATATGTCCCGCCAACGCTTGGGTTTCCTGAATAGTGGAAACTGAGGCGAGGTTGGAGAGGGAGGTCCGTCTCAGAATCCTGGAATTCAGTGCCTTGCCTTCAGGGATGGATTTCAGGTGGCGGATTGTCTTCCTCGATTCCAGTTTACCGAGCCACTTGGTGAAGTCGGCTCGTGTGAAGGAGTTGAGGTGCCAGTTGTCCTTGGTGCCCAATGCCTTGCAGAGTGGCCCCTTCCGTGTATCCCTGTCTAAACCCAGGGCCTTGAAGTATTTATCAAGAACTTTCACGGGGTCTAGAGTCGCGCTCTCCTTCTCGACCACCCACACGACCTTGCGGGGCCGGCGGATGACTTTATTCCCCGATTTGTCCTTCTTCTCGGCTGTCTCGAAGACCAGTTTAGAAGGATTGCGGGTGGAAGGGAGGTAGGAGATAAACTTCTCGAGAGGTGCTTCGTGAACCTCGGGAGAAACTTTGTCGTCCATCACGTTCCCGGCCCTATAGGACAGGATGCATGTAAGAACGACCGCGAGGATTCCGACCAAGTCCCTGAGGTCTGCGTTGCCCGTTCTCGTCTTCGGGAAGGGAGGATGCAGATCTTCAAAGCGGCTGGCCAGATCCTGGAACATGCGCTTGTACTCTTCCTGCGAGAGTCGAAGCGGGTCGCCTTTGAGGTATAACTTTTCATGCTCTTTGACGATGTTCCAAGCCGCTGTGCCTTTGACCTTTCCTCTGCCGAAGATCAAGTTCCAGAGGATGGGGACGCAAAGGGAGGGTCTTGCCATAGTGGCGGCCATGGCCTTCTTGTCTGGGTTGGTCTTGGGATCCATCAACCAGACAAGATAATGTGAGAGGAAGTCGTCCACGAGTTCCTTGGACACCGAGGCACGGAATACGCCATGGAAGACCAGAGGGGATCTCGTGAACGCGCAGAATTTCATCCATTTGCGGATCAAACTGCACCCTAGAGCCTGAGTAGCGCCGAACCGAGCGAGATACTTTTGCTCGGTCATCCGGGACTGAACGCCGCGCATCACAGCGTGAGCGTGAGGGCAGAAATCAGAGAGTAGGGAGTTTGTAGAACTAATTGATCATGCGAGATGAGGTGGCGGATCGGGTACTTCGAGCGAACGTTGAGAACTTCCGCCCAGGAAGATTCCCAGTCCGCTTCCACTTCAGTGCTGGGTGATGCGCCCTTGCGGCGGCATCGCTTTTGGAAATCATCGTACCAATCCTTGTCATTGGAGCGCGACAGAGGATCGGCCGTAATATCATCAGTGCTGTCGTATTTTGGATGAATGGTGATATTGTTTTTGTGAGACCAACGACCGAACACAATCGCGATGTCGCCGTAAGAACGTCTGGATTTGAACTTCTCGACGACCGCTATGCATCCTTCGTTGTCCTCGTCCACTTCTGCATCATCCCCCGATTTGCACCACCGTCTGGCGGCCACAAGGAGCATAAAGAACTCACCCTTGGTGGAGCAATTCTCGGTGAGTTCGTGTCCCTTGGGCCAGAGGAAGCGGAAGTACTCGCCGGTGGTGTAGTTGTGGGAGCCGCCTCCGTCAGGGCACCAGTCGACAGAGAACCGGACGTTCGCATCAAAGCCAAGTTTGACCAGATCGAGGGCGTTCGCACTCTGCTTGTAGATCATGCTCCATCCCTCAATGACCATCGCGATCAGGATTGCCGGAACCTGAACGTATTTCTTCATCCACCGCTTCCACATCGGTTTCTTGTCGGAGCAGATAGCGTTTACCTGTGACAAGAACCATGTGAAGGGAGCGAAGAGAGCTCTGATCTTCGGGAACATGTCCATCACGTAGGAGATGTTGCCGGCCAGCGAGAGGAGGAAGTGAAGGGGGAGCCCGGTGGTGAAGTATCCGAGAGCAAGGACCCTGTCGGAGTACAGAGACCAGCGTTTATCCGAGATTGTCAGCTTCATGCCGGGGAGGAGTCGCCTTCCGCAGAAAACCTTGTCCTGGGAGATGTTCCCAATCTCGCAGGTGGTGGAGACGGGGATCACTCCTCTCCTGAACTGCTTGTGCATGTACTGGAGAACTCGGAAGGCGTTCTTGCGGGCGGCAGGACCCTTCAGAGCGAAGAGATTGTCGTCCTGGTACACGATGAAGTTGGGCAGGGAGTCGCCGGGTCTCAGCGTGCGCCATCGACAGAAGTGCTCGTAGGCCCCTTCGATCCAGTGGGCCTGGTTGCGGACTCGAGGTTGGAATCGCTTCAGCTTCCGCATTTCCGTGAAGGTCAGGGAAATCTTCGCCAGTCCGTAGGCCTCGGGCTTGACGACGTCCTTATACGGAGTGGAAAGGAGCTGTTCCCCCGTTTCCATCTGCATCTTGATAGCGATAGATTTCATGAGGGCGTTCGACTGTTTGGCACAGTGGACAGCGGAGATCTTGGCGCCCTGGAGCGTGGACATTATCGGAACAGCCACGATCGGAGTGTCCTTGGTGATCACGGAATCCTCCTTTCTGGGAGCTTTGACCGCCATGCAGTGATAGCGGGCCAAGGACGGGGGGCTGAACAGGAGGTTGAACCAACCGCTGTAGTCGGTTGTTCCGTACTCGATGACAGGACCCAGGGAGAGCTGGAGGGCCGCGAAATCCTTGATGTTGGCGAAACCCATGGTGGACTGCTTCTCCGTCCAGCCATCGTTATAGCAGAAGCGAGAAGCTGGGTCGTAGCGATCGAACGTCCCTCGAAGCGGAGTTTGGCTGAGATCGGCAACGGTCCGAGTCTTCTGGTCCTTCTTTACTCCGAACGAGTTGACCATGTAAATCGGCTTTCCGAACATCTTGCCTCTGCCTTGAGAGTCAAGAGGAATCGGTCTCGCAGTCGCGCCGAGATTGTCGAGCTTGGTGAGATTCTTCACGAGAGCTGCGGCATCCTCAGGGTCCTGCCAGATATTGGTGGCCGCTTTGTTCGGAGGGGCGAGGTGATGAGGCTCGATTCCGTGATCCTCGTACACCGCGCTGGGTGGAGGGGGACCATGGATGAGTCCCCTCGTCACATCGCTTCTGATGTGGGAGGGGAGCAGTGAATAGAGATCCTTGATAATCCACTCTCTATCCATTTTGGGTTTCCAATCCCTGTAACAAGGGGCTTGTCGGGCACGATCAAGCCACTTCTTAATGTTTTCAACTGAAGTGGAAAGGGTGGGAATCTCCTTTTGTGCTCACGTGGAGGGAGAGTAGGAGCGAGATGGTCCAGCAGACGGTGAGAAGATCCAGAGAGCCCAGTTCGGTCTATGGGTGCCGAGTGTATGGTTCCTGGTCTGTGGAGTGTCGGTGTCTGTGGAGAAGGCTGGGTAACCAAGGAGAACGGTCGGCCTCCGTCTTTCCGGTTGGTGAGGCGGAGCATCGCCTTCTCGAAGACGTCCCGGGCGGACAGGAAGATGTTCTCTCCGTGTTCGATCCGGGTGTGCGGAGTCTCAGAGTGAGCCTGTTGGGTAGAGGTCCAGTCAGATTCCCGGGAGAGGGAGGTGAAGATCCTGCTACTCAGAGATATCCAACTCCGTACCACGTTCGGCGGCCCTCCCCGAGGGTCGGGAAGCCCACCTCGTGGTGGTCGATGCAGTGGTCCTCGAGTCCGGCGGTCGAAGCCATCGGTCTTCAGATGCTCGAATAAAGAATCCAGCTCGGAGGGAAGCTCCGGAGTGGAGTTCACGAGATTCGCAGAGATCCAGATTGCAGGGCCTTGTGCCAGGGAGGATGCGCGCTATCTCGAACAGTCGGAGAGGGGAGATCGGGACGCGCGAGTCTCCATCAGGAAAAGGAGACCGATCCGGACGATGTAGACGAGGTCTTTTCGCACTTTGTAGATGTGGCGAACTACCTTATCACGGGCGGGTGCAGGAGAGCTGGACGGCTGCGCAGAATCCAGAATGAGACGTGACAATCTGTGACACTGTGAAAAGCCCGTGATCGCTCCACGTGCAGCCCCGGGAAGCAAGCTCCTCGAGGCACCCGGTGTAGATACAGTGCGCCTTCTCGCGTGCGATCGGGGGCCAAGTTTTACTCAGAATCCTGACAGTCGTTCCCAGCTGGAGATGGTGCACGACTCTTTGGGATAGCGCCCGACACCTCGAGAGGGGGGTCTCGGGGTTGCGGGGGATTGCCAGAAGGATTTCCCAATAGCGATATTGACCGATCGGAGGAAGCGCCTAGCGTTCCCAGAGGGTGTGAACTCGTAGTCCGCGAAGACGGCGGGAAGCACTATGTCCCGGTGACACTGCGGGAGGGACCGGGAGCACGCGTGCCGTTCCGACTGATCCACGGGAAAAGGAGTGGGGCGAAGTCGGATCAAGGCGATGCGAGGCTGATTCGGGGGAGATTCGGGGTCCCAAGCTCGGGGAAACGGTAGGAATCGAGGGTGCAGAAGTGCCCCCAGGTGTCCGGCTGGGGCGCGAGGAGCGCCTTGAAGGAGGCACAGACCTGAATAATCGGGCCCTAGAGAAGGAGTCCAGATTCTCCTTTTGTCCGCAGTCCGACGAGGAACGCACATCCAACGGCGGGGAGAGAAGCGGGAGTGGAGGAGGAACAGGCCAGATGGGGACCTTGTATTTGGATAGGTCCGTCTTTTCATAGGTAGCAATAGTCTGGGCGGCCTTATCTCACTGACGGACCGTTCATGGATTCACTCGAGAGCGCGGCTCCAAACCAAGAGAATACACACGAAAATGCTTGTGGTTGAGAACCTTCTCGAACTTCTCGAACCACTTCCGCGTGTCCTCGATGTCCTTGATCTTATCTTCCGTGAGCACTAATGCCACCCGGTGGGTCCGAATCCAGGATTGGAGAACGGGAGAGACCGTGGGGAAAGAGTGTTCGTACCATCATGAGGGGTGGTAGGAACTTGTGCGCAGCGAGGGCCGCGGTCGCATGGTTCGGGTCTTCGAAACATTGCTCCCGGGTCAGCTTCTCCAAGAGGGCCAGTGTATCCGCAATATCGTCCGGGGGAGTGGAGTCTGTGGGGAGGGAGCAGGTACGCCGTTCTCTGATGGAGGGAGGGGTTAACTAGCACGAGGCCTTTGGAGATCATCTTGACATCCCGGCCGACGGGAGGGATAGTGAGAGACGGAAGTTCTTTCACAGAGGACGGGAGGCCGGGATATTCGAGGTCGAACAGCTGGCTGTCAGGATTCTCCGGCCCTTCGTAATCCAGCCAACATTGAAGCCCGGATGATAGGAAGTAGACTTATCTGTGTATATCGAGGCAGGGAGCAGACTCGGATTTGAATCTGATGGGCAGTCGTTTCTCGGCTGGGGGAGTCCCATCCTGGCCGCTCATCGCCTTCGAGCACTTCGTCCCGATGAACCCCTGGAGGTACCTCGCGACTCCGGGCATGCCGCCGCTTGATGAAACAATGAAACTTCATTTCCGAAGCGTGACGAGCGGAATCCGATCTGCCAATCGAGGGGTTGGGCTTTTCTGATCGACACGCAAGGATGGCGTATTTTGTCGGGGAGGACGCGCGCTATCCCAAACAGTCGGGCGG
>PBPC01000040.1 GCA_002724575.1 Gemmatimonadota bacterium | reverse complement strand
TGAGTTACGGCTTATGAACTCGATACTGACCGAGTGTGGACGACGCGGACGCTCAGTCACCGACAATCTAAATCAACACGCTGCGCAACGCCTTGATAACTGGTTCGCCCAGTGGCGACGTAGCACTAACCAATCCTTGGAGGGATGATAATGATGAAATTGTATTTGATTCGTGGGCTTTCGGGCTCAGGTAAGACAACACACGCTAAGAAAGTTCTCGATCTACTGCCACTCGCAGCGGACGATTACTTCTACGACGAGGACAACGTCTACAACTTTGACCCGACGCAACTAGCGACGGCACATCAAGAGTGTCAACGGTACACGGGCTCGCTCATGTCGGAGGGTACTCCGAAGGTAGCAGTCACGAACACGTTCTCATGTAGATGGGAGTTGGAGCCTTACCTTCAGCTCGCTGAAAAATATGAGTATGAGGTCGAAGTCATCGACCTGTTCGATGGTGGACTAACTGACGAGGAACTTCACGGACGTAATGTTCATGGAGTTCCACTGACAACGATTCGCGCCATGCGTGAGCGTTGGGAGCATGACTGGGAGTCAGGCAACCCTACGCCACCATGGAAACGATAACAACTAACCAAATCCTTGGAGGGATAACATCATGACAATTCAAAACAAACTAAATCAGATAGTCACTTTCTTGCTCGACAATCGAGCAGAGATCGCGAGCGATGACATAGAGCGATTGGCCTTGGCCTTTGCACCTGCGCATCCTCGCTTGCCTACTGCGAGTGAGGCCGATGAGCCTACGCCTGAGTCACCTGAGCCTGACCACTCGTGGATGGAATCAGGGGAGCATGGTGGGGCTGAGTTCCCTGCCGTTGCAGGTAATGAGACCAAGGCAATCTGGAAAGATTGTGGGACGCAGGACGTGTGCGAGATTACACGCGGGAGGCGCAAGGGAGTCATCGAGATCAAATACGATGGCAAACCAAGTAAAGATACACTGGCTTTCCTCAAGTCAGTGAAGGTGAAAGGCTCGAATCGTCGAGCGTTCAACTATAACGGCAAGACCCAAGTGTGGTACGGCGAAGCTGAGTACTTCACTCGACTGACCGCCCGCTACCAATACGTAGCGGGAGAGAACACGAGCGAACTGCAAGCCGCACTCGACTCGTAACAAACAACTAACAAACATCCTTGGAGGGATACACAATGAGTAAATCACAATTCAACGCAGCCAATCTTCACATGCAGTATGTGTCGAAGGACCTGTTCGTCGAAGACCACGTACTACAAAGTGCGTGTGACTCAGCGGGGCTCGATACTCGCTGGCGTCGTGACCCAGTAAAGACAAGCCGAGCTTTCACCCGAGCAGTCAAGGCAGTCGAGTTGCCTGAGAATCACGAGGTTCGACAGGTCAAATCGAAAGACAAGGAAGTGTCCAGCAAGGAGATCACCTTTGAAGTTCTTGAGGTGTCGGCAGCTACGGGAGGCAACGAGAATATCTACACGAATAAGTGTACGATCAAGTTCGACCGTCTAACTAATCAAATATACGTACTACACTGCTATACATATAGCTCCGAAGGTCGAGCGATTGAGCGTCGATGTCGCGAGTTGTACAAGCGATTCACGTCACACAATGCGACGGACATCAGAGAGTTAGCTCTCAAGTTCTTGCGGACGCAGGGACTTATGTCGATGCCGGGACTGTATTACGTCGCGCCTACGGAGTCTAATACTAGAGACTTGGTAGCGCTCAAGGATGTATTCTCACAACTGAGCGATATCTATCCTGACCATGAGGTAGCCTTCCCGGACCTGACCGATGTGGTCTGGGCTCGCAAGTCTCTTGAGGCTGATATTGATTCTATCACGAAGGCACTTGAGTCTATCGACCCCGAGAAAGCTCGCGAGTCCACGTTGGGCAACAAGATGGAGGAGTTCAATACCCTGCGAGGTAAGATTGAATTATACGCATCGGCCTTGCAGTTCAAGGCTGATGACTTGCAAGACCGCATCACGGATGTAGCGAGCAAGTTCCGCAAGCGTATGCTTGGTGAGCTTGAGTTACCTGAGGCACACAAGCCTGCGACTCCTGCCCCGGTGATTCCGATTACCTCGGCGCGAGCTGAGGAACAAACGGCACCGAGTGTAGACGACATCATGTCTATGATCGGTGAAGCTGATGATGAAGTCGGCTTCTAATCATGGGCTGTCTTAGCACTCCCGACGATGATTACATTGGCATTATCAAGTGCTCGAATAAAGAGTGCAGGTCGCATGAGGTTATTGATCCAGACAAGGCCCAAGGACGTTTCAGTATCAAAGTCACCGTCGATGTGTGGGGCTGTCTCCTTACTCCAGAAGATGAAGCTAGCCTAAGCACTGTAAGTCCTAAGCACTTTGAGTGCGTCTTCTGTCAGTCACCCGCTATGGATGCTAGCATTACCGACCATGGCGAATCATAAACGCAAAGGACCGAAGTCAACTAGGGCTGGGTGCCTATTGTGCAAACCACACAAGCATCAAAGCGAAAACAGTGACACGCGACAAGAAAAACGAGCTAAACAATCGGAAAAGGAATACCGAAAAGACCGTACCGAACTCGCGTACTCTAACCAATAACCCCTAACCCATAGGAGATTCAATCATGACAAATTTAGTACAGGTGCATAATGCGCCCCACCGTAGTGCGCTTCAAGCAGTGCGCTCTAACCTGAACGCGCAACTTCTCGAACGAGAGGAGGTTATCACTGGTTCCCTTGTGGCCTTACTCGCAAGAGAGCACTGCCTAATCCTCGGTCCTCCGGGCACTGCAAAATCATTACTCACAGAGGAAACAAGTATGTCAGTTGAGCTGGCTGAATACTTCCGGGTACTGATGAGCAAGTTCACGGTGCCCGAGCAAATTGAGGGCGGCTTATCTCTGCTAGGATTGCAGAAGGATGAGTATCGACGGAATACGAAAGGCTTCTTACCTGAGGCACACTTCGCGTTCCTAGATGAAATCTACAAGGCTAACAGTGCGATAATCAATTCCCTTTTGAGTGCTATGGAGGAAAGGATCTACATGCAAAATGGAGTGAAGACAAAGATGCCGCTAGTGACTCTGTTCGGGGCATCGAATGAGTTCCCTGAGGATTCATCACTCGAAGCAGTGCATGATAGATTCATGCTTAGGTACTGGGTTCCTTATCTGAAGGAGCGTAAGAACCGTAAGCGTCTAATCACTGATGACTTGCCGCAATCGAATGGGGCATCAATGACATTGACTGAGCTTGAACTGTGTCAGCAAGAAGTTGCTTCGGTGGTTCTTCCTGACGCAATCGCAGAGACATGCCTAGATATATGGCAACGCATGGAGGACGAAGGAATCATCGCGAGTGACCGACGCTGGCGTAAGGCTGTCTCGAAGATACTTCGAGCCTACGCATACTTGGAAGGGTGTGACGAGGTTGATGAAGATCATCTCGACATACTCAACGCATGTATGTGGCGCGAGCTGAAGCAACGGGATACGTTGTCGGGAATCATTGCAGCACAAGCCAATCCATTGACGACGCAAGTCGAAAGAGTCCTGTCGCTAGTGCAGGATAGTATGGATGAGCTTGGACCACTGCCGCCTAAGTTTGACGAGGATGGTCGTACACTATGGCAAGGTCGAGCAGCAACCGCGTCGAGTCACATCAAGAAGTCTCTGCGAGAGATTGATGAGCTTCAATCGAAGTACGCTAATCGTAAGCAGACCAAAGCCAATGCAGTCAAGGCGCAGCTTGTGCAGATGCACAAGGACATCTCACGACAACACGCTGAGACATTCACACTATAGGAGGGATGAATAATGACAATGGAAGTAAGTCGCTGGGCTGAATATCAATACGAAAGATTCACGTCTGAGAATGGACGTGACCATGATAGCTGGGTCATCGGAGGGGGCGAGCAGTTCTGCAAAGAAGTCTTCGCTCGATTGTACGAAGGTGACGGAGAGTTCAACGAGAGTCTAAAGGTTGAGGAGGCATGGGCAGCTAAAGCTCACGCGCAACTGAGTGATTCGCATTCGTTCAAGCGTATGCAAGAGAGCGCAAGACGTGACCGCTTCGGGGCGGGCGTCACTGCGATTCGACTCACTGAGGAATTACTTCGTGAGCTTGTAGACAAACAAGGACGAACACCACCTACAGTCGAGCTTCAGAAGGTAAGAGATGAAGTCAGCGACCTTATCGATTGGGCGAAGACGCTTGAGGAGGCGGGCGCAACTGAGAAAGCGAAGGAGGTTCGCGAGAAGATTGGAAAGAAGAAAGCTAAGGGCAAGCGACTTGCCGAGCGATACAGGGAGTTCGCTGAGTCCATCAAAGACTCGGACATGGTTGACGCTGTGGTCCGAGCTACAGGCAAGGCTAAAGAGTCTATGTCTGAGGCTTCGGACCTAGACAACCTCGCCGGATGGGGTGAAGGTAAAGGCGAGTCAACGACCATCGGAGCTAAGCAAAAGGCTGAGCTTGCTGAGCGTGTTCGCGCTACGCCTAAGCTGGCTGAGATTGCTAAGCTAGCGGGTAGACTGAAGACGATTGCGGCGAGTGCGCAACGCATGAAGCCTGCCGAGGGTACGGAGGTTAGTTCAATCAAGTGTGGTGCGGACCTGGGTCGCTTGCTTCCTACTGAGCTAGTGAAGCTGACTGACCCTGCGCTCGCGCTAGACTTCGGCAAGCGATTCACTGAGCGTAGCTTACTTGAGTATGACCTCAAAGATAAGAAGCCAAAGGGTCGCGGGCCGATGGTCATCTGTGTGGATGACTCCGGTTCGATGGAAGGCGAGCGAGAGGTATGGGCTAAGGGCATGACGCTTGCGCTCCTATCTATTGCACGTAAGCAAAAGCGTGACTGTCAAGTTGTGTACTTCAGCGGCAAGGTATCTCGGACGGATATGTTCGAGTTCGATGCTGAGGTAGGAATGGATAAGCTCATCGAGTCTATCTCTCACTTCCATGGAGGTGGGACGAACTTTCAAGAGCCACTGTCCGAAGCGCACCGTACGATTGAGCGTGATCCCACATTCAATAAGGCCGACGTGGTGTTCATCACGGACGGTTCGTGTGATACATCGGATGACTTCAAGTCATGGTGGAAAGCACAACGCAAGCAACTAGGGTTCAGTGTCTTCGGTATTCATGTGGGTGCGCGGGGTGACGTAGCGACGGGAACGCTGAAAGACTTAACAGATAAGACTGTGGGCATCGCGGACGTAGCTAACGACGTGAAGGCACACGAAGTCTTTAGCATCTAAGGAGGGATGATAATGAGTTACATTGAAAAAGTATTAGCAGTTAGTACGGTACACATGCCGAGTGAGTCACCGGACTTCGGTGCGTGTCGTGTTGTGTTGCATGAGTATGGATACATTGTGTTCGTGCAAGATCACTTAGAGCACGTAGGAGCAACGACAGATGGTATGCCTCCGTGGTTGACGAAGATAATGATGACTGCAATCGATGAGGACTGCACGTTGATTATGTTTGATCGGGACTGCAAGGTAGCTGACTTCCCCACGTATATGTGGGGTGAACATTTACGTGTGCAGCAGGCTCAATGGAAACTCGGGAGAGAGCTAGCCGAGGCAGTTCAGCGGGGGGAAGACGTGCATGTGGCCTATGAGCGACTTATAAAGTGCGACCATGCCCGACCCTGTTTACGTGCAAGCTGTCATGCATTGTTGGATGAGGTCACAGCTCAATGAGTATGAGCTTGCATAACATGGAATCTCTACATGAGAGGATTGTCCGAGACAATCGTGCCTATGCGCATGTGATTCTACTCGTAGAGAAGATACTCAACGCCATCGAATCAAATCATATGACTGAGTTGCGTGAGCTTATCGCGCACGTAAAGTCTAAGTATTCTGACGAGTGGAATGAGATGGAAACACTAAGCAATGAATGGAGGGATGATAATGAGTAAAGCATTAGAAGCAGTTCGCATGGTATTGGATGCGGCTACAGAAGACGGGCACGAGCTTTCAGCTAGTGAAATATGTGACGCAATTAATTGGGACATGCTGCGTGAGGTTGCATCAGAACCAGTCCCGCACACCCACTACGTCATACAAGACGGGAGTGAGTGTAATTATAAACTGACAATGCCAGAGCACGAACGCATCTGGCTGAAGCTCAAGGGTGCTGACATCGGCATCATGCACAACTCTGAAGGGGTGATGATTGATGTGTACAAGAATGAAGCTGATGATGATTTCCCACAGGACTCATTATCATTTCTGTGGAGTGACTATGAAGACGATGAGGAGGATGAGTAATGAGTGTCATAGATAAAATGGATGAGATTATAGACGGAGTTTCATCGCTTAGGTATCAATTAGACAACGCGGATTGGTTCTGCCTCTACACGTTCCATAATGGAGCCGAGATTATTACAGAGATTCCGGGCGTTGCGAAGGAGCTTAGGGGGATGGGCGTAGATCCGGTGACTGACTTAGCTACCCTAGAGATGGAGTATAACGGTCGGCATCTGATGACGATGTTAGTATGCACACGGCATGAGTCTGCAAAGACGATTGCTAGACACTACGGATACACCTTGCGAGAGCGAGCGTTCGTGGAAGGAGGATGAGTAATGCTTGATGGCAGAGAAGATCTAGTCTGGATGATTCTACATAAAACTCGGTGCTGGGATACCTACTACGGGCCTTATGTTGGTGTCTCTTGGGTAGGTAACAAGCCTCCCCCGATAGAACTATTAGACAAGCATGATATCGCGCTTTGGTGCGGGGGCGGCGATGTCGATATCGATATAGAGGGTGATGAATTTGTGGGGGATGGTTTGGTTTCAGAGCATATCCCCTGTGATTATGTCGCTCCGTATGAACGGATCTCAGATTCTACTTCGCCTATCGAATGTTGCGCCGGGACGATTCTTACGGCTGACGAAGAAGAACAAGTAGACTGCCCCAAGTGCAAAAGAACGGGAAGTCTTCCTAATCCACGTTGGCCTTACCCGAACAACTAACCACTAACGTCATAGGAGGATGAGTAATGATTGAAGTGAAGCACTCAGTGTGGGCGCATCTATGTCCCGAGCCGTATGGTCGCAGGGAGCTTTGGACACAAGACGACTGGCAACGGTACGAAGATAGGTGGCGACCTGAAGACTATACCGGAGGGCGCTACGACGAAAGCGACTGGCGGAAATACTGCCGGGTTGGATTTTATTACTTCATCATAGATGGCTTCGACAAGGTCGTCGCTGATAACTGGGTAGCTGCGGGCTGCCCCTAACAACTAACAACATAGGAGGATGAGTGATGAGTATAGAAGTATATGTCTTTGAGGATAAGGACGGGAACCCCGATGGGTGGCAGACCCAGAATGGTGTTGAGGCTAAGGAGTACGCCCAGAAGTGGGGCCTCGTATGGATAGCACTTACGTATGAATACTCTGATCGCGAAGTCGTTCAAGATTTTACGAGAGAAGAAACTGAGGAGGATGAGTAATGACTAGAATACAATGCCCAAGCGAGGCTTGGGATGATTACTGTGAACAAGAGGAACGAAAACACTGTCCAACTGATGATGAGATGATTGATCAGTGTGATGCCTACGGGCATCTATCATTCGTCGTAGGGTTCAGCGACGAGTGGACTGAGGATAAAGTCTGTGACTGTCCTACTGTATACAAAGGCGGCAAGGTCACAGAGAAACCAGTGTTCGTCTGCGACGAGGACAAGGGACCGGCGTGTAAGAAGTGTGGTGGTCGTGAGAACCGTGGTGACTGGCTCGCGTGCTTTGACTATCATGTCTACACCGATCCTGATTGCGTGACCAAGCTCGCGTACCACGTCGTAGTGAATAGCGATAGCGGTGGCTTCATTGACACGCTTGAGACTGGGTGCATCACATTCAATCCAGAAGACCCGGACGCTATGATGGAAGCACTCAAGCAAGTTCCTTATAGTCTTCCCGACTATTGGACAAGCATCGGGATGGAGCACGGTACTGTGTGGCTCGAAGCTGAAACCAAAGATGCGGATAAGTGTCAGGAGAAATGGAAAGCAGCACTAAAGAAAGACCTTGAGTTTCATCTTCCTGATATTTGGACCAAGCACATACGTAACGCATAACCACTAACCACTAACACCATAGGAGAACAATCATGACACAGACAAAGCGGCGTCGAAGTGCGCCAACAAACGGAGTTATATTATATGAAGGACCGTCAGCGATTGATGGCAAACCAATCGTAGCAATCGCTACGTGTCTGGTTCACCCCTCGAAGAACGATAAGACAGGGCCGATGGCTCAACTTATTATCATGCGGTCGGACATGCACCCAGTAGATGCAATCAATACAGGTGATGACGAATCAATCTGCGGTTCGTGCCGTGCTCGTAAGACCAATGATAACTGGTGCTACGTGCTTGTAGGTAAGCCAATCTCTCAGGTCTATCGGGCGTACAAGGACGGCAAGTATCCTAAAGGCACTACTGACGACATCATCAAGTCACGGTGGTCGTTCCGTCATGGCACCTACGGTAATCCTTCTGCGATTCCCTTTGAGTTGAACAAGGAAATCTTCGCGGCACTTGAGTCCTCACGCAAGTCATGGACTGCTTACGAGCACGAGTGGCGTACTTGTGACCAAGGATTGGCAGAGTTTTCGATGGCTTCCTGTGAGTCTATCGAAGATGCGCAAGAGGCTATAAGTATGGGATGGCGTCCGTACTTGTCGTGTCTTCCTGAAGAAGTCGAACTCGCTAAGGAGTTAGGATTACTGCGGTGTCCATATCGATTGCATGATGCGAGCACTCCACAGTGTAGCGATTGCAATATGTGCAGCGGTAACACGAGCAAGGTATCAGCAGGGATTGTCGCACCTGTTCATGGTGCGAACTATAAGGTAAGAAATTATGTCGAGATGCGTGAGCGAGCGAGCTTGCGTGTCATCCAATAGGAGGGATGAGAAATGACAGTAGCAAAAAGAAAACCAAGAAAGTTACGTAGGAAGAAACATTACAGTGAGGAAGAATGCGCTGAAGCTGCGCGAGCGATTCAGGATTTCATTCAACACATCATTTACGTACTGCCCGTGTTACACGATGAAAATCGAGACATGGGATACACAGTATTACTACGACGCAAGCGGCGCTTGTATCGTAACGCAATTAAGACTGTAGAGAGGCAAGCGGAGAGGATAGCAGGTCTTGAAGAAGACACCGCGCACCTTCGTGAGTTGCTAGCGAAGCAGGAGGAAAGCTCTCGGGCACACTACGTACCCATCATTGAGACTCTACAAGACCTAAGCGATAAGGGTCAGACCACAGTGATTGGGTTGTGTGAGGAGAATGAGAAACTGTCTGCCGCTAAGTCTAAGGCAGAGAAGACTCTGGCTAAGATTGCCAAGCTGACTCAGCCGTTAGTTCAGCCCGAGCTTGACGAGTACAAGGCGCGAGCAAAGGATGCCGAGGATAGATTAGAGAAATTGTTGCAAGCCTTTCGGCGTGACTCCATGAGTCTCGTCAAGGGCGAGAAGAAAGAGAATGAAGATGCGTAAAGACACAACGAGTTTTGGGACACCTTGTCTCATAGGAGAGGAAGAAATGATTGACTACATCAAGCTAACAAGTGCGCAACGTGACGAACTACAGAATGCAATGAAGAAAGTCATGAAGTGTCGGAGTAAAGACCGACCGGACTTAGATACTGTTGAGGTTCGTGTTGCCCACTTCGGAGAGAAGAAAGAGAAGTGTCTGTTCGTGACCGCTACGGATGGACATCGACTAGGTACTGTTGAGGTGATGCACGATGAAGTGTTCGAGCTTCAGCGTAACTTCTGCGTAAACATTGACTGCGGAGGCGTACAGAAACTAACCAAGAAAGAACGGGAGATGCTAGAGGCTAAGGGTCTTGAGATCCCCGATGATAGGACGGATGTCGAGAAGATACTCGAAGCAAAGGAAGTATACATATCAATCAAGGATGATTCGATTCTTGCTGACGGAGAAGTGATACACAGTAACGGTAGCTTCCCAGACTGGAGACAGATTGTCCCTCGTGACCATGCACAATGGTTCTCGGGAGAGAAGAAGGAGCTAGCAAAGCTGTCGTTGCAGATAGAGAAGCGGGTCAAGGGAATAAATAAAGATCGCAGAGCTGCACGTAAGGCTAAGATTGATGAATGGAAAGCTCAGATGGAGGGTGAGACTGACGAGAAGAAGCTCAAGAAATTACGTAGTAATATCCAGAACTGCTCACAGCCCATCATCGAGAGGTCTGCTATGAGTCTTCAGGTACTTGTAAGCAGTGGGATGTTAGAAGTGGGTACGGTTGAAGACCAACTACACATGGAAGCTGCGTCAGGACCGAATGCGGTTCGACTACTCCGTACTTTCGTAAGTGGAATCAATTCACTCTCTGATGTGAAGATTGGATTGAATGCTACGTACGTGAAAGAAGCGATGCGAGTTATGTATACAGACAACCTGATGATTGAAATGAATAACCCATTAGATCCCGTAGTATTTACGGACGGCAAAGCGAAGGTCATCGTGATGCCAATCAGATTATAGGAGGAATAAATAATGGAAGATAGAGAGATAAAAGGGATGATTGGTCTAGGTCAGTTGTTCCCATTAGGGACTGTGGTTACTACGCCTGCGTTTATGTACGAGGCTGAAGCAACCTTAGGTGAACGA
>PBPC01000039.1 GCA_002724575.1 Gemmatimonadota bacterium | reverse complement strand
CGAGCCTCTGGAATTCCCCTGCGGTAGCAGCGGCGATCAGGAACGCGAGCACAGTCGATTGGTCCTGCATAAACGGCCTCTTCATAGGGATAATCACTGGGAATCCGCATACGAATCAGTCCGATACCAGCATTTGCAGTCAACGTGACATTGTCATTCGGCTGCGCGGTGATGTTGAGTCGACCGTTGTACTTATTAGCCCAGCTATTTTCGGTCACTCCATCATCCATGGCAGCTGACCCGGCAACGAAGTAACGGAAACGGTCAGAGCCACCAGAAACATCTATGCCGTAATATTGGGTGTGCCCATTGCTGAAGATCAAATCCCGTTCGGTCTTATTCTCCAGGATGTTGAGTGATTCAATCTGGCCAGTATTCGGGTTTACTCCCCAGTTGGTCGGAGTACGACCAGCAGGATCGCGGAACCATTGGCTTCCCTGGCGCATCGTGAAGTTCCATTGGGCTTCACCAACAGCACCTTTCTTCGTTGTGATATTGATCACGCCGTTGGCAGCTTCCGTACCGTAGAGTGTCGCAGCGGCCGGACCCTTGATCACTTCCAAGCTTTCGATCATCGCGGGATCAAGGTCGTCAATACGGGAGACGTCCCTTCCTCCACTTTCCATTCGGTTACTCGCCCTCACCCCGTCGATGTAGACGAGAGGTCCATCGTTCACGAGCCGCATAGTCGAACTACCGCGGATCTTGATTGTGGAGGCCGTGCCAACATCTCCGGAGCCTTGCTGTATCACTACACCAGGCATCCGGCCACGGAGAAGGTCAGACATGTTAATGATAGGCTGCACCTCAGCTACGCTGGCATCCAGTCGCCCAACAGCGTTCCCGATCTCTCGAGCCCTGGATCCCGTAGCAGTCCCTGTCACTAGAATCTCATCAAGCTGCAGAGCTTCAGCACTAATCGTAAAATCTAGAACTCCTGTCCCTCCCTCACTGACCGATACAGTACCTGTTGTAGTCCTGTAGCCAAGTGAGGTAACCGTTACGGTATGCGTTCCCACCGGAACCCCCAACAAGAGATACTGGCCACTTGATTGGGTCAGCACTCCAATGTCGAGTGCTTCGATGAAAACCTGGGCATTAGCGACCGCTGAACCTGAAGCTTGGTCTCGGACAGTACCCGTGATCTGCTGAGCATCTACCTGAAGAGGTGATGCTAGAAGCAGAACGACGAGTCCTAACCACGGAACGGATTTCATTCCATCCTCCACAATGATTTGAACACGAAGTACTTCGAACTAGAACGCACTGAAATCCATGTGGACCGCAGTGCAGAGATGAAAGATAATTTTAATAGCTTGGGCTGTGCAACCTAGTTACCGTCACCCCCACGTTCAGCTGACGACATCTGGGCCTGCGTTAACGCACGTAATGTGAGTGCAACCCTCATGCGCTCCGATTCACTTAAATCAGCGAGAAAGCTATCCGCAGCTTCGACCCAAGCATCATGATCGAGGGCACGGGCAGCAAAGTCCAAGGCGGCAAGGATTTTGACCCGCTCTTCAGAAGGCTCAGTAGCCGGAGGTGTTGGCTGACCGAAGCCCGCTCTAGGCGGCACGAGTGCAAACGAGACATTCCGAATCCGGTCTGCGTCCGCTTCATCCGCCATCCAGCATGAACTCGGTGGCGCGATACCCGCAGTGAGGTATGGAAGCAAGAAATTCAGACCGGCAAACGGACCATTCGACGATGGAACAAACCAGGTGTGTAACATGTGCAGAGTCTGACCATCGTCAGCGAACTCAGGATGATCATGCCATTTAGCAAGCTCGCTTTCGAATGGAATTGGCACTTTAGTTTCCGGTACATCAACGAAGGCGTAGGCAGCACCCACAAGTCGCTCGCGACCATCAATTTCAACGAACAATAGATGATCCGGTGCATTCTGTTGCACACCGTCCCTGCTGCGCTCCGAGTTCACGTAATGGACGCCCATTCCGGGGATATCACCCAGTGCGGGATTGAATCCAGCAGCACGAGCAGCTTCCGGTGTCTCTAGACCTGCGACCGCATCCCTAAGTGCATCAAATTGTTCTCGATCCACGGCAGGCAATCCAATCCACGGCGGCGAGCCAAGCGTTGTGCAGCTCACAGCCTCACCCGCATGGCTGTGTCCTTGGTCCGCATGGCCAGGCATCTGTGCTAGCGCTGCGCTAGGGGCGGTCACCCAAGCCAGGGTCAAGAGAGTGCTGAGTACTGCTGTAGTGCGTGCCATCCGATGCCTCCGAGGTGGCGGGAGTAGTCCAGCCTAAAGTTCAATATCGAACTGGTGTTTAAGCTCTCCAATACTGCAGTCTGGGATCAACCGATGTCAATAGATAATGAGGATCAATAGATCATCCCATAATCTCATAACTCTATGCCAGTATTAAGTTTACTTCTTCTGGGACTAGTTTAGAGCTAATCGAGCCAAGGCATCGTCTAGATGACGCCGGTACACCTCACGATCGTCAGGTATAAGCCACGCGTCTCTTTGGTCTACCCGCCGCCATATTTCCCCAATCACTGCAGCCAAGAAATCAGCAGATGCTCTTGATGCACCGTTGGGCGGGGCGTCGGTGAAGTAAACCGGTGTGGTGTGCGCGAATGTGTAACTGTCCCCCGAATAGCGTGCTTTACCGCCACGAGCTCGCACTGCAACCCAGCGGGAACCTTCCACAGGGATCGATTCCTGCATATTCAACTGCTGTTGCCCTTCCCTTACAGAGATCGTACGTGCTACTTCCCCGTCCACGATAATCTCGATCACCTCTACCGGCGCGATTGTAGCAAGGTCCACTTCTACAGTTACGGAGTTGCGGCTGCTGAGTTCTGAGCCAGGCTCCTGTCCATCCACTTTAGCAAACAGTAGCGGCCCATTCGTCGCAATCGTGCGTCCTGCTCTGACGGCCTCAATCCATGTGCGCCAGCTAATCGGACCATCCAGCCGAGCGTATGTACGTGCTGTTCCACCCGAAGGATCCCGCCAGACATTAGAGAAATTGTCGGTACCTCCGGTGACCGGCAGCCGAACTCCTACGTTGAGCATGTGGTAGTACATGTCTGCGCTGGCCAGTTCATCTGACGCGATGGAAACTATATCGTAGAAATCTCCGCGCCCGAGAATTGTATGGATTGGGATGTCAGACTGCGCGGCCCACTCCGGGGTACCAGTGGTCCCGCTGCCCGCGGTATAGGGATGCATGAAGCCACCTATTCCCCCAAGGGCACGGATACTGTCGAGGTACATAAGCTTCAAGCCGTCAGCGGGATAAGGTGAGCCGGAAGTACCGCCGATGAGCGGCATGATGAACTCGTTTACTCCGAGTAAGCCAACATGGCCAAGTGACCCGCGAAATTCCTGATTGTAGCGGAGAACATAGCCATCGGCAGACCCAGAGTAGTCCTCTCCCGTCAGGTCACCCCATCGGCCCATGATCTTGGTTCCATCCATGTGGATTAGATCATTTGTTATGTGTAGATCGTCAGCCCGAAGCTGATCAAAGAACTCTTGTTGGCTCAGCCCGTAGCGTCCCTCGTGCAGGTCGTGGACGTGCGTATCACCCGATACCCAATTCGATTGACTTGGATCAGAGAGTCGTTCCATCCGAAGCTCAACTGTTGCGGTTCGATCTGCAGGTACAGAGATAGTCTCGTCAGCCGGAATCCACTCGAAGCCGCGCAAGGACTCGACTCTGACGTCTCCCGCTGGAACAATGACTTCGAACTCACCTGTCGAATGGAAGTAGTGAATCTCGTTGGCTGGGCTAACTCTGTGAAATGCATCGGCCGGCACGTAACCGCGTCCGTCAGATCCCAAGATTTGGATCCGAGCCGGCACTATGTTGCCATCGGGTCCTAGAACCCGTCCGCGCAGAGTCGCTGTCTCGTAGAGCGGCGATAGTCGCGTTGGCGTAATCGGTTGCCATGCCTCACTCCTTCCACCCAATCGGGAGGTCACCCAAAGGGCGGTCGGTCCGTCCTGATTCCCCACGAATGCCACCAAGCTGCCGTCCGGACTCACCGTCGGGGCGAATTCATCGAGGTGTTCAGTGGTCAGGCGAACTCGGTTGCCCCCCTCTGATGGAACGGTCGCCAGGTCGTAAGAGCCCGCCGCGTCGGAAGCAAATACCAGAGCGGACCCGTCCGGAACCCAGGTAGGAGCCGCTCGATAGCTTGTCTCCTCATAGTGTACCAGTGTGGGCTCACCACCCCCGATCGGCATCGTCCATAAGCCTCCACTTCCCAGACGGCCCGGCACGCCCGCGACAAAAGCAAGGGCCAATCCGTCGGGCGAGAGTGCCGGCTGGAACTGGTTCCCTCGGCCACCCACAAGAGTACTAATAGCCCCCGTCCCCATTTCGTACCGGAGGATGTCGAAATCCCGGTCCTGGGCTGAAGCAAACACGATGAATCTCCCGTCTGGACTCCAAGCGGGCTGAACATCTACCGAGAAATCAGAGGTCAGACGCCTGAACCCTGAGCCATCGGACCTCACAACAGCGATGTCGAGTTGCCCGTCCGTGTCTACAACCAGCGCGAGCCACTCTCCGTCAGGACTCCAGGCCGGCTCGAAATGGTAGCCGGGACCTTGGGTAATGGCTTGAGCGTGATCCGTACCGATCCTCTGAATCCAGATATCACCGCGCATTGAGTAGGCCAAAGCCGATCCATCGGGATGCCAACTCGGATCAAGTGGCCCACTCGTGACTGCTGGAAGCATGTGCAACTCTACGCGAGTGGACAGCCCGTACCGAGGTATTTGGCCATTGGCAGCTGAAGCAGCAAGCATCCAAGCCACAATAGCGAGAGGAAATCTAATTCGCATAGAGTTGGAACCTAGGGGCCGGCTGTACCGGCAGACCCTAAAGTCGCTTTAGTTCACGCGCGTCCTATAGTTGAGCGGGGTACGCATCCTGAACACACGACCCTGGTCGTCAGTCTCAAAGATGACCTCAGTTCCCGGTTCCCCATCGTTGCCACGACGACGGAAGGTGTCGCCTTCGACATGCGTGAGTTCGCTGAGCGACTGGCGAGGGTTGTCCGTGGGTAGACTCAAAGTGGCAATTCCACCTTTCCACTGGACCACCACCGTCTCGGAGCCACCGAGGCCACCAGTATAGGTCCCCATGTAGCGCGTTGGGTCCACCTGAATGTTGTGGTTCGATTGCCCATCTCCACCGTTATTGTTCACATCAGCCGTCACCGGGTGCTCGTCGGGCTCGGCTGTGGCACTCTTGATGGCGTCGGCGACGAGGTTATAGACGCCGGTCGAGTATTTCCCTGCATTGACCATCGCATTGACCATCGCGACCGTAGCGATCTTGCTGTCATTCTGTAAAGAAAGCGTCGTGCGGAAGCCAGGGCAGCTCCCCCCGTGGCCAACGAACGTCTCTCCGTCTCTGGCCGAGACTTGGAAGCCCAGCCCCCTCATCGTGTTCGAACCCGGCCGTGCAAAGTGCACGCGCTGCATCTCAGCAAGTGTGTACGCGTGTAGTATCTCTTCGGCGTCGCCCCGTAAACGAAATTGCCACATCGCGAACTTCGCGAGGTCATCGACGCTAGCAGCGTACCCGGCAGCCGCTGAGATACCCTTTGCCTCAAAGAAGGGGACTTCATTTCGACCACCCTGACGGGTGACTGCTGTGTACCCCATGGCTAGTTGGCCACCAATGTGTTGCCTCGGCATCTCCGAATAGGTGTCATTCATACCGAGCGGCCCAAGTATGTGGCTCTTGATGTACTGATCGTAGGGCGTCCCGGACACTTCTTCTACGATATAGCCAGCCAGCGACAACCCAAGGTTTGAATATTGATATTCGGTGCGCGACGGATGAAGAGTCTCCTGGTCACTAAGTCGAGCGATGACCTCGTCTTTCGTCGGGAACGGGTATTCCGGTCCACTCCAATACGGATGGTCCGACTCGCGAGGCAGACCTGCCGAGTGCGTGAGTAGCCCTTCCACGGTCACGGGTGTCGACTCGTCATACTGCTGCTCTAGGTCATAAAACGGCAGGTGCTTTTGGACTGGATCGCGCAAATCGAGATGCCCTTCGTCCCTGAGCTGCATGACCGCTACACTCGTGAAGAGCTTGGAGATCGAGCAGATCGAATACAGCGTGCTTGATGTAGCCGACCGGCCGGCATCGATGTCGGCCATACCAACGGCACCGCTCCAAACGAGCTCCTGGTCGTGTACGATTGCGGCGGCAACGGATGGCAATCTCTCATAGTCCTTCTGCGCGTCCAACCAGATTTCTGCGATCTCCAGAGCCTCAGCAACGTGTGCGTCGTCTGCGACCGATTGGGCAACTGCTGTCAGGGGCGTGAGAAGAACGAGAGCGAATAACAGGGCTTTCTTCATTCGGATGATCCTCTGCAAAGTCCGGTAAGGCTGACTCGAAACATGCCCCTGCCCTGAGAAGATCCGCAACTTAGTCAGAGCACTACACTGTGCGTGCAAAACAGTGTCGGCAGGGGTTGGTGCCTAGGCTCTGCCGAAGTGCTCCATGATGGCCGCCGCATACTTGATTCCCTGGATGTACTTGTCCAGATGGATGTTCTCGTCTGGAGCATGGAGATTCGCCCCGGGGTTAGCAAAGCCGGTCAGGACACAGGGGATCCAAACGTGGCGCAGGATTGCTCCCTCGGCCGAGACCCCATTCACCACGGGGAGATCGCCATAGACCTCAGAAGCAGCTGCGATGATCGCCTGACTGATGTCCTCCTTCACCGAAATCTTGTAGGGTGGCTCAGCACCATCGAAGGCTTTGACTTCTATATGGCCGAAGCCGTGCTTTTCCAGGTGGTCCTTGAGCTTTTGGATTGCGTCCGCTGGCTGAATATTGGGAATCAATCTGAAGTCCATCCGAACCCTAGCCTCGTTGGGGATGATGGTTTTACTACCAGGGCCGGTATATCCGGCAATCATCCCCTGGATATTGGCCGTAGGTTCGTAAGTGCGGGCACGGATCGCGTCTACCCCATCCCTCCTGAGGGCGAACTCAGAGATTCCCCACTCCTCCTTTAAGGCCTCAAGGTCCACCCGGTCAGCCTTATCAGTCAGTTGAGTTTCGTCGTCAGGACCAAGTTGCCAGAGCCCCTCCTCCCAATCCTCTATGAGAATCCGACGATCCCGACCGAGGATAGTGTTTAGAGCCCAGATGAGTTCCCATACCGGTGATTCCACCAGTGGGAAGTTGAGGGAGTGTACATCCGTCTTCGCTCCACGAGCTATGAGTTCCACCAAGAGCACAGACTTGAGACCCAATGAGACGTCCGGAACCGCTGTCCCTGTCTCCATGGGTCCATCCAAGCAGTGCATCCCGTCTGCCGCCAAGAGATCTTTGTTTCGGGCTGCCCAACCGGCCAAGTTCGGTGAGCCGATCTCTTCCTCGCCCTCAATGAGGAACTTGAGGTTCACTGGTACCTCGCCCCGGACTTGCAGGAATGCTTTGGCGGCCTTGTTGAAGGCGAGCACCCCTGACTTGTTGTCTGTAGATCCCCTCCCGTAAAGGACTCCATCCACAATGTCTGCAGACCAAGGACCACCGTGGCTCCATTCCTCTAGCGGCTCAGGAGGTTGAACGTCGTAGTGGGAGTAGCACAGCATAGTCTTCGCCGGCTTCCTCGCTTCCAGGTGCCCAAAGACCACTGGAGGTCCCTGTTCTAGCTCGTGAAAGTCGGCCGGAAGCCCGTCTTCGTGCATCATGTCTCGGACCAAAGCAGCGCATTCCCTCAGTCCCACCCCCGTAGCAGAAATCGATGGCTGCCGGACCAGGTGCTGTAAATCCCGGACACACTCCTCGGCGTGAGCATCGATCCAGTCGTAGATGGGTTGCATAGTCACAGTGAGGGTTGCTCTTGGGAGAGATCCCATGCGTTCAGGCGTTGACCGGACAGTTGCATGGGACGGGTAGCGAGGTAGGAGAACGCCGGCGCGAGAAGAATGGGATCGACCCATTTCTCACGGAGTTCCGGGGGGTACGTGGTCTCAGACATAGGCGTGTGCATATACATCCCCGGTGTGATAGTTACGGACAGAATCCCATGGGGAGCCCCCTCAAGGGCCAGACACTTCGAGAAGCCTTCCAGCGCATGCTTTCCAGCGCAGTAAGCTGTCTCGCCTGCGAATCCTTCGACACCAGATCTTGAGGAGACGAATACGAGCGCACCACCCCGTTCTTTCATCCCCGACCAGACCGCCTCCGTCAGCTGGAAGGCCGCCTGGATTCCCACATTGAGAGTCGCTTGAAATGTCTCGAGGCTCACTGCGCCCAAAGGCTCTACCCGGAGTACCGCAGCATTGTGGATTAGGGTATCCACAGGACTGGTCACTACTTCAGCGATAGCCCGCTCAGTGGCTCCAGCATCAGCGAGGTCAACCACAGTAGAAGTGGCTCCCGGGCAGGCTATCAATGTCTCAGCCAACCCTTCCTCATCCCAGTCGAGTAGGATTAATCGCGCACCCAACCCGTGTAGGTGCCGGGCGATGGCGGACCCCAACCCCCGGGCTGCGCCGGTGATCAGGACCGTCTGCCCCTCAAGAACCAACAAGAGTCTCTTCTGGGCGGACCCAACGTCGCTCAGTACTGGAGATCTTCACGGCATCCAGCACCATTTGATTTGCCAACCCATCGGCGAACGTGGCACCCTGATTGGGTTTTCTCTCGTTTTGGATGGCAGAAGCAAGCTCCTGCATGAGGGCTACAACAGAGACGTTCCAGATACCAGTGTTCATCCTAGGAAGATTCGCGTTGGGATCGGTGACGGTGATATCTCGGAAGGCCTCTCCCTCGGGTGCAAAGAGAAGTCTTTCATCGTCGTTGGAGAGGCTGATGGTGCCTCGAGAGCCGAATATTTGTGTCGCGTTCCCCATATCGTGGGCGGCGACTCCGGACATGAAGACCTGAGCCACGGCCCCGGATACCATCTCAGCGGTAAAAAACGCCACATCGTCTGCAGTCGCGGTCCAGCGTTCGCCAGTACCCGGATCCAGTCGGTCTGGTACCATGACCGGCGCTGCCCCACTCACCCACTTCACCTCCCCTAGCCACCAGCGTATAAGGTCCACCTGGTGACTCCCGTTAGCACCCAGTCGTCCGCCTCCCTTCTCCGCCAGGCTCCACCAATCTCCCTTCGGACGGCTGTTAGGGTCTGCCCAGCTCTTCCCGATGTTAGAGATGTTCACGTGTCGGATCTCCCCCAAAGCCCCCTCGGAGATGATCTCAGCGATACGGACACGGTTGGGGTTGAAGCGGAGTTCGTGGTCGATCATATGGACCCGATCCGCTGCCTCTGCCGCTGCGAGCATTCGAGCCGCCTCGTGGGCATCCATAGCAGTGGGTTTCTCGCAGAGCACATGCGCTCCAGTCTCGATGGCCGCAAGAGTCTGGGGCTCGTGGAGGAACGTCGGGGTCGCGATGCATACCAGATCGAATTCGTGAGACCCCAGCATCGTCTCCCAATCATCGTATGCGTGCGGTATCTCGAACTCCGAGGCTGCGCTCCGAGCACTCTCCATCCGCGCGGAAGCCAAAGCGACAACATCTGCCCCTTTGACGTGGCAAAGCGCTGGCAAGTATGCGGCTTGTGCAAAGCTCGCCCCAATGATCCCCACCTTCATGTACCCCCCCTCAGGTGCGTTCCCGCAGCCGCGGGTCCAGGAAGTCCCGGAGCCAATCTCCTAGGATGTTGAAGCTCAACACGGTCAGTACGATGGCTACCCCCGGAAAAACCGCAAGCCACCACTTGTTGGCGACGAGTGTGTCCCGACTCTCGGCCAGCATACTCCCCCAAGTGGGTACTGAAGGAGGCACCCCTAGGCCCAGAAAGGAGAGCGCTGCCTCTGAGAGAATCACGCTCGCGACATTGAACGAGGCGATAACGGTTAGGGGGGCTAGGATGTTGGGCAGGATCGTGCGGAAAATGATGGACGTGGTACTGTCGCCCAGTGCCCGTGCTGCTTCCACGAACTCCTTCTCCCGTAGAGATAGGGTGTCAGCCCGCACGATACGGGCATAGGTCACCCACTGGCCCACCCCCAGTACAAGGATGAGATTCCAGATTCCGGACCCCAGCACCACCAGGAACATGATCGCCAATAGGATGAAGGGGAATGCAAGCTGGATATCCCCCAACCGCATGATCACGTCGTCCACCCACCCACCGAAGTATCCGGAAAGAAGTCCAGCTACAATCCCGATGGTTCCCCCTACGACGATGGCGGCAATCCCCACCAGAAGAGAGATCCGGGCACCGTATAGGAGGCGGGTGAGAACGTCCCGGCCCAGGACATCTGATCCCAGCCAGAAGACTGAACCATCCGGACCTGAGGACAACGGATCGGCCAAACGCAAGACGAGATTCTGCCGGTTTGGATCGAACGGAGCCAGCGCTGGACCGAAGGCAGCAGCGACCGCTGTAGCCAGCAAAATGACCAGAGCCAGAACAGGCCATCGAGCCTCAATCATGACGCGGACAGCCCGCCGTAACTCTCGTCGGAATTCGGTCTCCCGGTGATCCTTAGTGACGATCCCTTGGGCTAGTTGATCGTTCATCCACGACCCTCCGCCAGCTTCATCCTGGGATCGAGACGAACGTAGATGAGATCCACCAGTAGGTTGAGGAGGATGAAGATCCCCGCCAACAGTATGACCCCCGCCTGTACCAGGGGGATATCCCGCTGGTTAATGGCCGCAAACAGAAGGCGACCGATACCTGGATAGCTGAAAACCGTCTCAACCACCACAACTCCGCCCAAGAGGAACCCGAACTCCAAACCAACGATGGTCACCACCGGAAGCCAGGCATTGCGCAGAGCGTGGTGGACGAGAACCCGCATTTCTGGAAGCCCTTTTGATCGGGCGGTCCGAACGTAGTCCTGTTCTAGCACCTCTAGCAGGGAGGAGCGAACAAGCCGGGTGTTCCTGGCCAGGGAGTACGTACCCACTGCGATCCCCGGGAGGATGAGGTGGAGAATCGTGCGCGGCAGGTTTCCCAGAGCTGTGCCGAAGTTCCCTTCCATCAGGGGTACGAGAAAGGGGACCTGTCCTGAGATCGGCAGCCAACGCAAATAGAGCCCGAAGAAGAGGATCATCATGATCCCCAACCAGAAGCTTGGGACTGATTGCCCAAACATGGCCAGAGTGGTGATGGATCCATCCCATGCAGTCCCCCGATGTATCGCCGCCAAGACGCCGAGAGGGATCGCCAGAAGTAGAGCGATCGCCATTGCGAAGAGGGTTAGCTCAATAGTGGCAGGCAAAGCCTCAAGAACGATTTCCATCGCAGGCTGCCTGTAGGATAATGACTGCCCGAAGTCACCCTGGACGAGATCGCCTACAAAGCTTAGGTACTGCTCATGAAGGGGACGATCGAAGCCCAGAGCCCGACGTGTTGCCTCAATCTCCTCCAGGGATGCTCGCTCACTGACGAAGAGATACGTGGGGTCACCACCAGCCTGGAGGGCTAGGAAGCTCACCATGGTTACCCCAATGACCACGATGATACTCTGAAGTAACCTGCGTAGGATGTACGATCCCATGAGTAGATCCTCTACTCAGAATGCTGGAGAAATCACTTGAGCCCTGCTTCGAAGAGAAATACGCGTTCGTCGCGGCGGGCCGTCCAGTCGATCCGGGTTGAAACTCCATAGAAGTCCGGCTGAAAGTATAGGTGCAACCACGGCCCATCATCGTAGAATACCTGGAGCATCTCATCGATGATTGAACGGGTCTCCTCGGGCGTCGACGCTTCTGCCAAATCAACCCAACGGCTGAACCAACGGTCGTCGTCCCAGTGCGTGTAGTTGGTGCTCGAGCCCACTTCCGCCATATCGGTCATATCGTAGATCGGGCTCCATAGCCCTCCACCGGTCCCAAGAAAAAAGAGGGGACCCATGCTACGCGCATGGAGGAGCGGGGTATAAACCGAAGCCCACTCCATGAGATCCACCTCGACGTCGAGCCCCACGTCCTGTAGATACTGGCTAATGGCCAGGACGATATTGACGTCATTTACGTACCTCGCCCTCCCCGCCTGGAGGCGGATAGCGAACCGGATCCCGTCACTTCCACGGGACCAACCCGCCTCGTCCAAAAGCAATTCTGCGGTAGAGGGATCGTACGGATAGGGCTCTAGATCAGGATGGTCATTCGGCGGATTCACTAGTCCGGTGGCACGCTCACATTCGACGCTGAGGAGTTGGCGGCAAATGGTAGGGACGTCTACCGCATACTGAAGTGCTCTCCGAACACGGGGATCTTGGATTGCCTCCCCTCCCGGCATCTGACGGGACCCTTCTGACAAACTAAAGCCGAGGTACATCCGGCGAGTCCCGGACACCACCTGTACCTCCGCACGGCCCGAACCATTAATCGCTTCGACCTGCTCCGGGACCACATTGGTAATGATGTCAGCGTTCCCGGAGATGAGCTCCGCAGTCCGAGTGGACGCCTCGGGAATGATACGCCACACGATCCTCTGGAAGTTGCCTGGCTCCCTCGTCTTCTCGAGAACTACTTCTGATCCCCGGGTCCAGGAAGCCAGCCGATACGAACCTGATCCGATCGGGTTGGAAGCCGCCTCGTCCAAGGTCATCGCCTCATAGGCGTCCTTACAGTGGATGTAGATCTCGGTGATGAGACCGAATGCTATGGGGTTCTTCCGGGCGAGGTTGATCTGCACTCGGAGGTCGTCTAGTGCCACCGCATCCTGAAAGCCAATCGATGTGAATACGAAACCAGGAGAATTTCCCGTAAACCGGTTCTCAGGGTCCGCGATCCGATTGAAGGTGTACGCCACATCCTCAGCCGTGAGAGATTCACCATCGTGGCAGGTTAAGCCTTCCCGCAACGTGTAGACGTAGGCCGTCCCATCATCGGAAATCTCTAGGGTGTGAGCGAGGTCTGGAACGTGATCCCCTTCGGAAGTCAGTGAGAACAGGCCAGCAAAAATATGCCGGGCGATATTCGCGTTGTCCCGACTTGATATCATCCCCGGCTCGAAAGTCGTGATATCGGCGCTGAGGCCTACCACGATGGCGTCCTCTGGCTGCTGAGAGCATGCAGTGACTATGACAGTCAGGCAGAAGAGTGCGACGCCGCCGGCACGTGCTACTAGGGTTCGAAGGTTCATCGGGAAGTCATCCTTACTGTTCACAGAGGCTTACGGTCCCCTCGCCGTTCGAAGATCGGATACAGGCCTCTACCATGCGAAGGGAATTCAGGTGATCAGTCCCCGGACACGGGAGAGGTATGCCTTTCCGAAAATGGCTAACGAAGTCGGCGAGAAGAGCACGAGCGTCATCCACCCATGGCTCACTCTCAGGAAGCGGGACTGGAGTCAGTTCCGGGTCATCTCTAATCGCATAGCTCAGCGCCCCGAACATCTCCTGCTGAAGAGCGACTCCTCGCTGACATTCAGTCCTCCACTCGAAACCCATTTTCTGCCAGTTGCCCGCCCATGTTCCCTGGTATGTGACCTCAAGTCCCCCGGTGAAAGTAATGAGCGCACCTACATTGGCATCGCCATCGTACATTGACCATGACGGATTGAAAGTCCTGGCAGAAATGCAAACCGGCTCAACACCATATACGAAGCGCATGAGGTCGAAATGGTGAATTGACTGCTCCCAAAGCATAGGCTGTTTCATCGACATGGGATACTTGTTTAAGTTTGGTAGCCTTCCATCGCGCCATCTTTCGTAAGTGAATCGACCGAACTCCGGCGGACCCAACCGGTCCGGAGAGAAGAGGCTTTTCAGCGCCTGAGTCACTGCGAGGTAGCGGAAGTTGAGCCCTACAGCAATCGGAACTCCAGCCTCCTTCGCTGCAATCACATAGGATTCGGCATCGGTAAGTGTATCAGCGAGTGGTTTCTCGGCTAGAATGCCAAGCCCGGCGGCACACGCGGCGGCCACCTGAGACTGGCGGCCACCTGGTGGGGTGCATAGAAGTGCTACGTCAGCTTCCACCTCAGCTGCCACCTCATCTAGGGAGATCCCACCTACAGCACCCGCAGTTTCAGCCAGAACACCGGCAAGCCGGTCCCGATCGGTCTCTACGAGTCCCACCAAACTGCAGTCCGGATGCTCCTTCAGTACCCTCCGCCAGATACGGGACCTGGCACCCAGCCCTATAAGTATGAATCGGAGAGCAGTCACCCCATTACCTCAGCCGCCAAGAGAGTCCGCAGGCCGGTGGCTGGGTCGGTCCAGACGAAGTCACGAAGAGCAGGAATATCACTAGGAATCATCGGTGGCTTCACTAGTCCCTCAGCGGAGACAGTGACCGATTCTGTGCCAGGAAATTCAGAGGCGATGAGGGCAGCAACTGCGCTATCCCTACTCACATGAGTACTTCCCATATGAACCGCGTGTCCTACTGACGGGCCATCTACCACCTGCTCCAGCGCCACTGCAAGGTCAGAAGTGAACGTCCATTCCCTCAAAGGATCATCCGATCGCACTTCCAGGGCTTTGCCCTGCCGAGCTGCGACCAGCCAACTCGCTACGCAGGACACATCTACCCTGCTGGGTCGAGCCACTTCACCAGGACCGAAGAGGTAGCCCAGACGAACCACGTGTACTTCGGTCTTAGAATCGAGTGCTGATGATAGAGTCAGTGCTTCTCCCTCTCGCTTCGCGGCTGCGTAGGGAGATGTGCATTTCGGCAAATAAGTATCTTTCAATCCCTCATCCGCATCTGTGGCTGCAAAAACTCCAGAGGAACTCAGGAATACAAAGGCAGACGGGGAGATGTGTTTGGCATACTCCAACATCGTCAGCAAAGGGCCGATGTTAAGATCGATATACTCCTTCGTAGTAATCCCAAGCTTTTCTGGGTCCGTGGTTACCCAGGCTGAGTGTATGACTAGATCCACTTCGGGCACATCCGAGGGCACTCCCTCAGCTAACTCGGCAATTGAATGACGCATGCCCTCATGCTCCCATCCCTCATCGAATGCACAGTCCAAGCCAACAACCTCCCAACCGAGGTCGGCAAAACCCAGCGACAGAGCTCTCCCCACGAAACCCGCCGCCCCAGTCACCAGAACCTGCCGTTTCTTCATTTTGGGCACCTGGTGATGATCAAGGGGTCAAAGCCCGAAAGGCTTCGGTACGCTCAGGCTGCAGTTCTATCGGAGGAATAGCGGCAAAAACATCATCGTCCTTCTCACCTCGCCACATCAGAACCGCAAAGCTTGCCTCAGCATCTAATACAGCAATACCTGCATGCCATGTCCCCGGATGGTAGACCACTCCCAAAGTGCCTGGAACGACAAAAGCCAGGCCATGAGCACTATCAGGTGACCCCGCTACATCAGAGGGCATTACAGTCACGAGGTAGCGGGACACCCCCAGTGGGAGAAAAACTTGAGCAGCATGGGGGTGGCACTCCACTTGATCGACGGTTAAGGGAAAGGTCGATGGAGCCACTCGGTTCAGGTGGCACTGGTGTGACAATCCCGGCACCGGCTTCAGCCATTCACTGAATATTGATCGATCGCCTACTTCAGTTGGTGGCTCAAGGAACGCTCCAAACGGGGCGAATACACTAGAATTTGGCCTCTGAAGCTTCACGGTCACTCGTTGATTTCCCTCGAAGGGACGACATCACGCCAGTGGGCAGCGAGGTCCCCGCGACGACAGATCCAGACGTCATCGCAATCCTGAATGTGTCTAAGGAAACTATGAAGACCTCGAATTCGACCGGGGTGTCCGAGGATCCGAGCATGCATTCCCACCGTCATCATCCGAGGGTGTAGCCCGGCCTCTGAGATGAGTTGATCAAAGGAATCTATGAGAAATTCTCCAAAAGCCCGCCCCGTCACCAACGGGCCACCTACTAGCTTGGCATCATTGGTTACCAGGGAGTATGGAACAACCAAGTGAGAATGACCCTTCACCTCGACCCAGTAGGGAAGCTCGTCATTGTATGCGTCGCTATCGTAGGTGAAGCCACCATGCTCGACGAGGAGCTTCCTGGTAACAGGAGACGGTGCGTAGCGGCAGTACCATCCCTCTGGCGGACGGCCGATCAGTCTATGAATCGAGTCAAAAGCAAGAGCAATCTCTTCTCGCTCCTTGCCCTCGTTGAGACGGTAGTGCTCGATCCAGCGCTTGCCGTGACACACGACATCCCAATCACTATCCGCAATGGCTTGAGCAACTTCCAGATTTCGCTCCAATGCCAACGCTGAAGCGAACACCGTGAGCGGGAGTCCTCTGTCCTGGAAAGTCTGGCGGATCCGCCAAAAGCCGACGCGGCTCCCGTATTCAAACATACTCTCCGCCCCAAGATCTCTCTCTCCCCGGGGAACCCTAGGCTGAGAAACCTCTGTCAGAGTCGCGTCGGAGTAACCATCTCCATCTTCAAGAGAAGGCTCTGATCCTTCTTCATAATTCAGCACAAAATTGACAGCCAGTCGTTTGTTACCCGGCCAACGAATATCCGGAGGGCTCTGTGCGTAACCCACAAAATCACGCTGGCTATCCATCTCGGTTCCTGATCCGAGTGCGGACAGATATCATCTCAAATTCCCTTCAAGTCTTCGTATTCTTTCAGTTGCTCGGGCGTGTATACCTGCATGAACTCGATCTCGATACCCCCTGCTTCGTCATCTAGGAAAGCTACCCACCCCTCGGGATGAGGATGAGATCCGTGAACGTTGCAAGCTTGGCAGATTCGAAGAGTCGCACCTTCAGCCTGGGCATGAGCCAAGGCGGCATCAATGTCATCGACCTCGTAACAGATGTGGTGCAATCCCTCGGCACCTCGCTCATCAATCCATTTTGCGAATCTTCCATCCGGTTCCATAGACTCGCAAAGCTGGTACTCAATGCCACCGAGATAGAAAAGAGCAACCCGATTCTTCGATTTGGGATATACCTCAATGTTGGTTTCAGCTGGGACGTGTAGGAAGCGTGCATACGCATCCAGCGCACTCGCCGCATCGCTCACCGCGAATGCCATGTGCTTGACTCCGCGAACGTTCGGATTATCTGATTTCATAGTGTGATCTCGGGTTTGGTATCTCTTATGCTACAGAGTGTTCATGACGAATGGCCGCAACCACTCTGGCCATGCGTCCGAGCGCCTCTCGAATCCGAGGGACAGGCTGGGTCATAGAAAGGCGTGCGTAATCATCCGTGTAATCTCCGTAGATTTTTCCGGGAAAAATCATGACTTGTCCGTCCTTTAGTAGCCGTTCACAGAAATCAGTGGCTTCAATTCCAGTTTCTGCAACCTTCGCATAGACGTAGAATGCTCCTTGAGGTTCGGCGAACGAGATCCCCATCTCCGCGAGGCCGCCGCAAAGCACCTGTCTCCTCTGATCAAACGTGCTTCGTATCTCTTCCACGCACTCCTGCGGTCCTGTGAGAGCTGCAAGCGCAGCGTGCTGGCTGACTGCGGCAGTAGAGATAGCGAAAGCGTGATGGATTTCTGCCAAAGCCGGCATGAGATCAGAGGGGCCTGCGAAATAGCCCACCCGCCACCCCGTCATGGCATAGGCCTTAGACATTCCCGAGAGGGTGATCGTACGCTCTTGCATGCCAGGGAGCGCAGCAACCGGTTGTGCACGATGACCATCGTATGTCAGGCGAGCATAGATCTCATCGGAGACGACAATTAGATCGTGCTCTCGGGCAACCTCACAGATCCGGGCAACCTCACCAGAGGGAATCACCGTACCGGTAGGATTACCAGGGTTGATGAGAACCAGAACCTTCGACCGAGGTGTAATGTGCTCGCGAACCAAGTCTGCAGTAAGAGTGAAGTTTGTCGCCCTGGTCATCCGTATGTTAACGAGAGCAGCATCGGTCAATTCTGCAGCCTGGAGGTAGGGGTTGTATCCTGGACACGGGATAATCAACTCGTCTCCCGGATCCAAAAGACCGAGTGCAATGATAAACATCGCCTGTTGTCCACCCGGCGTGACTACGATGTCCTCGGGAGAGTAGAGGGCGCCACCATGAATTGCGATGTTATTGGCGATTGCCTCACGGAGCTCTAGCAAGCCCATAGGGTGGGTGTAGTGGGTCGCTCCGGAAGCCAGGGCCTCCTGGCCTGCTCGGACAATGTGTTCCGGCGTGTCTACGTCGGGATCCCCTCTCCCGAGCTTGATTACATCAGGCAACTCCGCGGCTATATCCATCATACGGGTTACGATGTGCTTGTCCGTCAGCTTGACGCGCCGGGCGAGGCGGCTAGGGCCGTTTGGCATGGAAGATTCAGATCCCGTAGATGTCTGAGTACTTCTGGGTAAGGTGTTCAATATAGAAAGTCGGATCGAGTGCGCGCCCGGTAGCTTTCTCCAAAATCTCGTCTCGAGTATAGCGGCGGCCGTGTCGGTGAACATGTTCGGTCATCCATTCGCGTAACGGTAGGTAATCCGCGGTAGCTAACCCGTCTCGGATTCTGCCGTCCTCCGTCGCGGAAGCGAAAAGTTGACCTGCCATCACGTTACCGATTGTATAGTTGCAGAAGGTTCCAACCTGCCCCGACGACCAGTGGACGTCCTGGAGCACTCCGAGGCGGTCGTTCGGAACTTCCAATCCCAGGTATTCCTTAACCTTTGCGTTCCAAGCTTCCGGGAGTTCGGGCACCTTCAAGCTTCCATCGATCAAGGCCGCCTCAATCTCCACCCGGAGCATGATGTGGAAGTCATATGTTAGCTCATCAGACTCTACCCGGATCAGCCCCGGCTCAACCCGGTTCACAGCCCGCCAAAAGGTCTCGGTATCAATCCCTTGAAGCTGTTCCGGGAAGGTCGCCTGTAGCTCCCCATAGTTCAGCTCCCAGAACTCACGACTTCGACCAACGTGGTTCTCAATAAGGCGGGACTGACTTTCGTGGGCTCCGAAGCTAACCCCGCCCACTGCATAAAGACCGACTAGATCAGTGGCCAGAGGGGTACGAGTGTAGGCGGGATCACAGAATTGTTCGTAGAGCGCGTGCCCTGTTTCGTGAAGTGTGCCAAAGAGGCTTTTCGGCATCCACTCGTCGTTGACCCGGGTGGTGATGCGGACGTCGTTTCTGGTGAAGGAGACCTCGAACGGGTGCACGGTGAGATCCAGACGTCCCCGATCGGTATCATACCCTAGCTTACTCGCCATCTTGATGGCAAAGGCAAGCTGCGCCTCCACAGGGAAAGGTCGTTCGAGAAAGTCTACGCGCGGCGACTCCTGCTCGCCGATGGCTTTTACTAGGGGAAGGAGTCCCTCCCGGAGCGACGCGAAGAGGGGCTGCAGTGATCTCACTGTCTCGCCAGGCTCGAACCGGAACATAAGGGCATCGTAGGGATGTTCCTCATATCCGATGCACTCAGCCATCTCCTGGTTCAGCTCAATCGTCTCCTCAAGCACCGGCGCGAAGGCGGCGAAATCGTTCTCTGCCCTGGCCTTCGCCCAGATGTGCTGGCCGATAGAACCTACTTCGGCCCGCTTATGCACCAGAGCCGCAGGAATGCGAAGGTGATACTCAATCGCCTCCCGTACCTGTGCACAGATCGTCCGTTCCACGCTGTGCGAAGCAAGAGTAGTAGTCTCAGCTTCGGCCTGCTCCAAGAGCCGCCGAGTCTCGTCCGCCACAAGGTGGTCCCGGGCCAGGACAGTTAGGGTGGCCAATTGCTTCGCTCGTGTATCGGCTCCCCCGGGAGGCATCATGGTCTTGGCGTCCCAACTGAGAATCGATTTGGCGTTGAGGAGATCGTTGACCTCCCCCATGCGCTCCAAAAAAGCGCTGTATCCCATGCGTTTGGCCTCTTGAAGCCCGTCGGAGTGACGGGTTTGCACCGAGCCCAAGGGCACGGTAGTCTGTACGTTGTCGACAGGCGAGAGCGCAACGTGGCCTCCGTCGAGCAGGGCTGTCAAGCATGCGCCGAGGCACTCTCGGCACCACCCATAAGACTGGTCTTTTCAACCCCGGAGGCGAATGAACGAAGGGTTTCGCTGGAACTTCGATGACCTTGTCGAAATGGCAGTGACTGGTCAGGTGAGCCAACCTGCCGTGCGTCGGGGTGGCTACGTCCATTGGCCAGACGGGGTTGGCGAGGTTCTGCCGGGGATGTACGGAATCACCTATAACGCACGAGTGGGGGATCGGGCATTCGGTTGGGCTGGGGACCACGTGGAACCAGGTGTGTCCATTGCCAACCCTAACGAGCTTGCTGACTACGCTCTGCATTACCTGACCTGCATTGGCAATGAAGCCGAAGTGGTAACTGGGCTGGCAAAAGGAGCAAAGGGTGTGGTTACCGGCGAGCATGCCCGTCTTCTGGTTGATTTCACCCCGGATGTATTGGACGAGATGACGGTCGGGGACACCATCCAGATCCGGACTCGGGGTCGTGGGCTAAGGCTGGAAAGTCATCCTGATATCGAGTTCAAGAAAATGAGCCCCGCTCTCGCCCGAGCGCTGGGCCTCAGAGTGGAGGACGGACAGGTGAGTTGCCCAGTGGCCATGGAGCTTCCGCCCCGGATCATGGGGTCGGGGGCCGAACTCAATGCCGAGTTTGTGGACCAGGACCTTATGTCCGGAGACCGGTCCCTGATGGATGAACTGGGAATCGACCAAATGCGCCTGGGGGATTTGATCGGTATCCGTAACGTCGACCATCGATTCGGACGCTCTTACCGGGAGGGGTGGGTGGCCGTTTGCCTCTGCATCCACGGAGACTCAGTGATGACTGGCCACGGCCCCGGGATCCTCACGCTAATCACTGGTCCGGCCCACCTCCTGGACTTCCATATGGACCCCACCGCAAATATCGCCCACACACTCGGCATCCGGGGAATGGCATGAACCAACGGAATACCGTCGCCACCAACGAAGTCGATCTCGTTGCCGTCTCTGTCTCCGGAGCAGTTGCACACCCCGGCTTTCCAGGCCTGCCCGCCGAACCATATCGGCTCAGCGCGGATGGTACCCCCTTCTTGCTCCCAACCTATGGGGGGATCGTCTACAATGTATCCGTGGGGGATCGGGCATTCGGCTGGGCCGCGGATTGCATCCATCCCGGCGTGAGCATAGGCCAGGCCGACGGCAACTGGAACCGAGGTCTGAACGTTTTCGCTTGCGTGGGTAACCGGGCCCGGGTTATGAGCGGTGAGGCAGCAGGAACTACAGGAGTGGTCACCGGGAAATCGGGACGATTTTCGGAACAGGTGATCGTGCACATTCCTCACGAAGCTCGAAGCCGTATGACCGTGGGAGACCAAGTCTTGGTGCGGGCTGAAGGGGTGGGAATGAACCTCACAGATCATCCGGACGTATCCCTCAAGGGAATCTCCGGAGGGCTTCTGGCCGCACTGCCTGCTGAAGAAAGTGATGGTCAGATAGCTTTTGGAGTCACTGCTCAGGTTCCCGCTCACCTAGTGGGAGCCGGCCTCGGGCTGACGTCTGAGGGAGGAAGCCTTCATATGCAGTCCACCGACCGGAAACTCCTGCAGGATCTGGGTCTGGATCAGTTACGCCTGGGGGACCTAGTAGCTCTGGAAGACACGGATAGTCGCTACAACCACGGATACCTCCGGGGCGCACGAGCAATCGGCGTGGTGGCCTCTACAGACGGTCCCCGAGCTGGTTACGGCCCTGGCATCGCCATCCTTATGACAGCCCCGTCAGGGCAACTCGGAAGCTTCGAGTCCGCCGACACAAACTTGGTCCAACTCCTGGGGATAGAGGGCTGATACTTGATTCCTATGACCGCTGTAACCCAGGAGAGCCTTAGGGTATTTGTGGTGGAAGTCCTCCAAGCCATGGGACTCTCTGGAGAGGACGCCGATATCTTTGGCAACGCTCTCATATTCTCTGAACTACGCTTCCACCCCGGCCACGGCCAAGGGGTGAAGAAGCTGAGACGCTATCAGAAACGATTCAGCCAAAATCTCTTCGACCCGGGCGCCCTCTGGGAAGTTGTGAAAGAGAGCCCGGCCCTAGCGCTAGTCGATGCCCATAACGGACTTGGTACGGTTGCAGCAGCCCGAGCCATGCAGCTGGCCATTGAGAAAGCAAAGGTCTGCGGCATCGGGCAGGTAGTGGTTCGGAATTCCACGCACTTTGGCTCAAGTGCTGTACATGCTTGTCTAGCCGCAGAGGCAGGATGTATCGGGATCGCCTTCACGAACGCCGGACCCGAGATGGCTCCCTGGGGTGCCCGGGAAGGTGCCGTTGGCACAAACCCTTGGGGGATCGCCGCACCGACAGGGCTTGGATTCCCTGCGGTTCTTGATATCGCACTCACCACCGCTGGCAAAGGTATGATGCGCTGGCATGCGGACGAGGGACAGCTGATGCCGCTGGATTGGGCACTCACCCCCGAGGGAGAGGAGACAGATGATCCAGAGGCTGCGATGGCTGGAGCCCTACTTGGAATCGGGCGCTACAAAGGATACGGCCTGGCTTTCATGACCGATGTCCTGACCGGTGTCATCGGAGGGGGAGGGTACGGACTCACCCCATACGCTGACCCGAAAAAATGGGACGTGAGCCACACACTCATTGCTATAGACATCGACTGGTTCATGCCGCTCGAGGAATTCCGCCAGAGGATGGACGACTTCACAGACATGATGAAGTCCAGGGCTCTCAGGCCTGGATTCACTGAGGTCCTCATCCCTGGTGAGCAAGAAGCCCGGCGTGTAGCCCGAAAATCGGTAGTGGGAATCCCGCTCGAGAACGCGGTGCTAGACGACCTTCGAGCGCTGGGTGCGGAACTGGGCGTCAGAGCCGAGATCACCGTCGTAGGACCATGGGAGGATGATGCCCTTTGAACCCCCTCCCACCCCGATTCCGTGAAGACATCCGCCAGCGACTCCGGAAGAGGGCCCAAGCAGAAGGACTGGACGGCCTGCTGCTGCTCGGGTCTGGGAACCTGGCCTACACTACAGGTTGGCACTTTTCTGTAAATGAGCGCCCCATGGGACTTTGGCTTCCGGTCGACGAAGAGGCGCTTTTACTGGTGCCGCACCTGGAGCTAGAGAATGCGATGGATATTCCTGGGGTCGAGGTCCGGACCTACGAGGAGTTCCCCGGTGAGCGCCCACCCATCCTCTGGATGATCGAGGAGGCCGGTGCTCGGCGGATGGCTGTAGATACACTTGGGGCAGAACTCTTACCAGAGGCCCGTGCGAAACTCGAGCGACTGGAACTCGTCGACCACGCTATGCCTGAGCGCGCGGTGAAGAGAACCGCTGAGCTTATTTTGATCCGAGAGGCCGCCCGCTTCGCTGACCTAGTGCTCGAGCGATTGCTGGAAGTGGGAGGAGACATCATAGGACAGGGCGGGACGGAACAAGACCTACTGACTGATTGCACAGGACACGTTGGAAAAGTCCTTTTGGCCACCCACGGTGATGCGTTCCAAGGAACACGGACAAGGATCACAGCCTCCATCCACTCTGGGCCCCGAGCCGCCCTGCCCCACGGGAGTGTTACGGCCCGCCAACCTCAACCTGGAGAGCCCATAGTGGCTGGAATCGGGTGCAGCTTGGGCGGATACCATGCCGAGAGTGGTGCGACTCTCGTCTTAGGGGAGATACGCCCCGAACAACTTCGGGTAATGGAAGCGATGGCCGAGGCAGGTGCTGCCACGGTTCACGCCCTTGAGCGCGGGTGGCCCTGCTCCCGGGTGAACGAGGCCGCCCTAGACGTCATACGGAATGCCGGGTTGGCGGATACCATCCGCCATCGGATCGGGCACGGGATGGGCGTCGAAGGGCATGAAGCCCCCTGGCTAGCCCCTGGTGACTCCACCCTAACCACCCCTGGAATGGTGTTCTCCTGCGAACCCGGCGTGTACCGTCCTGGCATAGACGGATGGCGCACCATCGATACGCTTCTGGTGGGCTCGGGTGGGGTGGATCTAGCGAGCCGCTTCCAGACAAACCACCCTTTCGAGACACGCACCCTTCCCTGTTGAGGAGTTGGAGAATGCCCGAACCCGCCGCCTGGCGATATCAGAAGATCACCAAGCCCATGTTCGACCTTCCCACCCCGCACCTCGTGCTGACGGGACGGATCTTAACCATGGCAGGAGAAGTCCTGGAAAACGGTTTTGTGGAGTTGAAGGACGGAAAAATCGTAGCGCTGGGTCCACTGAACGATCTGAAGGGGGATTCTTCGTCGGTCGAAAAAACCGGTGGGACTATCATGCCAGGGCTCATCAACAGTCATGCACACCTAAACTGGGACGGGATTCACGACCTGGCTCGCCAATCCATGGACGACCCACGCCCTATCTCGGCCTTCAAAGCTGCCGGAAACATGCTCAAGAGCCTGCGTGCGGGAGTCACCATGGTCCGGGACCTCGGGTTCCACGAGATGAACCTCTTTTCCAAACAGGCGGTTGAACAGGGAATCTTTCCGGGACCACGACTGAAGGTTTGTGGAGCAGCCATCATCCAGACGGGAGGCCATACCTATTGGGTCTGTCGGGAGGCCAGCGGTGCGGATGAGATGCGGCGCGCGGTCCGGGAGCAGGTGCGGGGAGGAGCTGATCTCATCAAAATCATGGCCTGTCATGACACCCTCGAGTTCACTGATGAGGAGCTAGGGGCCGTCATCGACGAGGCTCACCGGAACGGCCTTCCGATCACCGCACACGCTACCTACGATGCCTGCATCGAGCGAGTCGCACGCTTCGGGGTGGACTGCATCGAACATGGTGGTTCGATGTCGGACTCCACCGTCGCACTTCTGATCGAGAAAGAGATCCCGGTGGTCACCACCTTCGCGCCCCTGGTGCAACAGAGCCAACCTGAAATCGCTCGCCAATTCGGTATCCCGGAATGGAAAATCGAGGAACGGAAGAAGGCCGTGGCCAACCCAGAACGCTACGAGGGGCTGGTTAGGGCTGCGCGCGCAGGAGTACCAATCGTCTTCGGGACAGACGCAGGCAGCCCGGCAGTTGAGCACGATGTGATCGCTCCAGAACTCACCTTTATGGTGAAGACTGGGGTGTGCACCGACAATATGGACGCCCTCGCCTCGATCACTATCCGGGCGGCGAGGGTTTCGAGAATGGAAGACGTTGTCGGCACGCTGGAAGTGGGCAAGGCTGCCGACCTCATCGTGGTGGATGGTCGCCCCGACGAGGAGCTAGGGGCTCTCGAAAAGGTGACCACTACCTTTGTCGGCGGTCGGAGGATGCACGGTTGAGCCTCCTGACCTCCCGCCTGGCTCCGCGCATCGTTGAGGAAGACGGAGCCTTCCGTACCCGGATGCTCGATATCGCTGCTGGTCTAACCGATGTCATCGCGCTGGGCCGCGGGGACCCGGACTTCCACACGCCTGCGCATATCGTGGAAGCCGCAAAAGCCGCTCTCGACGCGAACCATCACCACTACACGGGACCCACCGGAATTCCGGCACTGCGAGAGGCCATCGCGGACAATCTCGGAGCCCGGTACGGACTCGATTATGGTGCAGACGAGATCGTGGTGACGGCTGGAGCCCAGGAAGGCATCATGCTCACTATGCTTGGGCTTTGTTCTCCAGGAGACGAGGTCCTCATCACGAGCCCCCGATTCACCACATATGATACGGCAGTGGGCCTCTGCGGAGGCACACCGATCCCGGTCCCGACTTTCGAGCGGGACGACTTTGCGCTCGACGTGGCAGAAATTGAGAAACGCATCACCTCCCACACCCGGATGTTCGTCCTGGTCTCCCCCAACAATCCCACTGGGGCAGTTACACCTCCAGAAGCCATTCAGGCGATCGCTGAACTAGCTATTGAACATGATCTCATCATCGTAGCTGATGAGATTTACGGGAGGATGATCTACGCACCGAACGAGCACCTCTCTATCGCAACGCTGCCAGGGCTGAGGGAACGGACTGTCACACTTAATGGCTTCTCTAAGACGTACTCCATGACAGGTTGGCGGGTCGGGTACCTCGCTGCCCCTGAGGAACTGGTGTCAATGTTGACCGAGCCCCGGCACACTCTCTCCATCAACACCTGCACCATCAGCCAGCATGCCGCTTTGGCTGCACTCACAGGCCCTCAGGAACCAGTCGACGCAATGATCGAGGAGTACGCCGAACGTCGGGCCTGGCTCATGCCAGCTCTAAATGAGGCCGGCTTCAGTTACGGTCATCCTGGGGGTGCCTTCTACATCTACACAAACATCTCCTCGTCGGGACTCCCATCCCCACTGTTCTGCGAACGGCTCCTCCAAGAAACAGGAGTAATGCTCTTCCCCGGCACCATGTTCGGGGACACCAGCACCGACTACATCCGGATTAGCTATCTCCAACCGTTACCATTGATCCAGGAAGCAATGGAACGTATCGCCTCCTTCACCCGATCTATGACATGACCACACCAGCATCTGAGGGCCGCTTCGTCGGCATCCAAATCAGTCCCATAAGCTTTGTGGATGAGGGCGTGGATACGGTCTTGGACACGCTTAAAGACCGAGTGGGGATCAACGTCTTGATGCTGGGTACGGTGAGTTGGCTGGGACTTAAGTCGGGTCGTTCGATCAGCCATGAACTCGACGGGTGGCCCGATCACGGAGTCCCGGAACCCTACCAGATGCGGGGAGGTGCCTACTTCGACCCGGACCCTCGGTACTATACCGATACCTTCATGGCTGACTTCCGGAGCCGTGATCCCGAGTTCACTGGGCGTGACATCCTCAAGATGGTGATCCCTGCGGCACACGAGAGGGGGATGAAGGTCTACATCGAGTTGATGGAACCTTTTTTCAAGTACGCCGGGCATGGTTCAGCCGGAACTGTAGAGATCCCAACCCTGGCCCAAGCCATGGAGGTTGACCTCCTCGGTCGTCTGGGTAGTGACCCCTCAACCTCGAATCCAGGGTACAGACGCTGGATACACTCGATGATTGAGGACCAGGTACGAAATCACCCCATAGACGGAGTCATGTGGTGTAATGAGCGGAACTCGCCCCTCGACACGTTGATTCAGGGAGGCGCACCCGGCGACTTCTCCGAACCGGCACGCAAAGAGGCCACGGAACGGGGGATCGACGTGGAAAGATGCCGGCAGGCTCTCCTACGCCTCTACGACTTCATGCAAGAGGCGGCGGCCGGTAAACAGTTCCCTGATGGTCCACTCATCACCTTCCTTCGTGTGCTCTTGGACAACCCCGAAGCCCTCATATGGGAGAAGTTCTGGCTTGAGAGGAACAAGGACCTGGACCGAGAGCTCTACGGGTTGGTGAAATGGTGCAAGCCGGAACTTCCGTTTGGGCTGAATGTGTGGAACCGAAATCACTTCAACCCGATCCGGCGCGCTCAGTGGCCATGGGCCGAACAGACCCTATACGCTGACTTTGTGAAACCCATCACCTACCAGCACCAGGCAGGTGAAGTTTGGTCCAGAGAACTCTCCTTCTTTCGTACAACGATCCTAAGGGACTTTGAGCCGGACGAAGCCACCCGTGCGCTGTTCCGTATTCTGGGCTTAAACGAAGCCCCATTCGCCGAACTGGTAGCCACGGGGATGGATCCGGACAGCTACGTCCATGGTCAGTGCGCAGATGCACTCCGGGGCGTCGATGGAAAGGCTAAGGTATACATGGGTATCGGGGTGGACGCCCCGCGAACTCTGCCCGAAACCGCTAAGTGCTCGCGGGACATTGTATACCGCTCAGTCCTGGCAACCTACCGGGCCGGTGGGCATGGGGTGGTTTTAGCTCCCAACTACGCGTCGATGCACCTGACCCACCTTGATGGTGTGGCAGAGGCCCTCGATGAACTGGATCAAAAGTGAGCTTCAAGCGATCCGCTCCCGAAGGAGTGGGCAGTTGAGCACCCCACCGCTGCTAGAGGTACGCGACCTCCAAACCAGTTTCACCCTTGGTGGGCGAGCCCCATTAGTTGCGGTGGACGGGGTGGGATTTTCCGTGGCCCCTGGAGAAACGCTCGCCATCGTAGGTGAGAGCGGATCGGGGAAGTCGGTGACTGCACTCTCTATCATGCGCCTCCTTCCGCCTAGGGTCGGTAGGATCACCCGGGGGTCAATCCACCTTGGGAAACGGGATCTCACCCAACTGCCTGAGGAGGAGATGCGAACCGTTCGGGGCAAAGAAATTGGAATGATCTTTCAGGAGCCCATGACCAGTCTGAATCCGGTTCACACCGTGGGCGCACAGATCGCTGAAGTACTGATCCAACATGAAGGTCTCTCTAGCTCAGAGGCTCGAGAGAGGGCTATATCAACGCTCGACACCGTTGGCATCTCGGAACCGGGGCGGCGCGTCGACAACTATCCTCACGAGATGTCAGGAGGCATGCGCCAGCGCGCCATGATCGCTATGGCGCTGGCTTGTCGTCCTAGTCTCCTTATTGCTGACGAACCCACGACCGCCCTCGATGTTACGATCCAAGCCCAGATTCTGGATCTCATGGAGGAGCTCCAAGCCGCGCTTGGGATGGCCATTATCTTCATTACTCATGACCTAGGCGTCGTCGCCCAGATGGCTCGCAGGGTGGTAGTAATGTACGCAGGGCAAGTGATTGAGACTGGCCCTGTAGCGGACATCTTTGGTCACCCCAGAATGCCCTATACAGCTGGACTCATCGAGTCGATTCCCCGCCTCGGTAGCTCGGAAGAAGCGCAGCGTCTCCGAACCATTCCAGGGCAGGTTCCTTCACTGTCCGAGCTGCCATCGGGGTGCCGGTTTTCTACCCGTTGCCCCCACGCCAACCCTAAGTGTGTGGAAACGCAGCCACAGCTGGAGTTGATTTCCGAGGGGCACCAAGTGCGCTGCATGCGCTGGCAGGAACTGGATTTGGCTACAGAGACTGCCTCGTGACAGACTACCTGCTCTGCGCGGAGAATCTTGTGAAGCGGTTCCCTATCCGGGGAGGTACGTTGAACCGGGTGGTGAATTACGTCCAGGCCGTGAATGGCGTCTCCTTTGCAGTACGCCGTGGAGAGGTTCTCGGGCTTGTAGGGGAGAGTGGCTCTGGTAAGACCACCATAGGACGGCTGGTCCTCCGGCTCGAGGAAGCCACCGCTGGTAAGGTGATTTTCGACGGCACCAACATCCTAGAGCTTCCTAAGAAAGAGATGCGCCGCTTCCGGAAGCGGATGCAAATCATCTTCCAAGATCCCTACGCCAGCCTGAATCCCCGAGAGAAGGTCCGCACGGTGATCGGACATGCCCTGGCGCTCCACAGCATCGGCACGCCAGAGAGTAGGCGTGAACGTGCGGCCGAGCTCGTTGAACAAGTGGGGCTCTCACCGGATCAACTGGACCGGTTCCCTCACGAGTTCTCAGGGGGTCAGCGCCAGAGAGTTGGGATCGCCCGAGCTTTGGCGGTAAATCCAGATTTTCTGGTCGCAGATGAACCTGTCTCGGCCCTCGACGTCTCCATCCAGGCCCAAGTCATCAACCTCCTAAGCGATCTCAAGGATCAACTCGACCTTACCATGCTCTTCATTGCCCATGACCTGGCTGTCGTAGAGCACATCTGCGATCGCGTGGCCGTGATGTACCTCGGGAAGATCATGGAGCTCGCTCCCTCTAGATCCTTGTATAACAACCCTAATCATCCCTATACCGAAGCACTCCTCTCAGCCGTCCCTGTACCAGAGCCTGGACATCAACAGAAGCGGACAGTGCTGAGTGGGGACATCCCCAGTGCCATCAACCCTCCCTCGGGGTGTGTCTTCCGGAGCCGGTGCCCCCGTGCGGAGGCCATTTGCGCTACTGAAACCCCGGAGTTAAAGCAGATAGGGCCCGATCACTTTAGCGCCTGCCACCTGACAACCTGAGTTGCCGATCGAGGCTCTACTTCTTTTGAACGTAAATCAGAAGAAGACCCGGAAGGAACGTAATGAGTCCCTGTGACCAACTCAGATAACCCAATAAGCTCAACAACAGCGAAGCAAGCAACAGGCCATATCCAAGCCTAATTTTCCTCATAAAATAAAGGACAAAACTACGAGTGCTGTAGCCATTACCAAGGCCATTATCTGAACTGTTACCAGGACTTTGTAGAGGAAATTCTTAGTATCTTTTGTCATCACTACCCTAAGATGCAGTGAGAAAGGTAGGGGACACCAGCGAGGGTGGCTCCGCTGGCGTAGTTCAAGAGCTGGGATTCATTTTAGAATCATGAGCCATATCCGATTGATAGAAATTCTGGTGCCCTTGGTGTGTATAGACAGTGGGACCAGGTGGGTCTCACGGATCGCACTCCTGCTTCTGGGATTCATAGCAGCGTTCGTTCCCGGTCCTGCTACTGCCCAATCCCCGAATATCTTGATCCGAGCCGGCGAGATCCACACCGTCACAAATGGGGTTATCAGGAACGGTGAAATTCTTATCAGTGATGGGCTCATCGAACAGATAGGTATGTCGGTTAACGCTCCTGCCGACGCTCAGGAGTACTGGGCAGAAGTAGTTATTCCTGGCATGATCGACGCTCATGCACACCTGGCGCTGGATAGGTCTAGTCGCTCACGGATTCCTGGACCCTTCACACCCGAATGGAGGGCAGTCGAGAACTTGGATCTCGAGGATCCGATGATCCAAGTCGCCCTCTCTGGAGGTGTGACATCCGTGATCACGCGCTCTGGCAGCGGAATCATTTCAAGCGGCCAGTCCGTGGCCCTTAAGATGAAGAGCACGCCCGGACCTGACATGATTCTCAAGCCTTACGTGGATCTGAAGATGGCGGTACGCCCACTAATCAACCTACGGCCAGGCGAGACACCACAAACGGTTATGGGCTGGTATGCGACCGCGGATGACTACTTTCGACGGGCTGAGCGCTACATGGCTCAGAAAGAAGCCCACGAAGAGGGGCGAGCCGCCGAGCCTCCCGAAATCAATGAACGGCTTGAGGCATTACTACCGGTTATTCGTGGTGAGGTCATGGTCCACGCTCACTCGCACTATCCGAGTGAAATCATGATGGTGCTGCGGCTTGCAAGAAAGTATGGCTTCAGCGATCGCCTAGCGCTCGCGCATGCGGAGGAAGCGTTCCCGCTAATCGATCTCCTCTCCGGAACCAACATTGTCCCTGTCATCGGCCCGATGATGATCGTTCAGTACTACAACGATCCCGAGCCCATAAACCTGCTCGAGGAGTTTCTGGATGCTGGGATCACCGCCAGCATCCAAACTGACATGTCCAACCAACACTTCAAAGACTTCCGAGAGTACGGGGCATTCCTCGCACGGCACGGCCTAACTGACCAACAAGCGCTCGAGGTCATGACGATCAATGGGGCTAAAGCGATGATGCTCGAGGACCGGGTCGGGAGCATCGAGATAGGAAAAGATGCTGATCTCGTTCTACTGGATGGACACTTCTTGGATTTAACTGCAGACCGGGTCGAGCGGGTATTCGTTGATGGCCAACTGGAGTATGAGCGAGGTGAAGTTGAACAGAGAGGCAGGCCGCGGGAAGTAGGTCCGTTCGGTCCTCTTAGGAATGGAGTCAGGCCGAATGATGAATCCTTTGCGATCACAGGCGCTCACGTCTTTACCGTCAGTGATGGTGCGATAGAGGACGCCACAATAGTAGTCGAGGCAGGCAGATTCACACGGGTGGAAGCAGGCGGGACAGCCCCTGCGGGGATGCCGGTGATGGAATTAGGTGGACGGGTTGTCATGCCCGGAACCATAATCGCTCGTGCGTTCGCTAATGACTGGATCGGCGATCTCAAGTGGCAAGTCCAGAACGATGAGATCACTGAACCGATCGTGCCTGAGATGAATGCGCTCTACGCTGTGGACCCGTGGTTTCCTTCGTACCGGGTGAACACCACGATCGGAGTGACTGCAATCAACGTGACCCCGGGAACCCTGAATCTGGTCGGAGGCAATGGTGTCCTGATCAAGACGCCGGGTCTGGACTTCGAGGAGATGGTGAGGCAAGAACCAAGTAGCATGGTCATGTCGCTGACTTCCGGGACGACCCGCTATTGGTCGAATGCATCAGGCATCCCTGTCACACTGGATAGTGCCTCGATGAGCATCCGAGAAGCATTGGACGCAGCATTAGAGTACTCAGAGAGACGCCTCACCAGTGAGTACAACCAGCGGCACGAGGCCCTCTTCCCTCTACTACGCCAGGAGGTTCCCGCGCTCATACACGCAGATTATGTGGCGGAGATTCGGGAAGCGATGAGCATCGCCCAGGACTATGACTTAAGTCTCGTCATCACTGGAGGAGTGGAGGCCTACAAACTGGCTGACGAGCTTGCCGCAGCTGACGTAGGAGTCATTCTCGGCAACTCCGGTAGCTACGCCTCCGACATCCGTGGAGGAGGAGACGGCTGGAGTATCGAGGGCCCGGAAATTCTAAGCCGAGCAGGTGTCAAGGTGGCCTTTTTTGGTCCTGGTGCGTCGCGGCGAGCGTCACCGATTGGCCGTCTCGGTGGTGAACCAATCCTCAATTCCGCTTGGGCATTCAGGAATGGTGTCCCAGAGATTGAAGCGTTACGGATGGCAACCTTGAACGCAGCTGAGATGCTTAATATCGAAAATCAAGTCGGCAGCATCGAGGTAGGAAAAGTTGCTGATTTCATCGTCCTAGAGGGCCACCCGTTCGATTACCGCGTTGTGCCGGCATTCGTATTCGTGGACGGGAAACTAGAGGCAGGGCACCGCTAGTCCCTTCTCCACTGGATGTGTGAGATAGTGTCGATTGCTGTGTTAGGTGCTGGTCAGTTTCCCGGGTGATACTCCCTCTCCATGTGGTCCTCGACATCTGCCCGATAGTAGTAAACCTCCCGCAGGTCACCAGTGGCGTACAACTCTGCTTGGTCATTGAAGTGCGGTGAAGACGGATCACTGTCCAACCCACCAGCAGTGACCGCGCGGGCACGTACCTGGTCTCCGAACTCGACAACGGCCACGAAGCTATTACCGCTCGTGCCATACCACTTCTTTGTCTGTGGGTAGGCTCGAGCGCCGAACGAGGCCAACGATCCCCACCGACCAGAGGGGAAGCCGACCGGTGTGCTGGGGCCGGCATCGTCGAACGGCTGCACTATATCTCCGGTGAGGCGCTGAAAGCGGTTGATATCACCCCAGGGCGTACGCCAGCTCCCAAAATCAGCCTCGAGCCTGGCCGAAGCCGCACTGAGTGCTTGAAGCAACTGCTGGGGTACCTCACGCTCTGAGGCGTCCAGGCGACGTGTTTCCTCACCGAAAAAGATGGCGAGCGAGGTGGCAATTGACTCGACTGACCAACGAAGATCCCAGTCTCGGAGAATATTGACCTGATCAGCGAGCTCCGCCTTGAGAGGATTGGATGCATCAGCTTGATCATAGGCCCTTACGAGTGCGGGAATCAGTTCCTCGAATCCAGTGAGATAGCTATCGAACGCGGCATCGATGAGCGACTGTAGCGTGAAGTCGGTCTTCCCTTCGAGGACACGCATCGCGTGAAGACCGCGAGCATTCTCACCACTGCGCTGAACGTAGACTGGAAATTCCTCTCGCCTGGGGCTATCCGGTCCCGCCGCGGAGAACGGCCAATTGTTCGTGTTCTGTACCCATCCGACCGAAGGATTCACAGCATTCGGTGTTTCCTCGATGTTGTGCACGCCTTGCCAGTCTGTCGCTGGGTCACTTCCGTCGACCGGCTGCAGATAGTTGAAGCGAGTGTCGCGAACTGGAATGAAGTTAGAGTGGAGGTAGGCTATGTTGCCCTCCGAATCCGCAAAGACTGTGTTATTGGACGAGTTTGTGTGGGTACGCATCACCTCGATGTACTCATCGTAGTTCTGTGCCTTAGTCCGCATATATGACTGGATAAGCGCGTTCATTGGCTCTTCCATCAGAGCAACACTCACCCACGAGCCATCAATCTCCCGGACGATGGGCCCGTGATGTGTCCGATAGGTGGTAAACTCGCGCTCCGCCATTCCGGTATCGGTCTTGTATGGGACGGTGACTTGCCGGACGGTCACAGGACGCTCCTCGTCTCCATAGCGGTAATAGAGCGTTCCGTCTCGCTCGATGACTGTCTCAAGGAATTCGTCAATGTTGTCGACACCGCTTGATGTGTGCATCCAACCGGCGTTCTCATTGAATCCTTGGTAAACGAAAAACTGGCCCCACGTCACAGCGCCGTAGGCGTCGAGTCCTTGCTCACTAACCATGTGGAGTTCTTCGCGGAAGAAGAACGAGGTATGGGGATTGATGAGAAGCAAAGCATTGCCTG
>PBPC01000038.1 GCA_002724575.1 Gemmatimonadota bacterium | reverse complement strand
CGGCCCCTTTTCCTTGATACCAGTTCACAAACGAAGCCAACTCCGACGAGTAAGGCTCCGATCTGAGCGAGATTATCGATCCAGGTCGGTTCACCGACGAACTGCTTAGCAACGAGAGCCAGGAGCAGCATGAATGCACCAAGGGCCCAACTGCGTCTAAGGGCAGTCATATTTCTGTAGGCAGCGACAACTCATTTCTATCCAATTTGTCTTGTTTGTGTACCAGCTAAGAATACTTGAGTCTGCCGCGGCTTCCCAACCCTCTCCTCTCCAATTGTCTGGTGTGGTACTCTCGGCACATTTCCTGCAACGCTGAAGTGGCAAGGATATTCAACAACTCGATTATTGCGGAGATCTCATGCAGAGTGCTTTCATGGCAGATCCTATTTCGACCTTCTTCGGCTTCTGCATCTGGGTTCTACAGGTCATCGGTGACTTCACCGGGATGGGGTACGAATTAGCCAATATCGTCATTTTCGTTATAGTGCATCCGGCGCTGACGCTTGCGCTGTTTGTGCTATGGAGACGTGCCCAGAGGCAAGCTGTAGGGTGTTCCTGTTGTACGGCATATACATGAAGCTGGACAAGATCCTAGACTCACTCAGTAAGGACTTGGGTGCCTGATGGGAGTGTTTGATGAACTTTACCTGTCCACATTGCTCATACTGGAATAGGAGTCGATTCCATGGCAGCTAAAGGAAAAACTACTAAAGAGCATGATGAAAAAATTGCGAAGATGTTTTTCTCTTCAGTATATCCCCATTATCTAAATAAGGTCGTAAAGAAAGGGCGTAGTGAAAAAGAACTGCAAGAAGTCATTACATGGCTGACTGGTTTCGAAGGTACAGTGTTAGGCGATCTGATAGAGGGCGAAGACACGTTTAAAGAGTTTTTCGATAAGGCGAATCTAAATCCAGATGCTAGCCTAATTAAAGGTGTGATATGCGGCTATCGTATTGAAGACATTGAAACACCACTGACAAAAAAATGCCGGTATCTTGATAAGCTTGTAGACGAACTTGCTAAGGGACGCAAGATGGAAAAGATACTTCGAATATCCTGAGTGAGTGGGGCGTTCCCAAGATCGGATACTGGAATCTTAGGTAGTTCTTCTGTATAGCAGCTAGAAAATTAATTCATACGAAATCAATTTGGTCTGATTCCGTTCTTAGTATGCTACTGCCATACCATCCTTGTGAGGAGTTGAGCCTCCTATCATCACTCCTGTCAGGATATTGAACATTATCCCCTGGGCACCTCCCACACCTCCTCTAGTAGTTCTTCTTCTGAGTTCGTGACCCCACGCTTCAAGTTGGGTTAAGACCTCTTCATTGATACCGGGTTCGACGGTGACACTGAGACCGCTTCCGTGATTAATTCTGGGGATCTCTACTGCCTGCTGCATGTTCATTCCAAATTCTACCACGTTGAGAAAGATCTGAGCATGTTGCTGGGGCTGTACCGCCCCCCCCATGGCCCCGAAGGTCATGAAGAACTCCCCGTCCTTGAATGCCATCGCCGGAATGATGGTATGGAATGGGCGTTTATGAGGTTCAACAACGTTCATGTGGCCTGGCTCGCGCGAGAACAGAGCTCCTCTATTTTGCAGCGTGAAACCAGTACCGGGAGGCACCAGCCCGGAACCGAATCCTGAATAGAGACTGTAGATGAATGAGACGGCATTGTGATCCTTATCCATGACCTCTAATAGGACAGTATCACCGTTTCCATTAATCCCTGACTCTGGTCGTTCCATAGCCTTGGTTGGGTTGATCCGTTCGAATTGCTGGCGACCGTATTCAGTCGAAATTATCTCGTTAATTGGAAGATCATTAAACTCTGGATCAGAGTTCCATTTCTCGATATCCGCGTAGGCTAACTTCTTTGCCTCAATAACATGGTGCAGGTACTCGGCCGAGTTATGGCCCATAGAGCCCAAGTCTACGTTTGCTAGGATCTTGAGCATTTCGAGGGCAGCAATGCCCTGTCCATTTGGTGGTAGTTCGTAGAGCCTATAGTTCTTGTAGTCCGCATAGATAGGTTCTACCCACGTAGAGGTATGATCCTCAAAGTCCTTCATGGTGAGAAAGCCATCATGTGCATCAGAATAGTCAACGATCTTTTTAGCGATCGAACCTCTATAGAAAGCGTCTCTGCCTTCCTTACCTAATAGCCTGTAGGTTTCCGCTAGGTCGGGGTTCCTGAATACTTCGCCAGCTTTGGGGGCCCTCTCACCGTCGAGTAGCCACGTCTCTCTCGTGGATGGTTCTTCGTTGTTCTCAAGAGATCTCCACGCATCGGCGATAATCGGAGAGACTGGAAAGCCATGTTCTGCGTAGTGAATTGCTGGCTCTAGTACCTCGGCCATGGTCATTGTCCCGTACTTTTCCAAAACCTCGAACCAGCCGTCGACCGCACCGGGAACCGTCACGGAGTATATACCCCGGATCCGGTTCATATCATGCTTTTCAAGTTTCCCATTAAGTGCGTCTAGCGTCATAGCGTAGGGTGCACGTCCGCTCGCGTTTAGCCCGACGAGTTTCTTTTCTTCTGCGAGGTAGACCATGATGAAAGCGTCACCACCCAGGCTTGTACTGTGGGGCTCAGTCACTGTTAACACAGCAGCAGTCGCCACTGCAGCATCGATAGCATTTCCTCCCCTCTTCAGGATATCTAGGCCTGCATTAGCAGCGAGGGGTTCACTAGTAGCGACCACCCCACGCAGCCCTGATACGGGTGAACGCAAGGTCTCGTAGGGGAATCTCACGTCATCTCCATTCTGGGCGGCTACCTGAAAGCCGAGGCTAAGGAAGAGCAAGGGTAGTATGACCACTAGGGTGGTGCCCCTGCTCTTGAGAACTGACTGCAGCATGTCTCCCCCTTCGACTCACGTGACGGGCGGTATCTACTATAGAGTTAGGTCATCAGAGGATACGAATCCATGGGAGCTTCTGGCAATCATTAGTTATGCCTCTGAGGACGGAGGTTCTTAACGATCACGTAGTACAAAGTATCCCTTGTTCATGCTATTGATTCGATTCTTGATTTGCGAGTAACTCGTACATTCTTTGGATCGCTGGCAATGGCGCACCTGGGCCACGCAGAGATGGATAATCCGATGAGTGGTCAGTCAGGTCGACTTGTTCGGCTGCTTGTTCGGCTGTCAGACCTTGGGAATACGCATCACTAGTACGATTCCAAAGATCTGTAAGATAGGATTGAAGATGGTCTATTTTAGCTAGGTCCGAAAATGGTGCTCCATGTCCTGGCACGACGATATCGAAGTCCAGCGTCTTAAGTTCCTCAAGTGTCCCAACCCAATCCGATGGAAAGCCATCTCCCATAAACGGTATTCCAGGTAATAAAAGATCACCAGTGATTAGAAGGCGTTCTTCTGGAAGGTGTACGACGATGTCGCCACCAGTATGGCCTCGTCCGAAGAAGAGCAGTCGGATTTCCCGATCTCCTCTAAACAATGTCATCCGCTCAGAGAGTGTTGTATTCGGTGGTGTTGGGCTCAATCCCTCTTGGCCATCTAAGAACCCTGCTTGGCCGGCCATGCGTTCTAGAAAGTAGGCATACGTCCGACCGGTTGAGCCCTCATTCGTCAGCATCTCTCGTGTGAACTCGTGGCCTATGACCTCGATGTCGTCAGGATAGATTTGGTTTCCATGAGCGTGGTCAAAGTGGAAGTGTGTATTGACCACGTATTTGACGGGCTTGTCAGTGATCGACCCAAGTTCTTCGATAAGGGCAGCGGCAGCGACAGGCGAGATATGCGAGTCAACAAGTAGCACATCCTCCTCATTAATAATGATCGCCGCATTTGAGCCCACAGCTACGTTTCCAGTCCCTCGAGCTTGATAGATCCCCTCTACGATTAGCTCAAATTCAAATGCAGGTCCTTCGAAATCTGAGCCCGGGAGGGCAGACATATCAAAATCAGGCTCAGCCGTTGGTGGTTGGCAGGCTATGAGCACCAAGATGCCCGTCAAAAGTCGAGTCTTCATTTTCATAGGATCATGATCCGCGGAGCTAAAGGGAAGTACACCGATCTTGCTAACATTCGCGCTATGTTAGCCATACTGAGTTCCTTCCTGCGATTGCGTTGGCCGACTCAAGAACTCCGACCCAGAAAGCGAGGATGAATCATAGGGTTAGATAGAACCGGTTTGTTAACCTACGGAGCCAGCACGACCTCCATACGTTTGATTCGATTTGCAGCTTCGACCGTCTTAACACTATTGAGTGTGAAATTCCCACCCAGATAACGCTGTTCTATTCGAGCCAAGGTAAAAAATTGAGCAGTCTCTGTTCGTGCAACTTCGTTGCCCGCAGCATCATAGAAGAACAGGAAAAACTCGAATCCTACCCCTTGTTCGGTAGACCAATTCTTGAATGAGATATAATATTCGCCCCGGGTATGACTTCCTTCCTCTACAGAGGTCAAAGACCATGTGATAGAGGAGGCGGTGACATTGTTTCCTAGCTCCTGATCTTCCTCCGTGCGCTCGCTCGTGTCGAGTTCACCAGGAGCCAGTACAACTTCACTTCCGCAGGCAATAAAAAGAGGCGAAAGGATCAAGGCACCAAAAACGTACGTTAGTTTCATTCTTTTCAACGCACTCTCCTTGAGGCCTGAGACCAAGATTCAATCTGATAATGAGGCCTGGAATCTGTCCGGTCAAAGGCTTGGGCAGCTAACACGCCTATCAAAACCGAACGATGATTTCTTCTATAACCTGTGAATGTCAGCAGATCGTGAGATCTTTTGATCCAACTTGGTTGAATGGTTTGTCCCGGATAGATTCCAAGTGAGCCACTTTTCAGGTGGACAATACCTATGAATGGATGACTTCTTGAGGCTCTCGTGATACCGGTTGAGCGCAGGAAGACCGTGGCCGTCAATATCGATGGCGTCGTGATTGGTGGTACGGCGCCAGTAGTTGTGCAATCCATGACGAATACCGATACCGCGGATGTTATCGGCACAGTTACCCAGATACGCCAGTTAGTTGACGTAGGCAGTGAACTCGTCCGAGTTACAGTCAATAACGAGGACGCGGCGCGTGCGGTTCCAGAGATTGTGAGCCAGCTTCGTGAATCTGGCTATCCGACCCCAATCGTTGGCGATTTCCATTACAACGGGCATCTCTTGCTCAAGAAATTCCCAGAAACTGCGATCGCTCTCTCTAAGTTGCGCATCAATCCGGGTAACGTTGGTACCAAACATCGCGACAAGAATTTCACTGAGATCATCGAGGTCGCGGTTGAACATGACAAACCTGTTCGCATCGGGGTGAACTGGGGCTCACTCGACCAAAGACTTCTCACAGAACTGATGAATGAGAACGCCAGCAGACAATCACCAAGAGATGGTGGTGAAGTTGTTCTGGAGGCGATGGTACAAAGCGCGCTTCGTTCAGCAGACTTAGCTGAGCAGAACGGCTTAAGGCATGACCAGATCGTTATCTCGACAAAGGTTTCGTCGGTACGGGATTTGGTTTCTGTGTATCGTATGCTGTCAGCGCGGTGTGACTATCCACTCCACTTGGGGCTAACTGAGGCTGGGTTGGGAGCTAAGGGGATTGTCGCTACTACCGCTGGGCTAGCCCCACTCCTCCTAGATGGAATTGGTGATACGATTCGTGTTTCACTAACCCCAAAACCAGGCGGGGACCGCGCTGAGGAAGTACGAGTGGCACAGCAAGTTCTCCAGTCACTCGGAATTCGGCATTTCGAACCTCAGGTGACCTCCTGTCCCGGCTGTGGGCGGACTACGAGTACGTTTTTTCAGGAAATGGCTGAGGAGATCACAGAGTATATCCAGGAAATGATACCTGAGTGGCGCAGTTCCTATCCGGGTGTGGAAGAAATGGACGTTGCTGTAATGGGTTGTGTGGTGAATGGCCCCGGTGAATCTAAGCATGCGAACATAGGGATATCGCTACCGGGCACGTTTGAAGAGCCGAAGGCGCCGGTGTATATAGATGGTGCGCATGCCATAACCCTTAAGGGTGAAGGACTCGTGGAAGAGTTCAAGGAAATACTGTTTGATTACGTCAAAGGGACCTATGGGTCAGGCAGGGAGTGAGATGTCCCCTAGGGGTGACGCTCATGTCCAGCGAATATAGTGTTACTGGGCTAAACGATATGGAAATTGGCATAAGCTAGGCATTCTTTAGAGTTAAGTTTCGTGGCATAAGCCTTGCGCCAAGATATAGTTGTCCTTGCAGGTGGGATGACATCGGAGGGCCGAGATAATGAAAAAGCACGAGTTACATAAGCTTTGTTGTGGCCTTGTCGCGCTCAGCGCAGCGCTTACGGTGCCCGAGATTTCGTTTGCACAATCTGGGCGGGGCGGTGATGGGTTTCTATTCGAAACACCAAAAGTCTCGTTCGCGTTCAGCTTGGGGTACTCGATCCCAAATGCGAAGAGTGACATCTTCGACTTTACCGAAGAACAGCTTACGCTCGAGAAGAGTGATTTTCACAGAAGCTATCTCGGTGGCGAAGCTGCTATACAACTAGCAGATCGTCTCCATCTAGTACTTGGGGTTGGTCATGCAGAAAGTTCTCTCCCCTCAGAATTTCGAGACTGGGTAGATGGAGATGATCTGCCCATTGAACAGGAAACGATTTTTTCCACAACTCCGGTGACGGTCAGCGCCAGATATTACTTGAGCGATCGAGGGCGACAGATTGGACGATTTGCTTGGATCCCGAAGCGGTTGGCGCCATTTATAGGCGCTGGCGGTGGCGTCATCTGGTACAATTTTGAGCAAGTCGGTGATTTCGTGGACTTTGAAACCCTTGATATCTTCTACGATCGTTTCATGAGTCGCGGTACTGCATTACAGGCTCATGCTTTCGCGGGGATGGATATCTCACTAAATAAGAGTCTGTTTCTTACGACAGAAGGACGCTATCGCTGGGGAAGAGGCGAACTTGGTCGTGATTTTGTAGATTTTGATAAGATGGATCTAGCCGGTATACAGTTCACCGTGAGTATTGGGGCCCGATTCTGATCGGGAAAGGATTAGAGTAATGACATTATCCCGCTTCTCTTTCCGGACACTCCCACTCTTCGCATTTGCTTCCGTAATGATTTTGGCTACGAGCACTCCGGGTCTGGCTCAGGAAATGGATGGACGTTGGCTACCCTTTGTAGGGTGTTGGGAACCGACCGGACAGGGTGCCACCGATGGGATCCTATGCGTCGAACCGACAGATGACGGTGTCGAACTCTACACAGTATCGGCTGGTGAAGTACTTACGAGTGACTTGCTGGTGGCGGATGGAGCCAGCCACCCGAGAAGTATAGAGGGCTGTGAGGGTTGGGATTCTGCCGGGTTCTCTCGGGATGGGCGTAGAGTGTTCACAAGATCTGAGTTCATATGTGGGGAGGAGGTTGCTCGCACGGCAACTGGAATTATGTCTTTAGTTTCTTTAACCCAGTGGATTGACGTGCGCTCGATGGATGTAGGTGGGGAACAGGTGGCTTGGGTACAGCGTTACCGTTTGGTGGGTCCTGAACGCATGCTGCAGGAGGGTGTTGAAGATAGTGAGTACTTCACAGCGGATATGGGGATGGCTCTCCAGGCAGCACGGATGTACGCAGCCCGCAACATCTGGCTTGAAGATATTATGGAAGCCGCTGAGCGAGTGGACACTAAGGCTGTGGAAGCTTGGGTAGCTGGGCGTGGTGAGCGTTTTGCGATTGATGCAGATGCTCTGGTGAGACTAGCTGATGCAGGGGTTTCTGAGAGCATCATCGACGTTGTGGTTGCGGTGTCCTATCCGGGAACGTTTGCGATCGCTGGTGAAGCTGGAGTTCCGATGGGCGGTGAACAGAGGGCTTTTGATGCGCCGCGAACGGTGCGTTCTATTTACGGTTATGGTATGTACTCTAGGAGCCCTTTCTATAACTATGGCTACGGTCCGTATTCATACTACGGCTACAGCCCATACAGTCGATATTCCTACGGATCTCTCTACGGTTATGGCTACCAGGGTTACTACTCGGGTTCCTATTATGGTGGTTACTATAGGCCGACTGAAGTGATTGTGAACCGGAGAGAATTCAATCCTGAAACTGGCGGCCGTGTGTATAATGGCCGGGGATATGGCGCTGGTGATCGGGGCTCTTTTAGAGGCCCAGATCAATCGGTAGGAGGATCCTCAGGCGCGGATACCAGCACAGGATCATCTAGTGGGGGATCATCTACTGGTCGCACTGCTAAACCCAGAGGCGGGAGAGGCGGCGGCGGGGGTTCCTGATAGGAACATCGGTCTTATAGAGATAGACGGGGGCCGGTGGGCCCCCGTTTTTTTGTGTACACGCAGAGTGCACGACTGGCTCTGGTGAGCTTATGCTATGATTCCATTGAAATGAGTAGAGAAGTGGCTAGCCCTAAGCCCGGCACGGATTTTATCCGCCAAATTGTGACGGAGGATACCGAAAACGGACGCTACGGTGGTCGCGTAGTTACACGCTTCCCCCCCGAACCAAATGGCTACATGCACATCGGTCATGCAAAATCGGTGTGCCTCAACTTTGGGATTGCGAAGGAATTTGGAGGTGTGTGCCATCTTCGCTACGACGACACGAATCCTGAGGGTGAGAATGAAGAGTTTGTCCTTGGTTTTCAGGAAGACATCCGATGGCTGGGCTTCGACTGGGGTGAAAACCTCTACTTTGCGTCAGATTATTTTGAACGAATGTATGATTCTGCGGTCATCCTGATTGAGAAGGGTTTGGCCTACGTTGACTCAGAGAGCGAAGAGGAGATACGTGAGAGGCGAGGCTCAGTAACCAAAGCAGGGACACCGGGCCGATATCGTGATCGTACAGTGGATGAAAATCTGGATCTCTTCTGTCGCATGCGAGAAGGAGAATTCGAAGGTGGGGCGCACGTACTACGCGCTAAGATTGATCTAGAGTCCTCAAACATGCTGATGCGAGATCCCGTGCTATACCGGATCCGGCACGCAACCCATTACAGGCAAGGGGATGAGTGGTGCATCTACCCTATGTACGACTACGCACACTGTCTTGAGGATGCGTTTGAAGACGTGACCCATTCGATATGTACGCTCGAGTTTGAAAACAATCGGGAGTTGTATGATTGGGTTCTAGACAATGTCGGATTTGAGGAGCCGAGGACTCATCAGTATGAGTTCGCTCGTCTAGATCTTGAACATGCTGTCCTATCAAAACGGAGAATTATTCCACTTGTTGAGGCAGGAGTCGTAAGTGGCTGGGATGATCCGAGGCTATCTACTGTCAGGGGTATTCGTCGGAGAGGTGTACCGCCTGAGGCAATCAGACTTTTTTGTGAAATGATCGGGGTCGCTAAGGCACAGTCAGTGGTGGATATTGGCAAGCTTGACTATGCCATCCGAGAGGTACTCAATCAGTCCGCACCTCGGGTGATGGCGGTCCTAGACCCAATCAAAATTGTACTGACTGATTACCCGGATGATCAGGTTGAAGAATTCGAGGCTCCATATTTCCCGCATGATGTGCCACGGGAAGGAACTCGGATGGTGCCGTTTTCGAATGAGCTTTTTATCGAACGGACAGATTTTGAAGAAGACCCACCATCAGGGTTTCGGCGGCTTGTACCCGGTGGAGAGGTTAGGCTGCGGCATGCGTACGTGATACGGTGTGAGAAGATCATCCGCGATGAAGCTGGCCGGTTAGTCGAATTACACTGTTCTCATGATTCAGAGAGCCGTGGCGGGAAGGGAGTGGTCGGTCGAAAGGTTAAGGGCACGATCCAGTGGGTATCTGCAGCACACGCTCTGACTGCGGAGATTCGGCTGTATGATCATCTCTTTCTAGAGATTCCAGAAACTGATTTAGATGAAGGCGAGGACATCATTTCCCGGATAAATCCGGACTCTTTGAGGGTCTTTAAGGAGGCTAAAGTAGAGCCATCTGTCAGAGATAGCTTGCCTGGTACGCGCTACCAGTTCGAGCGAACTGGTTATTTCTGGAAGGATCCAATCGATGGACTAGGTGAAGAGCTGGTCTTTAATCGGATAGTCTCGTTGAAAGACAGTTGGAGCCGTACTACAGCCAAATCAGGCCCTAAGGTTACGAGAAGCAAGAGTGGCTCCGAAAAGGTTGTGAATGAGCCCATAAAGCCTGAGACCCCGAAGGTAAATGAATCGCGAGAGGCGGCACGTGCAGCCGATCCCCAACTCATGGCTTGCTTTGATCGCTACAGTAATGAGTTGGGACTGACTTGGGAGCAGGCAGATTTGCTGACCGCGTCTCCCGAGGTCTCAGAGTTTTTTGATAAAGCCCTTGCCGTATATGATGAGCCTGCTGAGGTCGCAGGTTGGTTAACGACAGACCTGAGAGGTTTGCTGGGAGTACGCAGCTTGAAAGATCTTGCGTTTGATGGAGAAGCTTTGGGTCAGCTTGTTGCTCTTGTTGCTGCAGATCGAATCTCACGCAGGGCCGGCAAGGATGTCCTCGCACGAATGATTGATGAGGGTGGCGATCCGGACCAACTCATTGTGCAGATGGGACTCGAGAAAGTTTCTGACCTCACTGCGCTGGAGAGTGTCATTGAAGAGGTTCTTAGAGCATGGCCGGAGAAGGTCATTGAATACCGGGCAGGTAAATCAGGGCTAATCGGTATGTTTGTTGGGGAGGTAATGAAGGAGACGAACGGAGCGGCTGATCCGAAGGTGGCTAGGGAGTTGCTTTTAAAGAAACTGCAAGGGTGACCATTATGCCCTTATCCGATAACTCGATTAGAAGCGTCCTCTCGTATTCCTAGCAAGAATGTTGTTGAGAGAGCATGGATCATGATTGGGCTTGATCAAACCTTTTGCCAAGGTCTTTCCTGACACTCTTCAGAGGCGCACATTAGCATCGCCCTCGAGCCAGGATGTGGGCTAATTCACTGCTCTTCAGAGATCCTATATTGGCCCGCTCAGAAACAACTTCCCAACCTCAAATTGATACCCCAGAAGCACGGGTAGAGTCACTCCCTGAACTAGAGAGGGAAATCCTGGACTTCATGGTCCAGTACCTCCGATCTAACACCTATCAACCCTCGATCCGCGAAATCGGGAAACGTTTCGGGATCAAGAGTACAAAGACCGTTTCGGAACACCTTCAGGTCCTTGCCGACAAGGGTTTTCTTGAACGGGACCCGTCCCGCTCAAGAGGGGTGAAAATACTCGGGATTGATCTCAATACTCAGACTGTCTCTGTCCCCTGTTTTGATCGGGTCCCGGACACTGTTTCTGGATTCCGTATTGAGGATGCGGAACTTCACCTTTCGGTAGACCGCAGGATGGGTGGAGACGAGGGGTCTTTCATAGTTATCGCTGCTGTTAATGACCTGGCCTTACTCGGCGTTGAAGAAGGGGATCACATCCTTATCTCACCAGCTAGCATAGAGGGATTAGAGACTGGAGCGATTATCGCCGCTGATCTTGGTGAAGGAATTTCGTACTACCGTTGTATTGAGTCGGGAGCCGGGACTAAGCTTGAGGCACTGCAACCGGGTAAGAATGAGGGGCCCATAGAACCACAGACACTAGACTTGCTGGGACGTGTTATCGGCCTATTTAGAAGGATGGACAACGGGTCCAAGGTCAATTTGACACAACACTAGTGATCCGCGATTGCCCCCGCCTAGCCATTCCGCAGTGGAAAACTCAGATGACCACCAGATTTGGATGGGGCGTGCCCTTGAGTTAGCGAAGATTGCTGCGTCGGCTGAGGAAGTTCCCGTCGGAGCAGTATTGGTTCGTGGAACAGAAGTATTGGCCGAAGCTCATAACCGAACTGTGGCTGATGCTGATGCCACTGCGCATGCAGAACTTCTCACAATTCGTTCGGCTTCTATGGTACAGGGAGACTGGAGGCTCCTAGACACCACGCTCTATGTGACTCTAGAGCCTTGCGCTATGTGTGCTGGGGCGATTGTTCTGTCTAGGATTCCTCGGGTAGTCTACGCTGCGTCAGATCCGAAGGCAGGAATGGCCGGTTCCCTTGAAAACCTCCTTCAGGAACCAAGATTGAATCATCGTTGTGAACTCACCTCTGGGGTACGTGCCCAGGAATCTACAGAATTACTCAGGGCGTTTTTCCAAAGTCTACGATAATGTTTTGGATCGCATCTGGGGTTATATGCCTAATCCGCTACTGAGACTACTCTGCCACGGAATCGAAGAAACAGGAATAGCAGGGATACACCCCCAAGTAATGCCGCCCACGGGGGCAACCCATATGCGGTACCAACATTCCCTAATACCATCGCTATGAGTCCCACGAGGACTGCATAGGGTAGCTGGGTCCGGACGTGATCCATATGGTCACAGGCGGATGCCGTGGATGAGAGCACAGTAGTGTCTGATATGGGCGAGCAATGATCTCCGAAAATTGCGCCAGCTAGAACAGATGCCGTTACTCCCAAAAGAATTTCGACTTGCTCGCCACCGGGATATGTGGCAACCCCACCCATAGAGATCGTGAGGGGGATTACAACGGGTAGCATAATTGCCATTGTCCCCCAGGAGGTTCCGGTAGCAAAAGCCATTACTGCACAAGTAACGAAGACAATCAATGGCATTAGCTGCAGGGGGATACGGTCCGATAGCAGCAAGGACAAGTACTGAGCAGTGCCTATTTCTTCTGTGACGGCTCCGATTGACCAAGCCAGGGTCAATATGATCATCGCGATCATCATCGCCTTCATACCTGCGAGCCATGCATCAACGCATTCATGCATGGTTAGCGTCCTTTGTCCAATGGAGATAAAAATAGCAATCAGACATCCAGCCAGTGACCCCCACAACAGAGTAGAAAACGGGTCGGCTTCGGCGAACACCGCTCTCAGAGGAGCATCTGGGCCAACGCTTGAGCGTCCGGTTGTGTAGAGCCCGGCTAGAACAACCACAATCACTGTTAGCACAGGAATAGCGGCGTTCCACCATCTATAGGTTACTCCTTCCTTCGGACTCATTAGGTCTGAAGAGGTATCAGTAGCAAGAGTTGCGCCTGGCCTATGAAGTTCACCTTTGGTTGCCGCTCGAAATTCTGCTTCTGCCATCGGGCCGAAATCACGATTCATCACTGATGTCATGAGTACGAAGAGCAACGCGAGTAGCGGATAGAACAGGAAGGGGATGGTCTGGAGGAATATGTCGAATGGGTTTTGTGAGAGGATTATCTCAGCCCCATTAGGATTCTGTTCAGCTGCGATTCGTAGCCCATCCGAAATAAGGCTGATTTCATAACCGACCCAAGTCGATATGGGCACTAGTGCCGCAACAGGGGCGGCTGTGGAGTCAACTAGATAAGCAAGTTTCTCTCGTGATATCCTCAGCCGATCAGTAATCGGTCTCATTGTATTACCAACGATCAGCGTATTCGCGTAGTCGTCAAAGAAAATTGCTAGGCCTGCTGCCCAGGTAGCGATCTTTCCTCGTTTGGCATTACGAGCGAAGGGTGTGACGCTCTCTACGATGCCCATGGTTCCACCGTTACGAGCTACGATTCCT
>PBPC01000100.1 GCA_002724575.1 Gemmatimonadota bacterium | reverse complement strand
TTTCCCACATCTATAGTGGGCCTGGGTAGATTTGAACTACCGACCTCACGCTTATCAGGCGTGCGCTCTAACCAACTGAGCTACAGGCCCCAAGGAGCCTGAGAACTTACAGTTTTCAATGAGTTCACTCAACCAACCCGTCCCTGAAAACAGGCCAGCTCTGATGAAGTTCTCAACTCTGGGTATTAGGGTCTATCATGGGAATTCCGAACCGCTCAAGTACTGGAAGCATGGTCTCGAAGTCATAGAATGTAAGCTGTTGAATGCGCAGCAGTGCACGACGCCAACCCAGGTAGGCATCAAGGAAATTGTTCGCCGTGTCTGACTCCCTCTGGAAACTTTGTATCAACTCTAGAGCTGAGATTGAGCCTTCCTGATACAAATCGATACTTGACACTGACAGATCATTTGCCAGCGCCAGATTACCCTCCATCGCTATCGTGCGTGCTTCGAATTCCTCTACGTTTCGTACTTGATTCTGAACCTGAGAACGGATTTGCTGCTCTGCTTGTTCAATACGCAGTTGGACTTGATCTAGCCCGATGCGGGAGGATGCAATGCTTGCGCTGCGCTGCCCCCAATCCCAGATGGGCAGGTATGCATTTACGTCAATTGTGTATGTATTTGACGGTCTATCCCACAGCTGCCTGAAGGCCGGATCCTGCATCTCTCGTCCATAGCTCATTGCGAGATCCATCCTAAAGCTACCCCTGCTTCTCGTATTCTCCAGATTAATCTCACTTTCCCTGTAGGTAATGTTCAGTTGCCTCATACGCGGGGTGAGCTGTAGCGCAAATTGTGTGGCCTGCTCTACGTCAATCTCAATCGGCCGAACATCAATTGTAGGTGTGAGAGTAATAGAGTCAGATGGAGACAGGTTGAGGGTTGTCGTTAAGCTCGCAGCCTGAAGTCGGAATTGGCTTTCCATCTGCTGTACCTGCTCCACAGCATTAGCCAATTCCACTTGGATTTGGCCTAGGTCAATGGCTCTTGTCGTATCCGTTAATGCCAACTCCTCTGCAGCTGCGACCGCTTCTGTGAGATTAGCCACCCGAGCCTCGTTGATAATCCTCTGATAAGCGGACTCAAAGAGCTCGAAATAGTCCCCTGACAGGTCATCGACGATTTCAACAACGTCATCATAGAATTCCAACTGAGTGTCCTCGAAATCGAGTTCTGCTTCTTCAATGTTGTTCTTTAGGCTATTTGCCTGGAAGAAAGGCTGGGTATACCTGATGAAGTAGCGGTTATAGTACCGCAAATCTTTGTCACCATCGGGTTCCGTTTGTGCGTAACGGTAGACCCTGTTATTCAGTGACAGATAACCGTTCGTTGGGTAACCGAAGAGGATAACGGGTTGGCGGATTGACAATTCAGCCTCAAGGCGCCTCGAGTCCTCATGAATGATCTCATCCCGTTGAAGCGTGGAGTTCCACTTCGTCTCGGAAATCGACCTTAAATCTGGTGCCGAGAGGTTCAAGTCCACCCGTGAACGCAATCTCGCACGCTGCGCCTGCAAACGGAATCTGGTGCGATCGATACCCATATTCAGCTGGCGCACTCGGAAGCTGTTACTTAGCGCCAAGTCCACCATTCCCTCAAGCGTAAGATCCACGACCCTGCCCTGAACTTGGGCATGGACTGACTCACCAACCATCAAAGGAGTGACTAGAAGCGCTAAGATCACAAACGATTCCAGCTGTATCTTCTTCAAACCCATCTCAATATCTCCACCAGAGATTATTCTTCGACCCGAATACTTAAGAGCACTCTTATATAAAGACATCCAAGGATCTAAGGAATGCTAATCGATACTCTAAGTAGGCCCCTGATTAAGCCTTGGTGCTAGCTCTGCCTTCTGATTCTTCACCCTGGGAGCCTCAGTGATACATGCAAATGATCGCCGACTCCTAGGTGACGAAGCGAATGAAAACCAAGTGCCCAGAATCCAAGTTCAATCGCACGATTCCTCAATTCCGACCTACTGTCTGTCGCGAGATCAAGCGAATGAATCAGGTGATCCGTTTGTATGAAATGAAGATTCGCTTCATTAACCGATAGACCCATCAGGCGATAGTCCTCTAGCATAAGACCATCCGGCGGCCTGAAAGCACTCGGGTCAAAGACAATCACCGGACTAGCAGCTAAACGCAGTAGCGGATGGATCATCTGGTATTCCTCTCGGATCTCGTCCGGGACTGCATTTGTACTCGCAACGTATAAAATGGCATAACCCATGTAGATGAACGCGATCGCGATCGCGCCCCGGACAGGCGTATGCCGGATGATTCCCTGCCCAGGGAACATCACCCAAACTCCTAGGAGTAAGAGTGGCACGGTCATAAGAGCCGCACAGACTAGGGACAGTGATGCGGCAAAACCCCATGTGTGGTAGGAAAAGACACTACCCCTTACTAGTATCACGAATAAAGCGGTAACGAGAATGCCCATTCCCATCACCCAACTCAACGATCGCCTTAGAAAGGCGCCGGAGTGATAACTCATCCCAATTCCATCCTTATATCAGGCCAGATTAACAGGATCACTCGATAGGAGGTACTGCCTCCATAAGCAACCCAAAAGCTTGATTGAGTGCTTGTCCACCAGGTCCTGAACCCGTGTACTTGCCTAGCCGCACGACCACAAGGTCGTGAGTCGGAATAATGGTTGTACTCTGTCCACCAGCACCTCTCATACTATATGCGCTTTCAGGCAACCCCTGACTACCCTGACCGTTCACCCAAAAAAACGCTCCACCATATTGGAGTCGCCCGTCCGAAACCCATGTCGGAGCAAGTGTTGAAGCGTATTCCACATAGCCTTCAGGCAGAATGCGCTCACCATCCCAAACGCCGTCCTGAAGGTAGAGATTGCCGAGTCTGGCCCAATCACGTGCCGGCATAAATGCGAGCCCCTGACCAAGGAAGTTACCCTGGGGATCCGTCTCAATGAGTCCATCCCTAATCCCAATTTTGTCGAAGAGATCATGCTGAGGGAATGAGTGATAGTCCTGCCCTCGACCCTCCACCCCAAGACGAATCAGATAGCTAGTCAGAACAGGGTCACTGTTCCTGTATCGCCCGATTGTATTGGGAGGCCACTCTTGAGGGCGTGTCGCAGCCCACTCGTAGGAATTTGATGTCGCTGTATAGAGATAATAGTGATCAGCGTAGATATCGCGGTCATAGTCAGGATCACTCGGAGCATTGATCTTGATTCCGCTAGACATGCGCATGATGTCACCAATACGGATTTCTTGACGGGGGTCACCCGGTTCCTGCCATTCGGGTACCGGAGCAGGTTGCCATAGTTCATAGGTTCCCTGCTGGATGAGGACACCCATGAGCGTGCCAGTCAAACTCTTGGTCATCGACCAACTCTCAAGGGGTGTATGGATGTCGATACCTTCTCCATATCGCTCACCCAAGATGCGGCCCTTATATGTGATTACGAGTCCAAGTGTCCGCGCCTCGGCAGGACCGAACCCAATATCGAGAGCCTCTTCAACCTTCTCCATATCGATTTCAGATGGCCATGGCGCATCTGAAAGAACGTCACCCATTGGCCAAGGAGTTGTCGCTGCAGGTGGCAGGTTGCGCTCTACGGTAGTCGGTGCGAAATACACTGAGTCCTCGCCAATTCCATGGGCGACGCAACCCTGATTCTCATAGCGCTTCGCAGTTCGGGTCACTCCATCAGGAAGCGTAAGAGCTACGCGCTCCTGTGCGTAATCAACCACAGTGTCAACAACATGACTGCGCTCATCAAATGGAGAGATGAACCCGCCAACATTGGCAGCTGCGTCAGCAGCATCCAAACCAGTGATAAAGACACCAGAACAAAGAATCTTTGCAAAACCGGCAGTCTGATGGTGTAACGCCTCACCCGGTGGAGGATTGTATTCTGTGTCGAGTTCAAATGCTTTTGCACGCGCAATAAGCGACTCAGTAGAGCCATCCGCATTCGGAATTTCTTCTTCAGCTACACCGCACGCCACAGACAAAATGCAAGTGGAGAACGATAAGGCTTTGATAGACGAGGCTGTACGCATACCACTGCTCCCAGTGTTGGTGGGCACTGAACATATGTTGGGTTATAGCAGCGCGCGACGGACAGTTTATTCCAGTAAGCCTTCTCCAGATGTTAGCTGGGCAACCTCTTCTATCAGTCTCTCTAGGGTCATCGCGGGAACAGCGATCTGATATCTGACCTCCTCACCGTAATCCTCGTGCTCTACCAAGGCCTCCAAATCTTCCAGTAGCCTTTGAAGATTCTCCAGATGGGGGTATGCGACTCGCACAGTAACGCGGACACGCTTGATCTTTAACTCGGTCGGGAGGTCTTGAAGTAACAATTTGACTCCACCAGCATAAGCACGAGAAAGCCCGCCAGTTCCGAGTTTCAACCCTCCGAAATACCGCGCGCAAACCGTCACGATCTCACCCACCTCAGAATGCAGTAATACACTGAGCATGGGCCGACCAGCCGTTCCGTGGGGTTCACCATCATCGCTCATACCTATATGGGCAGTACTCCCTGGGGGACCAGCTACAAAAGCCCAGCAATGATGCGTCGCATCAGGGAACAACTCTTTCACCGATTCCACAAAGGCATTGGCAGCATCAGCGTCTGGCGCATGCGCTGCAGTAGTGATGAAACGACTGCGCTTAATTACTTCCTCGACAGTGTAGATTCGCGAGGGAATAGCATAGCGGAGACCGGGGTCCGAGCTCACTCGACTCTAGCCGCCATGTTAGTATTCGAGTGTAGCGATCAATCCGCTGACATACGATCCAAGAACTGCCGCTCTGAAGGCCTCAAATTACCTGCGCCTTCAGACTCCACCTTAGCTAGCAGTCGCACGACTTCTCCTCTGTTAAGCTCATGTAGTGAATCTAGGGCAATCCCCTTCCACCTCGCCGTAGCCAGGCGGTCGCCCATGGGGCCTGTAGGTGATGCATCGGAGTTGAGTTTCTTATCAAAGGCTCTCTTCGCAGCCCCTTTATGCCACTCCCACCACTTGATGAAAACAAATGCAAAAACGATTCCTCCGAGGTGAGCAAAGTGAGCTGTGCGAGAACCCATAGAAGGATTCACCCCAGCATACAGAGATCCGAATACAAGCAGGGTAGCAAGAAGCCAAGCCTCAATCGGCAGGATAGCCCACAGATAGATCCGCACGCGCGGCCAATACATCGCAAATGCCAAAAGGATACCATACACCGCACCAGAAGCACCAACGACCGGATACTGACGCGAGAATATGAAATGAAACAGCGCTGCCCCTAACCCAGAAAGGAAGTAAAGCCAAAGAAATCCCTTCGCACCCAACCTGTCTTCCACTCGGGGTCCGAAAAAGTAGAGGCCAATCATATTGAAAAGCAGATGCATGAAACCCGCATGCAGAAACATGTATGAGACCAGTGTCCAAGGCCGAACAAGAATGTCCGGCGGATAGAAACTTAGAGCCAAATAGAGAGGGGGTACGGCGCTCGATACGAAAAACATCACGATGTTCGCAATGAGTAACTTTCGGACCCATGGTGTCATTGTGAGCATGTCGAGTCCCTATCCCTTCTTGCCCGCCATGTGTGTCTCAGTCTTCAGGATCTGATCCATTACCAGCTGAATCCTTTTTGGGATAGCTGAGGCAAGGCCAGCCAAGAAGCCATTATTATCACGAGCATAGCCTTTGTCATCTCTTTTTTTCTCCAATCTCCAAATCATCTGACCAGCTAAGGGGTGATGCTTGGTAGATACAATAAGGTGACAGCAGGTTAAGAGAGATCATCATCTAGTCAACGTGGTGCGAGTTGTTCATAGCTCACTCCCTGGAGAATGAATCTCATAAACTGCAGGCATCTGATCTTTCACTTTGGCACCTATGGAGCCTGGTTTACCTTGATTACCCCAAGGGAATAAAGCGAGACAAAATAGAGCTACGGCATATGACACAAATCCCGAACCCAATCCTGTCTAGGGATTTCCGAATTCCGTTCAACCGAATTCGTGCAGAGCATGTCGAGCCTGGCATCATTAAGGCTCTTCAAGAAGCTCAAGCCGATATTGATCAGATTACATCCGACACGTCAGAACCAACCTGGGATAATACCGTTGGATGCTTAGAGTTAATCGGAGGCCGTCTTAGTGAGCGAATTGCACCGCCTACTCATCTTGTATCCGTTTCAGAGACGCCGGAACTCCGAGAAGCCTATAACGCTGTCCTACCGGAGATATCAGCGTTCTGGTCTAGCTTGCCCCTCAACGGACCACTCTGGGAGAGGGTAAAAGCTTACGCCGAATCTGAAGAAGCTGCTCAGCTCATCGGGGTCAAAAGGCGGCATCTCCAAAAAACTGTCCAAGATTTCATACGGGCTGGTGCAGATCTGGAGGAAGATAAAAAGAAGGAACTCATGGCACTCAAGATTGAGCTCGCTCAGCTTGAGCAAGCTTTTAGCGAACATGTTCTGGATGCGACTGCTGAATATGAGTTGATCGTTACTGATGAAACCCGGCTTACTGGTGTGCCAGAAGCGATGCGCAAACGCGCAGAAGCGAAGGCAAAGGAACAAGGTACCGCGGGATGGCTTCTGACACTCGACTACCCATCAGTCGAACCAATCGTGAAGTACTGCGAAGACCGAGAACTTAGGCGCGAAATCCACACTGCTTTTGTGACGCGATGCCGAGATGGGAAGTTCGATAATAGACCCCTTCTCGCCCGTATCTTAAGATTGCGAGATCGTATCGCCGAACTCTTGGGTTATAACGGTTTTCCGGACTACGTCCTTGAGAATCGCATGGCGAAAACCGGTGCGCATGCAGCGTCATTCGAGCGAGATCTAGTAGAACGTACTCGTCCTTTCTGGGTTCGTGACGCAGCTGAGCTTCGTACTGCCGCTACACACCTCGGTATCGAAGAACTTAAACCATGGGACAGTGCTTATGTGACCGAGAAACTCAGGAAAGCACGCTATGATATCGACGACGAAATGCTGAGGCCTTATTTCCCTCTACCGCAAGTCCTAGAAGGAATGTTTGAGATCGTTCGCATGACCTTCGGTTTTAGTGTAACAGAGCTGGATATTGAGGAAGTTTGGCACGCCGATGTTCGGTATTATGAGATCTTTGATGAATCAGGCAAAAAGGTGGGCGCCTTCTATACCGACTGGTTTCCGCGTAAGGAAAAACGTCAAGGAGCGTGGATGAACCACTTCATCACTGGCGGACCGCACAATGGGGGTTTTGCTCCCCACCTCGGGGTAATCTGTGGAAATTTTACACCTCCTGATGGGGATGAGCCAGCACTTCTTACGCATCGCGAAGTTGAGACCATCTTCCATGAGTTTGGACACCTACTACATCACTGTACATCCCGAGTGGAGATACCTTCACGGGCTGGCATTAATGTCGCTTGGGACTGGGTCGAGCTACCTAGCCAACTGATGGAAAATTGGACTTGGGAAAAAGAAGCCCTCGATCTATTCGCTCGTCACCATAGGACTGGAGACACTCTACCAGACCAGCTCTATGAGCGTATGGTAGCTGCTCGCCGCTTCATGGGAGGCTGGTCTCAGATGCGGCAACTCTCCCTAGGGACTGTCGATCTTGAACTCCACACAGAACTAGCGCCGCTACTAAGGACCAATTCAGCAAACTACTCTGAAGAGGAAGTCGACCTAATCCAGGGAAATCTCGTCATGGAATTTGGGCGTGACCGCTTCGAGTCGTTCGTGATCGGACCAGACTTCGCGGAACTTCATATCCTACCGGTATTTACTCATCTCTTCTCTGGTGGATACGCCGCAGCTTATTACAGCTATCTATGGTCCGAGGTCCTGGATGCAGATGTTTTTACCCGCTTCCGGCAGGAAGGAATTTTCAACCGCGAAACTGGCCGAAGTTACGTAAACTCGATTCTCTCACGAGGTGATTCAGCTGAACCCGGGGCCCTATTTAAAGAATTCATGGGACGTGACCCAGATCCGAATGCCCTCTTAGATCGGAACCTCGGCCCCAAACCCGCCTAGAAAGGTACATGACCAAACTATCTTCGATGATCGCGGTAACTGCACTCGCTTTAGGGTTAGGCTCCTGCGACAACACAGCTCTAGCCTATGGAGATGCGAATAGCATCATCGCAGTCATGCGTCCAGAGCTGTGGGAGGAGGTCTCTGAGGAAGTATACTCTGCACTCGAGCAGACGATTAGGACCGTACGTAATGAGAAGACTTTCACAGTCACGTACCAGGACCCATCTGGTGATTACTGGGGTGATCTGCGCCGTTTTCGTCAGATGCTCTTGATAGGCACCTTGGCGGACAGTTGGATTCAAGAAGCCTTAGACGGTGAAAATGAAGATCCCTCAATGACTAGACCTGGCATCCATCAGGTTGGGGATGTCTGGGCACGGGGCCAGCAGGTAACTCTCATACTACTACCAGATGGTGAAGGTGTGGGGGAGCTAACCCTCTACCTTGCTGAAGTGCACGAGCTACTCGACGAACAATTCCGTACCTACGCGCTGAACCGGATGTATATGTCAGGAGCTGACACGGCGCTGGCGGATACATTGGCAATCGAGGCCGGGTTCAGCCTCATTCTGCCAGCGGTATACAGGTGGAATCAGTCAGACTCGGTATTCCTTTTCCGAAATGACAATCCCGACCCTTCTGAACTGATTCGTCAAATAGGAGTCACTTGGAAAACGCCTATCCCATCTGCTATACAGCAGGAAACAGTCTTAGAATGGCGATCGGAGCTAGTAGCTGGTCACTACTCTGAGCCCCAAGACCATGCTCTTGAAAATGTGTCCTCAGGACCAATTGAGCACTTGGGAAATAATGGCTACCAAGTACAAGCTGAATGGAGGAACCCGCCGGACCGTGGCTGGCCAGCAGGAGGAGTGTTCATCACTCGAGTAATCGTTTGTGAGAACCAGAACCGAAGCTATTTATTGGACTCCTGGTTCTATGCCCCTGGAAAAGAAAAATACGAATACATGATTCAGCTCGAGACGATTTTAGATTCCTTCCAATGCGGTTCTGCTTGAGGGCGAAAGGCCACACCTGAGGTGTGAGTAACCCTCAGTAATAAAGCGATAACTACTGAGCCAACTGCATTAATTAATGTCGCCTCAGCAACACTTTCCTCTGTAACTACCCATTGCCCTGTATAGGGCCTCCCAGAGTGATTGGCATCTCCCTTCTACCTCCGTAGAATGGTGGCTTCCCGATCCTAATCGCCTCCGGAGTAACAAGTAGTGAGCTTCGTCCATCTGCATACCCATTCTGAGTTCTCTCTACTTGATGGCGCTAACCGGATTGGAGACCTGGTTTTAAAAGCTAAAGAGCACGAAATGCCGGCACTCGCGCTCACTGACCACGGATGCATGTTCGGTTCGTGGAGCTTCCATAAGAAGGCGACTAGCGAGGGACTCAAACCCATCATTGGTATGGAGGCGTACGTTGCTCCTGGGGATCGGCGGGAGCGATCCAAGTCCGGTGTTGGGGGACGAGCATACTACCACCTGGTGCTACTCGCTCGTGACCGGATTGGCTACCAGAACCTCCTCAAACTCTCTTCACTCGGATACACAGAGGGCTTCTACCATAAACCACGTGTAGATCGGGACGTCTTAGCCCGCTATCAAGAAGGCTTGATCGTTAGTTCAGCATGCCTGGCTGGTGAAATTGCTCGCCACCTCAACGCAGATAACTGGGCCGCGGCCAAAGAGACAGCTGAATGGTACGCGAACGTTTTTGACGGCCGCTACTACCTTGAAGTGCAGGCGCACGACTCTGAAGGGCAAGCAGAAACTAATAAGAAGATCTTCACGTTAGCTGACAAACTCGGGCTCCCTGTGGTTGCCACGAACGATGCGCATTTCTTGCGACCAGAGGATCATGAAGCCCACGACGTCCTCCTCTGCATTGGGTTGGGTAAGGATCGCGATGACCCTAAGCGCATGAGATATGATGAGGGCCTCTATTTTAAGAGCGCTGACGAGATGGCATCGCGGTTCCCTGATCGACCCGATGTTATTGAAAACACGTTAAGAATTGCTGATGAAGTCGACCTCCTCTTCGAGAAAAAGTACCACCTACCAGAGTTCCCTCTTCCGGACAAGTACTCTGACCCAAACGACTACCTAGAACAGCTCACCATTCAGGGAGCGAAGAAACGCTACGGCGACCCACTACCACCAGAAGCTCAGGAAAGACTCGATTACGAAATTGGGGTGATTAAAGGCACAGGTTATGCCGGATATTTCCTGATCACCCAGGATTTCATTCAGTGGGCTCGCAACCAGAACATCCCTGTTGGACCAGGTCGGGGCTCAGCTGCAGGATCACTCGTAGCTTACGCGTTGGGCATCACCAACCTGGATCCACTCAAGTTCGGACTACTCTTTGAGCGGTTTCTGAACCCGGAACGTATTTCGATGCCAGATATAGACATCGATTTCTGTTACGAACGTAGAGGCGAGGTCATTGAATATACCCGTCAAAAATATGGGGAAAATGCGGTTGGTCAGATTATCACATTCGGAACAATGAAGAGTCGCGCTGTCATTCGCGATGTGGGGCGCACACTTGGATTTGAGCCCTCTGAAACTGACCATATTGCCAAGTTAATTCCGAACCAACCTGGTAGTGCCTTCACAGTCCAGGAAGCAGTCGAAAACCTCAAAGAGGTCAAGAGCTTATACAAGTCCGACAACCGACATCAACAGCTATTTGATTACTCGATCACTCTAGAAGGGCTCGCTCGTCATGCGTCGGTCCATGCGGCCGGCGTGGTGATCGCACCAGGTCCTCTCGATGACTACGTACCGGTCAGCGTCCAACCTGGAAAGAATGGTAACGGCAGCAATGCGATGTCAGTTACCCAATATGATATGAATGGCCTAGAAGAGGTCGGGATGCTCAAGATGGACTTCCTGGGCCTCAAGACACTTACGGTTATCCATGATGCAGTAGAAATGGTAAGGGAGAGGTATGGAAGCCTTAGTAATCCTGATAGCGAAGAGGTCTATGATACAGTAGACGACATACCACTAGATGATCGCCCAGTATACGAAATGCTGGCTCGTGGAGGAACTTCCGGCGTCTTTCAATTCGAGTCTAACCTCGCGAACGATAAGCTTCGCGCGATGAGGTGTGACCGTTTTGAAGACTTGGTCGCGACGAATGCTTTAATCCGACCAGGTCCTCTCGACTCTGGTATGACCGATGTCTACATCGACCGTAAGACAGGCAAAACAGACGTCACATACCCGCATCCTGATCTAGAGAACATCCTCGAGTCCACTCATGGAGTGATCGTCTATCAGGAACAACTGATGCGGATCGCATCAGAACTTGCTGGCTTCACCCTAGGAGAAGCAGATGTGCTCCGTAAGGCCGTCGGGAAAAAGATCAGCTCTCTTATCAAGAAAGAACTCAAGAAATTTGTCGACCGTTGTGTCGAGCGGGGTGTCAATAAGCTGATCGCGATCGAGCTTGGAACTCAAATTGAGACCTTTGGTCGTTACGGTTTCAACCGAAGCCACAGCGCAGCATACTCATTGATTTCTTACCATACGGCCTGGTTGAAGGTGCATTATCCGTCGGAGTTCATGGCCGCGCTTTTATCTTCGTCAATTGATAACACCGATAGTGTCGTAAAGTATATCGGTGCATGCAGGGACTTGCCCCGCTACGTGCCCGGCCTGAAAGAGCCAATTGAAGTCCTCCCTCCAAACCTAAATGAGTCGGGATGGAAATTCACAGTTACAGAAAATGGGCAGATTCGGTTTGGATTGGGCGCCGTCAGAGGGGTTGGACAGGCAGCGGTCCATTCAGTTCTCGAGGCACGTTCAAAAGGGAATTTTAGTTCACTCTTCGGATTCCTTGAGCGCATTGATATCCGATCCCTTAATAAACGAGCGTGCGAAGCACTGATCGCTGCGGGCGCGATGGATGAGTTTGGAGGCCGAGCACAATTACTAGAAAGCCTTGATACTGCATACGGTGAAGTACAGGCACGTCAGTCAGAAATTGCATCAGGACAAGGATCTCTGTTCGGAGACACTTCGTCACTTCCTCAAGCAGAACCACCGCTCCGAGAGGTTCCTGAATGGACTGAACAAGACCGTCTTGCTCGTGAAAAAGAAGCTCTGGGATTTTTCATCTCAGGACATCCCTTGGATCATTACCGAGATATAGTGGAGGCCTTTGAGCCGGTCTCAAGTAACACGCTCGTTGAACGCCCAGGACAAAGCGTTGACTTGCCTTGTGTCGTCACAGCAGTAGCGAGACAGATTTCTCGGCGTAACAACTCAGAGTGGGGCAAGATCACAGTAGAGGACTTCCACGGAACTGCGACGATCCTAGCTTTCGGAGAAAATTGGGAAGCATACAAGGATGTACTCCAACAAGACGCTGTTGTCCTACTCTCAGGCAAAGTGAGCGGCCGGGAACGTGATGAAGACGACCCTCCAGTCTTC
>PBPC01000099.1 GCA_002724575.1 Gemmatimonadota bacterium | reverse complement strand
CGTTTACCCTTGAACGCTCGCGCCTTTTCCAGAATCAGACTTTTATCGATCAATTTGGGATTCCTGGCGTTGGGCCATTCATCCCCGGCGACTTTGTCCCGAATGGGCGTACCGCGTGGGAGTCGTTTAACTTCCCGATAGACATCCTGCAAGGGTTGCCCACGGGTCCCGGCGTCTAATTGATCCCAGTTGATCCGAGTGTAAAAACCCGCTTCAACGTAGCAGGGCCCCGGTTCTTCTTCTCCCGTTTCGGGATTGATCACAACCCGCAAGGGACACGACGGCGGGCAGGTGATCCGGGGATATGAAACCGTCGCAATCGGTCCGGTTTTAGTGTTTCCAGAATGTCGGACAAACTGCGCGATTAACTGAGCAATAGGCCGGGGGCTCATGATTCACCCCCCGGAATGAAGGTGAACCAACCACGGCCGACAAACTGAACATTGTATCGGCCATCATCACGTTCCCACAGTGAATAGGGTTTATCGATTGCGGCCAGTGTTCGGCCTTCTAACCCGAAATACTGCGCGCAGTCGACGCTTGCGAATTCCACGGTCCCAACGGTGATTGCTGCGGGAATGTGAAAGGGGATAGGGGTTGCAGTGTGTCCCATCATGCACCCCCTACCGTCTGCACCCGGCCGGTGAAATGGTAGACGGTGCCATGCTGGTGTTCGCGCCGGTAGTAACCTCTCCCGGGTTTACACTTCAACATCCGCTTATGGCGAATGGGTGTAAGCGGCATTAATTCGCCGCCTTCATTTTCCCAAACGAATAACTGCTTTATCCGGCCGCTTGCTGATTGATCATAAGAATGGCAGCGTTTCGGATCACAGCCCATATCGCGCATGATTGCCCGCCATGAGGGACCATGCAGAACCCGGCGCATGGTCCGGGTGTAGGCCATGCCATTAACAATCTGATCCACAATGTGCGCCAGTTCATGGGGCACGGTGCGGTCAATAAAATCTTGGCCATGATGATTTAAAAAATCCGAGTTAAGCCAGATGGTCTCAAAATTGCCTTGCTTGACGTAGCCGCCTTTTCGGGAATTGGCGAAATACTCAATCCTGATGCCGTGCTGCTCCGGCAGTTCAGGATATTTAAGTCTGAGCAGCCGCCATTTAGCGTCTAGCATCTGATAGCACTGTTGGGTCTGATTCATTTTGTGTCCCCTGTATAGATGTCGTAAGTGACACCTAGAATGTTACTAGAAAGGGGACAAAGGGTGCCTCAAAGGTTCTAATAGGGGCATAGGGCAGGATTAGGGCGACTTATGGGTCAAATGGCTGTGGGGTTAGCGTGTGGGGCATTAGGCCGGGATAGGTGAGCCCCGGATAGATGTCCCACGCCTACGCGCACACGGCTCAGAATCTTTTCCTGCTGGGCCCTTCTTGCAGCGACATTGTCCCCGGCAGCAGGCGGCAATCCGGCTGCACCACATGGGCACCGTTAGGGGCACCGTGAGAGAATAAGGGCACTAAAATAACTGTGAGATGCTCTAGGACTGCGCATTGCCAATGCGTGAGGGGGGCGCATGGGGCCTCAATCCGGGCCCGATCGGACCCCCCCGGCCCCCTTTTCTTTTTTTAAAGATATATATATATCCCCTGTGCAAACCGGAGGGGGAAATAAACCCCCCATAAGCACACCCTAATATACAAACCATAACCCGACCTTATGCTTATCTGAGTTATGCGCCCTTACGAAGGAAAACCCATAGTCCCTAAAAGGTGTCAGTAGGAGGCTGGTGGTGGGGAATAGTTGACACCCTAGAGGTTACCACTAGGGTAACGAGAACGGCTCTCTACGGGCCTTACAGAGCCTCTGAGAGGTACTTATGATTAATACAGAGAAACAGGCAAAGTTTGTCGAGTACTACGTCCTTACCGGGAACGCGACAAAATCCTACAAAATGGCGGGATACGCTCCCAAGACCGCAGATATCAACGGTCCCATCCTGCGGAAGAAGTTATCCGCTGAGATAGAGGAGGAAACCCGGAAACGGATGCAGGGGATGGCCCCTATGGCTGTGGGATTTTTGGAGGATTTGGCGAAAAATGCTCAGTCAGAACAGGTCCGGCTAAAGGCCGTTATGGATATTCTGGACCGGTCTGGTTACAAACCTACGGATAAGGTCGAGCAGACCGTGAGTTACGATGACAAGTCAACAGAAGAACTCCGGGCTGAATTAAATGACCTATTGGGCGATCAGCCGTTGCAGTGAAACGCAAACGAAAGCCGATAGATCGGTTAAAGGCATCTGTAGACAGAGTAAGGGTTCCAGGTCTTTTCGATAATCTGAATGTGGTGTGGGGTAATCCACGGACTGTAGGCAGGGGGTATGCGGAGTATTTGCCAGCTACAGAACCTGGGCCGCCGGGGAATCCAAACCCTTACATGGGTACGGATACCATAGCGATAAACAGGGATCGGGTGGAGTCTGACGCAATGTTGGACGAAATAATTTTGGGGGATGCTATGCACCGCCTACCCACCACATACCCCAGCCTTTATCGCCAGTTCACCGGGAACCAAAGTCCCGGATATGAAGAGATGATGCGGGAGCGTCACAAAAGAACCGGTGATCGCCGCCCCTACGATCAGTGGCTAAAGAAATCTGGTCACGACGCAATAATTCGCGGGGGTGTGTTGAGTGATATGCCCCAGCACAGCAGAGCGGGATGGGGAGAGATGGTCGCTAGAGCGCCTTTATCTAAAGAGCAATACATGGCCTTACAAGATATTAAGCGTGTTGTCCGTCCCAAAAAGAAGAAGAAGAAAAAAGAGTGAACCTCGCCCACGCGGAAGTAAACAAAGCAGTAGAGATTGCTAGGGTAATAAAGGACCGGGAACGGTTTGAGCGGCTCTACGTTTACGACCCTTATCCCTACCAGCAGAGATTCCATGAGACAGGGAGCCAAGCTAACCAGCGGTTACTCATGGCTGCCAACCGAATTGGAAAATCTTTCTGTGGCGCTATGGAGATGGCCTACCACCTTACGGGGTTATATCCTGATTGGTGGAAGGGGAGGGTTTACCACCGTCCGATAACCGCGTGGTGCGGTGGGGTGAGTAACGAAACCACCAGGGATATCGTACAGGCAGAACTTCTAGGCTCTCCAGACGATCCAGAGGCATGGGGCACAGGTTCTATCCCTAAATCCTGCATCATCAAAAGCGAGAGAAAACCCGGTGTCCCTAATGCCAAATCTGTCGTACTGGTAAAACACAAATCCGGGGGGAATTCCTCTCTCTTTTTCAAAGCGTATGAAATGGGGGTGGAGAAATGGCAGGGGAGATCTGTAGATTGCATCTGGCTGGATGAGGAACCCAGCAGAGAGCTTTACTCCCAGGCTGTTACAAGAACCTTAGACAGAAGGGGCATGGTGTATATGACCTTCACCCCGGAAAACGGGATGACGGAGACTGTTGCAGGGTTTATGAACAACCTCCAGCCCGGACAGTCTCTCGACAATGCCACTTGGGATGATGCGTCCGAAAAGATAAGAACCCTTAATAACAACAAGGGCCATTTGGACGAGAACATAATGGCCCAGATTCTCTCTGCCTACTCTCCCCATGAGAGGGAGATGCGGAAGAACGGCAGACCCTCTATCGGAAGTGGTCTGGTGTTCCCGGTGAACGAATCCAAGCTCCTGATAGATCCCATCCCGATAAGGAAACACTGGCCCCGTATCGCAGGGCTGGATTTTGGGTGGGATCACCCTACAGCAGTAGTGTGGGTAGCGTGGGACCGGGATGAGGACATCGTATATGTGTACGACTGCTATCGGCAGTCCAAAGCACCCCCTTATGTCCATGCCGGGGTGATTAACACACGGGGGAATGTGGTGATCGCCTGGCCTCACGATGGAAACAGAAAGGACAGCATGGGCAATCCCGGTCTGGCAGACCAGTACAGATCCCACGGCTGCAACTTGCTTCCCTTTCATTTTGAAAACCCTCCCGCGATGGGAGAAAAAAAGGGGGGTAACTCTGTAGAGGTCGGCATTATGGATCTCCTGCAGAGAATGGAGCAGGACCGAATAAAAGTCTTCTCCCACTTGAATGACTGGTGGGAGGAATTCCGTATGTATCACCGGAAGGAAGGAAAAATTGTCCCCATCCGTGATGACCTGATGGCAGCGACTCGGTATGCCGTCATGTCGCTCAGATTCGCAGTCCCTGATGGGGAATCCGAATGGAGCGGGAAGATCAAATATCCAAAACTAGGAATCGTGTAATAAATGGCAAAACCTTCAGACCAGGAAATCCTCGCCCGAATAGATAACGAGGTCACCTCTGCCCTCGGCTATGGGGATGAGCTTTCAGAACAACGCAGGAAGGCGCTTGAGTATTACTTGGGCCAGCCTTTTGGAAACGAGGTAGAAGGTCGTTCCCAGGTGGTCGATTCTACGGTGATGGACACGATCGAGTGGATCAAACCCTCCCTCATGCGTGTCTTTGCCTCCGGGGATGAGATCGCCAAGGTCCACGCCCAAGGACCGGAGGACGTTCCCTACGCAGAACAGGCGCAGGATTACATCAATTGGGTGCTGTCCAGACAGACTGACTTCTTCCATGTGGCGAATACCTGGTTTACCGATGCGCTGTTGGCAAAAGTCGGGGTGGTGAAGGTCTGGTGGGATGATTCTGACCAGTGGGACCGTGAAACCTACACGGGTCTTTCCGATACCGAGCTTGAATCACTGTTGATGAGCGACAACGTGGAGGTGCTGGAACACAGTCAGGAAAGTACCGAGGACATCATTCCGGTAGTAACGCATGATGTCGTTATCACCAGGCACACCCAGAAGGGCCGTGTACGGATTGAAAACGTCCCGCCGGAGGAGTTTTTGATCTCCAAGGACGCGAAATCGGTAGAAGATGCCCGATTCGTCTGTCACCGCGTAAAAAAGACGGTTACCGAACTCCGGGAAATGGGTTTTGAGATCGACCCGGATGAGATCGGCAAGGGAGATGATTTCTATACCTGGTCGAATGAGAAATCCGCACGACACGCTTTTGACCGCACGGGTATCTGGGAAGATCAGAATGTCGATGCGGAAGATGCGCTGAAAGAGGGTTGGGTTTACGAAAGTTACCTCAGAACCGACTACGACGGTGACGGCATTGCAGAACTCAGGCGCATCCTGACGGTCGGTAACCAGATCCTTGAGAATGAGCCGGTAGACCGCAGACCTTTCTGCACCCTCTGTCCCATTCCCATCCCGCACAAGTTCTACGGTATGTCCGTTGCGGATCAGGTAATGGTGATTCAAGAGGTGAAATCCATTCTGTTGCGGAATCTCCTCGACAATATGTACCTCCAGAACTCTGGAAGGGTCGCAGTACAGGAGGGAATGGTGGCGTTGGATGATTTGCTCACCAGTCGCCCAGGGGGAATTGTCCGAACAAAAGCCCCCGGCGCGGTACAGCCTCTACCGACCCCGCCTTTAGAGCCTTACACCTTCCAGATGCTCGGCTATATGGACTCCATCCGGGAAGAACGCTCCGGGATGACGAAGATGAGCCAGGGTTTAGATTCCAATGCGCTCACCTCCCACACCTCTGCGACACAAGTGGCACAGGTGATGACTGCAGCACAGCAGCGTGTGGAGATGATCGCCCGTATCTTTGCCGAAACCGGGGTCAGGGATCTCGTCAAACAGGTCTTTGAACTCGCGCAGAAAAATGAGGAAAAAGAAAAGTACATCAAACTCCGTGGGGAGTGGGTAGAAGTGCGCCCGGACCAGTGGCGTGACTATATGGACTGCACGGTGGAAGTGGGATTGGGTCACGGCAACCGCGACCAGCAACTCCTCCACATCTCTACGATGCTGAACTTTGCCTCTCAAGCCATGTCAGGCGGTCTTTCGATCGTTACTGAGGAAAACCTCTACAACCTCGGCGCGAAGATGATCGAGAACATGGGCTTTAAGGATGTGCAGAACTACATCACCAAACCTCAACAGCAGCAGGGACCATCACAGGAAGAACAGATGGCCCAGATGGAGATGATGAACAAGCAGAAAGAGCTTGAGATAAAAGCGGCTGAAGTCCAGATCAAGGCCCAGAAAATGCAACAGGAGGCGGCAGAAGCCCAAGTCGATGCTCAGTTAAAAGCACAAGAGCTTGCACTTGAGGCACAACAGAACCGTCCCGTTGCGGTGGGTTAATGGAAGAAAAAGCGAAACGATTACTTGAAGACCCCGTGTTTAATCACGCATGGGACACCCTTCGGCAAAGATTCCTCGACACTTGGGAAAATTCCCACCCCGAGGATATGAATACCAGGGAACAAGCCTGGTTAAGTTTGAGAAACCTGAACGATTTAAAACAACACTTCACATCTATCGTGATGACAGGTGAGTTTGATCGGGAGGGTTGAAACCCGACTACAAGGATGTAGTAGGCCGCCTTTGGGCGGCTTTTTTCATGGAGTAAAGGTATGGCCGACACGCGAGCAGCACCGGCAGTCAACACTGAAGAGGGGTCTGTTACTGAGGCCCAAAACGCATTACTCGGACTACTGGATTCGCAAGAACCCCCAGCACCCGAGGAAGCACCCCCGACCGAAGTAGATGAATCCACGGATGATCCAGAGGAATCTGTTGAGGCGGTTTCAGAGGACGAAGATTCTGAAGAAGAATTTGAGTCCGACGAGGAAGTCGAAGAAGAGGACGAAGAGGAACCCCTTTATGCCGTCAAGGTGGACGGTGAAGAACAAGAGGTAACCCTCGACGAACTTTTAAAAGGCTATTCCCGTCAATCTGCGTTTACCAAAAAAACGCAGGAGCTGTCTGAGGAACGCAAGCAAATCGAGGCACTGCAAGGTCAGTACAACCAAGAGATGCAGCAGATTCAGACAGAGCGTCAGCAATACGCGCAACACCTTCAATCAATAATCGAAAACTCCAACCTCGATCAATTTGCGAATGTGGATTGGGATCGTCTTCGGACAGAAGATCCAATCGGCTTTCTTGAAAAGAAAGAGGAGTTTCGGGAAGCACAGGAAAAAATCGCCCAAGTCCAGCAGCGACAGCAGCAGGTAGCGGCGAGGACTCAGGCAGAAACCCAAAAGCAGTGGCAAGAAGCTGTGAATACGGAACACGCCGCACTGGTAGAGAAAATGCCAGAGTGGGGTGAGCCCGAAAAGCAGCAAAAACTTGCGACTGAATTGCGGTCTTATGCCTCGTCCCAGGGCTTCACAGACCCGGAGATCGAAAACCTGATCGATCACCGTTCCTTCATCATTTTGAATAAGGCTCGGCTGTACGACGAACTTCAAAAGTCAGATCCTAAGACCAAGAAGATCCGTAACAAGCCTCGCGTCATTCGATCTGGCAAAGGAGCCAATCCGAAGGCAGATAAAAACACCAAGCGCACTGCTATGCGAAACCGGCTCAAGGAGTCAGGCCATGTCAATGATGCGGCCATGCTTCTTGAAAATCTAATCTCTTGATGTAGGAGAAACATCAAATGGCAATTGCCACCAATACCTCACTGACTTATTCGTCAGTAGCGATTCGTGAGCAGCTTGCCGATGTCATCTGAATATTATGGATGACAATAAAACTCCGTGAATTGTCGGGAACCCCGCCTAAAGGGGAATCCGCAGCCAAGTTTGTCAGGAATGGCAAAAAGGTTCAGAGACTAGGCCAAGGAGTCCAGACCGGACAGTAAAGGCCCACGAGCGCGGAGCATCTGATAGATGATGAGATAGTCCGACCTTACAGGATGGAAAACTGTAAGAAGTAAAAGATAAAGAGCTTTTACGGTAACACGAGATAATATCGCTCCAATGGACACCCCATTTTTTTCGGGATGTTCGCGGGAAAAGGGATCGAATACTCTCTTCGAGTGGCAGACTGATACGATTGCTGCTGGCAGTGCAAACCGCCAGATCGAAGGGGACGATTCCCCAGCCGCAACTG